>DATJEK010000094.1:0-6939 GCA_035496715.1 Candidatus Eiseniibacteriota bacterium | reverse complement strand
GTCTGCCGGAAATCGAAGCCGGGGGCCGGTGCGGGCCCGCCCCCGCGCGGGTCGGATGACAAATCCCGGCGTCGCTGCGGGGCCGCGGCGGGCTGAGCCGCGGACGCCGGATTTTTGGAAAGAGCGTCCGCAGGGGTATTTCCGCCGCGGCCGCCGGGAGACCTGACCTTTTCCTTCTTCAGGAAATCGGCGACGCTTTTTTCGCTCAGGTTGAGATGAGCGGCGATCTCCTGGACGGATTTCGTATCGGCGTTTTCGAGGATGTACTTCTTAAAATGCGGCTGCATGCGGACCCGCCGTTGGACTCAAAGGACTCTTTCGAACTCCTCGACCGGCAGCTTCCACACCGGCACGCCGCAGAAGCGCTCCCCTTCCGGGCAGTACGGGCGCACGCCGGCCAGGAGCCGGACGCCGCAGGGCGGCAGGAGGTACTTTCCGATCTCCGGGAACACGCGGCTGACCTGCATCACTTCGTCGCGGCACATGTTCCAGATCTCTTCCTGGGCCGTGTAGCAGAGCCGCTTGGTCCACTTGTGGTGATGGTTCAGCAGGTCGCCGGATTCGTAAAAGCGGATCGGGAACGCGTTCGGCAGGAGGTACATCGCGTACTCTTCGGACACGCCGCGGTCGAGGAGCCTGCCGATGTTGGCCCACACGGCGTCCATGGTTTTTTGGTAGAACTCCCCCGCCTCGGCCGAGACCTTGATGAGCGCCGGGACGATGTAGTCGGGCTTGCCGGTGAACTGCCGGTGCAGGACGGGCCTCGAGGCCGGCGTCATGCGGTGGCGCTGGTCCTGTGAGTCGGCCGTGTGGCTGATCTTTTTTTGGAACGTGAAATGGGGATGGCTCATCGTGCGCGCGAGCTTGCCGAGCGTCGTGAGATTGAGCGCCTCGCCGAAGAGCGGATTTTTGGCGGGGTTCATCACCAGATCGATGGCGTCATGGTCCGAAAGCTTGTCCTGCGTGAGGCCGAGCACCGCGCGCACCGCGGCGGCCATGGACTTCTGTCCGTTCACCTTGTAGTCGACCAGGCGCGACGTGAGCTCCCCGAGGCCTCCGTCGAATTCGGCGACGTACGCGTCCCGGTCGCCTTTTTTCTGGGGGTGAGCCGCGAAATACGCGTATTCCGGCGTCCGCTCGAGCGGGATCGAGTCCTCGATGTGGCGGAAAAAGAGCGGGTCGACCGCGTTCACGGCCTCGACCATCTTGCGGACGACGAGCTTCTGCTCGTAGGGCGTGTCGAACTGGTCGCAGAGACGGTGGTAGCGGTGGAGCGTCAGCCCCGAAATCGTGTGGTAGAGGTGCGCGTGCGTGGCCACCGGCAGGACGTAGCGGGCCACTTCCTGCGCGCGCTTTTTCAGGGCGCTCTTCCAGCGTTTGAGCTCGGGGTCGCGGTTCGGGAAGATCCGCGCGTACTGACGGACGATCACGGGGTCCAGGATGCGGATCAGCGACTGGTAGGCGTCCATCTGGAGCTTGATCGTCGACAGATAAATCTCGAGCGCCGCGTCGTCGAGCGGCGGGACCGCGAAGTTTTCGGGCTTCACTTCGACGTAGCGCTGGCTCACCTGCTCGGAATTGTAAAACGGGTGGCTGTGCAGGAAGGACCAGATGAACTGCCGCGAAACCTTGTCGAGGATGAACTGGAAGGTCGGGTGCTGGATCGTCGTGTGGTGGCCGGCCTTGTAGATCGAATCCGCGATGCGGTCGCGCAGTTCGATGGCTTTCTCGTCCTTGTGGACGTCTTCGGAGGTGATGACGCGCGAGGAGTAGCAGGTGCGGGCGGTCGCGACGGAATTGTCGAACGGGTCGCGGAAATAGTTTTCGAGCTTAACGACTGGGTCCGGGAAAAAACCTACGCTGCGCACTCACCCTTCCCCATTTCGAGCTTGAAAGCCTTCCCCGGGTCGCCGAGATCTTCGTACATCCCGGGGTCCTGGTCGAACGCCGGCACCGTCGTGAACGGCGCGACGATCTCCTTGAGCCGGGGCGCGCCCACGCGGTCGGCCCACTGCAGAAAATTCTCGGCGGCGCCCTTCTCCTTCTTGAACGCGTCGAGGACGGCCTTCGTGGCGTCGGAGCAGCGCTTCGCCGGGATCTGCGCGATGCGCTTTCCGAACGCGATGCCCGCGTTGGCGGCGGTGTAGCCGCCGATCATGAGCTGGTAGTGCGGCACCGCGCGGCCGTCGACGTTTTTGGACGACCCGTGAAAGCCGATGTTGGCGATGTGGTGCTGGCCGCAGGAATTGGTGCAGCCGGAGATCTTGATCGTGATGTCGCGGAACACCGGGTCCGAACCGTAGCCGTTCTCGAAGATCTTCCCCACCTCGAACGCGAGCCCCTTGGAGTGCGTGATCGCGATCTGGCAGGTGTCGGCGCCCGGGCACCGTGTGATGTCGGTGATGGTCTCGGCGCCCTTCTGCGCGAGGCCCGCGCCCTGCAGCTGGGCGAAGAGCGCCTTGAGCGACGCGGCCGGGATCCAGTGCAGGAGCAGGTTCTGCGCGATGGTCGTGCGCAGGCGGCCGCCGCCGAAGGTCCGGGCGATCTGGGCGAGCTTCCTCATCTGCGCCGGATTGATGTCTCCCAGCGGCAGGCGGACGTTGACCGCGTGATAGCCTTTTTGCTTCTGCTCAAACGTGTTGTCCTTCTTCCATTCCTCGAAGCCCGGAAGAACGGCCGCGGACTCGGCCGGCGGGGCGCCCTTGAGGACCGGCGCCTTGTATTCCTCGTCGTTCAATTTCCAGAAAGCCTCTTTGCCGGAGCCGGTCATGTAAACCTGGGTGCGCTCGGCGACGAACTCCGCTCGGAAAGTCTCGATCCCCCACTTGGCGACGAGATACTTGATGCGCGCGCGGTTCTTGTCCTTGCGCTCGCCGTTGCGGTCGAAAAGACGGATCACGGCTTCCGCGGTCGGCAGCATCATCTCCGCCGGGCAGAAGTCCTCGAGAAGCTGAGCCGGAAACGGCGTGGAGCCGAGCCCGCCGCCGACGTACACGGCGAAGCCCTTCTTCCCGTCCTTGATCTTCGCGACGAATCCCAGGTCGTGCAGGCCGACCTTCGCGTAATCGGTCGATTCGCTCGACTCGAAGGCGATCTTGAACTTGCGCGGCATGTTCTGCCCGACCGGATGGCGGAGGAAATAAAGCGACAGGAGGTCGGCGTACGGGATGACGTTGAAGGTCTCTTTGGGATCGACGCCGGCGTAGTGCGAGCAGGTGACGTTGCGCACGGTGTTGCCGCAGGCCTCGCGCGAAGTGAGCCCGACCTCCATCAGGGAGCGCAGGATCTGGGGCACGTCGGTGCGCCGGATCTCGTGGAGCTGGATCGCCTGGCGCGTCGTGACGTGCGCGAGCTTGTTGGGCGCGTATTTCTCGGTGATGTCCGCGATGCGCTCCAGCTGCAGCGCGTTCAGGTTGCCCCAGCGGATCTTGATGCGGATCATGTGGCGGTCCGTCGTGCCGCGGATGCCGTAGATGCCGTTGTTCAGGCGGAAGCGGCGGAAGTCGTCGGGATCCAGCTCGCCCTTTTCGAGGCGGTCGATCTCGACCTTGAAGCGCGCGATCTCGGCCTCTTCCTCGGGAAGGAGCTCGGTCCGCAGCTTTTCGTCGAAAATGTCGCGGTTCCACTGGTGGATCTCTTTCAATGCCATCGGGATTTCCTCTTCAGATGGGAAGGTTCTGCGTAATTATAGCACCGGCCGGAGAATTGTCTCCAACAATTCATGGAGTATAAACCGCCGCGGCCTCAAAGTCAACTAATTCTATCTGGTAAATTGATAAAATATAGAATTATACATTACTAAATTGGTAGCCTATTTCGCTTCCATCATGCACAGGAGGGCGATGACCAGGAGAAAAATGCCGACGAGCAGGCTGCCGAAATACGTGAAATCGAAGCTGCGCACGATTTCGAAATAGCGCAGCACGTGGAACGCCCCCATCACGGTGAAGATCATGCCCGAGAGCCTCAGGAGGTTCGTCGAATTCTTGCCGCCGCTTTTGCCCATTGGTTTTCCCTTTCGTGTACCGCCTATCATACAAAGCGACGGCGGGAAAGGCCATGAAAAAAGCCTCTTCAGGCGGCGGGGGTGGGGTTTTTGAGCGCGGAACGCAAGGAGTCGCGCAGCTCCAGGAGCCTCAGCCACGAGGAGACCAGCCACGGATTCTGAGGCCGGTCGAGCTTGCGGAATGCTTTGAGCCACTCGAAGAACGCCTTCGAGCCGTGCCGGTCCTCCAGGCGGTCGAGGTCGATCGATTCCCGGATCGCCCGCCAGTAGTTGAGCAGGCCCTCGTTGCCGCGGAAGAAAAGGTAGTAGCGGTCGCGCAGCTTCCGGCGAAGGTATTCGAGGGTGCCCGCGTCGACCTGGAAATTGTAACGGTTGGGGTCCTCGTTGTTGAGGAGGAGCTCGCAGATCGTGCGGAGGCACTTCTCGCAGCGCGAACAATTGATCTTGTCGTATTGCTCCCAGCAGACGCGCAGATATTTATGATAAGCCGGAAAAGGCTTGAGCCAGGCGCCCACTTTTTGCGCGCGGTTCATCTCGTGCAGGTCGTCCTCGACGGCCGTACCGGCCCATCGCAGTCCGCGCACCACCTCGGGCTCGCTGCCGCAGGGGAAATGATAATCCCGCTTGTGCGAACAGCTGGCCATGAAGAGAGTCTTCAGATACGTATGGCTGGCGGGCGCGACGAGCGAGGTGAGCATGAGCCCGTGCTGGACGGCCCCGTACCAGTTCGCGGCGAAGCGGGACAGCTTTTTCAGGTCCAGCGTCTCGTCGATGTCCGTGCGGATGTAGCGCAGCGTCACGCCGTCGGCGCGGGCGAGGTCTTCGAAGAGCCGCTCCTTGCAGAGCGTCGCGAAGTCCGCCCTCGCGTGCGGGAAGTCCGCCCCGATCACCGTGAAAAGCTCGGGCTTCTTGCCGCGATGCCGGACGTACGTGGCCAGCGAATCGAGGCCGCTCGAAAAAAGCATGCCGTAGCCGGCGTTGCCGTCGCGGCGGTTTTCGACCCGCCGCGCGGCCAGCCGCGAGCGGAAGGGCCAGGCCGGGTAGCATTTCATCCAGTAGTGCGAAGACCGCTCGAGCGATTCCGCGAACGAAGCGTCGATCGAGGGCATCTCCAGGTCGGCCCCGGAGGCCCACGCCACCGTCATCATGACGCCGGCGAACGGCATCGTCAGGATGCTCTCGGCCGGTTCGGCGAAAGGACGGTCGTATTCGACGAAGAACGAGGTTTTCCGGAAAACGTCGAGTGAGGTGCTGAAATCATACCGGAGCACGTCGCCGGAGACGGTGAGACGGTCGAGCCGGATGAAATCCCTCATGCCGGCTTGAGACGCCATGACGTCCGCCCCGCGGAAAGGAACGGAAAGAAGCGACGCAGGGCCAGGTCCCTCCGCCAGTCGACGAAATAGCGCTCGCGCTGGTCCCCCTCGCTCCCGCGGTTGAACGTCAGATAGAGGTTGCGCCGGGGGCGGGCGGTGAGATTGGGCCCCGACCGGTGCGGCACGAAGCAATCGAAATACACGGCATCACCGGGCTCCATCGGATATTTCACGAAGTCCACGCCCTCGAGCGCCGGGCCGTCGAGCGGCTTGCCCTTTCCGCCGAGCCAGCCGCGCTTGTGATGCCCCGCGGCGAGCTCCAGGCAGCCGTTCTCGGGGGTGCTGGGGTCGACCGCGATCAGCGCCGAAATGAAATAGTCCGCGTAGGCTTCCCAGCCGGCCGGCTGGATGTCCTGATGGGCCCTGAAGCCCGCGGCGCCGGGCATTTTGAAATTCACCTTTTCCTTGAAAAGGACGGCCGGTTCGCCGAGCAGCTCGCTCGCGCGGCGGACGATGCGCTCATCCCGGATGAAACGCCCCAGCGGCCCGTGATGGTCGGCGAACTGCTCGACGCGCGAGAGAAGCTTCTTCCCCTTCTCGGTCAGGCTCGGCTCCTCGTAAAGAAGCCACTTCGGCGATTTCGCGGAGGCCAGCTGGTCGATCCAGCCGGAGACCTGCCGGATCTCTTCGGCGGAAAAGACCCCGCGCACGACGAGAAATCCGTCGCGATCGAAGGCGAGCGATTCTTCCTGGGACAAAAAGCGCGCAGCGGTGGGAACGGGCGGCATCGGGAGATCTCCTTATGGATGAACCTTGTGCGAGGCCCAAAAGGAAAAACGTCCAAGAAAAGGAATTTCGGGGAAAGGCGGTCGAACGGGACTATTTTATCAAATCCGGGAGCGGATTTCGACCCTTTTTTGGGGCCGGCGGGCTTCAGGCCTTCTCGCTGAAAAGCTCTCCCTGGCGGCCGACTTTGACGACTTCCTCGATCTTCACTTTGATCACGAGGACGCGGTTGGGGATCTCGAGCTCGTAGTGCTCGTTCGGTTTCCCGCTTTTCATCCCCTCGATGAGCCGCGTGGCGGACATCCGGATGAGCCGCTTTTCGAATTCCTTGAGGAGCGCCGCGTGCTCGGGCCCCTCTTCGACGAGAGTGACCGAACCGCTCATCCGGTAGCCTTCGAGATCGCGCAGGTCCATGAACGAGAGGCACGCCCGCGGGTTCGAGCGGAGGTTCTCGACGGTCCGGGCGATCGCGTAGTCGACGAGGTAGACGCAGCCGTCCTGGATTTTCAGCAGAAATTTGGGCACCGCGTGCGGCTCGCACTTCAGGTTCGCCGTCGCCAGGCTGATGAACGAGCGGTCGCGCAGCAGCGACCGGATTTTTTCGAGGATGACCATGGCGGGTATTTTATCAGGCTCTTGTTACAGCGAGGTTAAAAAATAGCGGTCAAGAGCGACGCTTCGGATGGGTCCGGAAAAAATCCCAGATCTCCGAGGCGGCCGAAAGCCCGTCGCGCTCGTAGGGCCACTCGTGCCCGAACCCCCGGATCGCGCAAAGCTTCACGCTGGTCCCGTCGCGCCCCCCGTCGTACCGCTCGATCAGCACCGGCCCCT
>DATJEK010000093.1:0-5096 GCA_035496715.1 Candidatus Eiseniibacteriota bacterium | reverse complement strand
GACTGGGTCGTCGAGATCGGCCTGAGATCGGCGGACGGACGCTTTTTCGCGATGGCCCGATCCAATGTCGCCCGCACGCCGCGCTTCGGCGTCTCGGACGTGCTCGACGAAGAGTGGATGCTGCCGGAGGAACTTTACTGGAAGCTGTTCGGGCTTTCGGGGGGCCTCGCCGACCGCCGCAGCTCGCTCGACGTGCGCGAGATCCTGGAGAAGTATCTCCGGAGCATCGTCTCCTCCGCGGGGATGTCGAGCTTTTCCCAGAGCGCGAAAATGCTGCGCAACGAGTCGAGGATGGACGTCAGCGCGAAAATTCTGGAACGCTCCTAAAGACCGATCCCCCATGGAAAAAGGCTACCTCTCGATCGTCCTGCACGCGCACCTTCCGTACGTCCGCCACCCCGAGCACGAGCGGTTCCTCGAGGAGGAATGGTTCTACGAGGCGATCACCGAGACCTACCTGCCGCTGATCAAGGCCTTCCGCGCGCTCGTGCGCGACGGCGTCGACTTCCGCATCACGATGTCCCTGACGCCCACGCTCCTCTCGATGATGACGGACCCGATGCTCCAGTCGCGCTATCTGAAGCACCTCGACCGGCTGATCGAGCTGTCGCGGCGCGAGATCGAGCGCACGGCCGGCGACGCGGCGTTCCAGGCGCTGGCCGTGATGTACCACGGGCTTTTCACCGAGGCACGGCACATTTTCCACGACCAGTACCACAACGACCTGACCCGCGCGTTCCGCGAGTTCCAGGACATGGGCAAGCTGGAGATCATGACGTGCGGAGCGACGCACGGATTCCTGCCGCTGATGGAAGTGCACACCCAGGCGGTGCGCGCGCAGATCCGCACGGCGGTGCAGACCCATGAGCGCATCCTCGGACGCAAGCCGCGCGGCATCTGGCTGCCCGAGTGCGGCTACTACCCGGGGCTGGACGAGATCCTGAAGGCCGAGGGGATCAAATTCTTCATCATCGACACACACGGCATCCTCTTCGGCAGCCCGCGCCCGAAGTACGGCGTGTTCGCGCCGGTGTACACGAAAAGCGGCGTCGCCGCGTTCGGCCGCGACATCGAGTCGTCCAAGAGCGTTTGGAGCGCGGAGGAGGGATATCCGGGGGACGCGATGTACCGCGAGTTCTACCGGGACATCGGATTCGACCTGGATTACGACTACATCCGGCCGTACCTGAACGGCGACGGCAGCCGCATCAACACGGGCATCAAATACTACCGCATCACGGGGACGACGCCGAACAAGGAACCCTATCAGCCCGAAGCCGCCCGGCAGAAGGCGGCCGAGCACGCGGGTAACTTCATGTTCAACCGCGAAAAGCAGGTCGAGTACCTGCACGACCTCATGGGCCGCCAGCCGCTCATCGTCTCCCCGTACGACGCCGAGCTGTACGGCCACTGGTGGTTCGAGGGGCCGATCTGGCTCGAGTACCTGTTCCGCAAGATCCATCACGACCAGGGCGTGTTCAAGACGATCACGCCGATGGAGTACCTCGAAAAGTTCCCCAAGAACCAGGTCATCACGCCGTCGATGTCGAGCTGGGGCTACAACGGCTACGCCGAGGTCTGGCTGAACGGCTCCAACGACTGGATCTACCGGCACCTGCACAAGGCGGTCGAGCGCATGGTGGAGGCGGCCCGCCACCGTCCGGCGGCCGGCGGTCTCGAGCGCAGGGCTCTGAACCAGATGGCGCGCGAGCTCCTCCTGGCGCAGTCCAGCGACTGGGCGTTCATCATGAAGACGGGCACGCACACGACCTACGCGGTCCAGCGGACCAAGGACCATCTCGAGCGTTTCACGCGGCTCTGGGAGAGCGTGACTAAAAATTCCATAGACACCGGCTACCTCGAGCGAATAGAATCGACGGACAATCTCTTTCCCGGGATCGATTACAAAGTCTATGCATAAAAAAATCCTCCTCGTTCCCGCGCTTTCCGCGGCTCTTCTGGTCACCGGCTGCGCGACGACCGGCGGCCGCAGCCCCCAGGCGGACGCCGACGCGCTGAACGCCAGGATCGCCGAGCTCCAGGCCAGGCTTTCCGAGAAGGAATCCGAGCTCGCGAAGCTCGAGAACCGGATGCGCGAGGAGGAAGCCGCGCGCGTCCGCGCGGAGAGCGAAAAGACCCGCCTTTCGCAGAAGCTCGACGCCGCGCTCTCCGAGATCGAAAACGTCCGCAAGGCCCCCGCGCCGAAGCCGGCTCCGCCGGCCCCGGATTCGGACCTCAAGTAGGGCGGCGCTTTTGAGCCCCCGCGCGGAAAAGGACTCCCTCGGCGTCCGGCAGATCCCGGACGACGTCTACTACGGGGTCCAGACCGACCGTGCGGTCGAAAATTTCCCCGTCAGCGGGCTGCGCGCCCATCCCCGGTTCATCGACGCTTACCTGTACGTCAAAAAGGCCGCCGCCATCGCCAACCGCCGTGCCGGCGAGCTCCCCAAGGAATCCGCCGACGCGCTCGTGAAGGCGTGCGACGAAGTCCTCGGCGGCAAGCTCCGCGACCAGTTTCCGGTCGACGTCTTCCAGATGGGGGCGGGGACCGCGTTCAACATGAACGTGAACGAGGTCCTGTCCAACCGCGCCAACGAGCTGCTCGGCGGGAAGAAAGGCGAATACAAGCCGATCCACCCGAACGACCACGCGAACATGGGGCAGTCCACCAACGACACGTTCCCGACGGCCGTGCGCCTGGCGCTCCTCTTGATCCTGAAGGAGTCGCTCCACGGACCGCTCGAAGGCCTCGAGAAGGCTTTCGCCGCGAAAGGCCGGGAGTTCGACGGGGTGCTCAAATCCGCCCGCACGCACCTCCAGGACGCGGTGCCGATCCGTCTGGGGCAGGAATTCGCGGCGTACGGGGAAGCGGTCAGGAAGTGCCGTCTGGCGCTTCTGCAGGCGGAGAAATCCCTTCTCGAACTCGGTATCGGCGGCAGCGCCGCCGGCACCGGCCTCAACACCGCCAAGGGCTACCGCGAAGAAATCATCCGCGAGCTTTCCGCGATGACCGGCCTGGCGCTCGTCCCGGCCGCCGACATGAGGGAGGCGATGCAGAGCCAGCGCCCGCTCTCCGAGGTCTCGTCGTCGCTGCGCAACCTCGCGCTCGAGATCACGCGCATCCTGAACGACCTGCGCCTCCTTTCCTCCGGCCCCACGACCGGCTTCGCCGAGATCAATCTGCCCGCGACGGCCCCCGGCTCGTCGATCATGCCGGGCAAGGTCAACCCGTCGATCCTCGAGATGGTCAACATGGTCGCTTTCCAGGTGATCGGCGCCGACACGACGGTCGCGCTCGCGGTCCAGGCGGGCCAGCTCGAGCTCAACGTCATGACGCCGGTGGCCGCGTTCAACCTCAACTTCGCGGCGACGATCTTCGGCAACGCGATCAAGATCCTCACGGAGAAATGCGTGAACGGGATCACCGCCAACGCGGACCGCTGCCGTCACTACGCCGAGTCGAGCATGGGCCTGGCGACGGCGCTCAACGCGTCGATCGGCTACGCGAAGGCCGCGGACGTCTGCAAGGAGGCGGTCGCGTCCGGGAAGACGATCGTCCAGGTGATCCGCGAGAAAAAGATCCTCTCGGACGACGAGATCCGCAGGATCATGGACCCCGTCCGCATGACCGAGCCCGGGATCCCCGGAAAATGAACCGCTGGTGGCTGTCGAAAGGTTTCGTCTGGACGCTGATCGTGGTGCTCGGCCCCGTGGGGCTGCCGTTTTTGTGGTTCAGCCCCTTTTTCACCCGGAAGACCAAGATCTGGCTCACGGTGACGACGGTCATCCTGGCCGTCCTCATGGCCCGCTTCACCGTTCTCCTGGTGCAGTTCCTCGAAAAAGAGCTGGCTTCGCTTCGGCAGGTACAGGCCGGACTCTGACCTTTTGATTTGATTTTGCCCCCGCCGGATGGCAGAATAAAAGGCCTGACTTTTCACCCGAATTTCATGGAGAGATCAACGTGACCGTCAAGACGGAAAGCGGCTTCTCGAAAGGCCTCGAGGACATCGTCGCCGCCGAAAGCTCGATCTGCGAGATCGACGGAAAGAATTCCAAGCTCTTTTTCCGCGGATACGACATCCACGACCTGGCCGAGAACTCGACGTTCGAAGAGACCGCGTACCTGCTGCTCTTCGGGGCGTTGCCCACCCGCGCCGAGCTGGACGGCTTTTCGGCGAAGCTCGCGGCCGAGCGGGAAGTGCCGGCGGGCGTGCTGGAATCCATCGCCAAGTTCCCGCCCAAGGCCAACTCCATGGCGTCCCTGCGGACGGCGATTTCGCTCCTCTCGTTCTACGACGCCGAAGCGGACGACAAAAGCCGCGAGGCCAACGTCCGCAAGGCGCTGCGGCTTCTCGCCAGGACGCCGACCCTGATCGCGGCGATCGACCGCGCGCGCCGCGGGGAAAAGCCGGTCGCGCCCAAGCGCGAGGCCTCCGTGAGCACGGCCGCCAATTTTCTCTACATGATGAAGGGCGGCGAGGCCACGCCGGTCGAGGCCAAGATGCTCGACAAGTACTACATCCTCCTCGCCGAGCACGACCTGAACGCCTCGACGTTCGCGGCGATCGTGACGGCCTCGACGCTTTCGGACATCTATTCGGCGATGGTCTCGGCCGTCGGGACGCTGAAGGGCGAGCTCCACGGCTACGCGAACAGCCGCGCGATGGAGAGCATCCTCGAAATCGGCGACCCGTCCAACGTCGACGCCTACGTGGATCGGGCGCTGGCGGAGAAGAAAAAGCTCATGGGTTTCGGCCACCGCGTGTACAAGGGTCCGGATCCCCGGGCGCACGACCTCCGGATCATGGCGCGCACCCTCGCCGAATCCAACCGCGAACAGTCGAAGTGGTTCGCGATCTCCGAGAAATTCGAGAAGGCCGTCTGGGACCGCAAGAAACTCTACTGCAACGTCGACTTCTACTCGGCTTCGGTGTTGTACACGATCGGGATCCCGGTCGACCTCTTCACGCCCATGTTCGCCGTCAGCCGGATGGCCGGCTGGACCGCGCATGTCCTCGAGCAGTACGCCGACAACCGGCTCCTGCGGCCGGTCTCCAACTACGTGGGCAAGTCCAATCAAAGATACGTGCCGATCC
>DATJEK010000092.1:0-4349 GCA_035496715.1 Candidatus Eiseniibacteriota bacterium | reverse complement strand
AGCATCGAGCCGTATTTCAACGTTTGAAAAAGCGACTCTGGGCCGCCGTCCGGCAGGCCGCGTTCTACGCGATCCTCCTGTCCGTCTGGCAGCTCCTCTTCAACCTGAAATTCTGGCCCCAGTACCTCTTCCCGTCGCCGGGGCAGGTCGCCGAGACGCTCGCGGCCGGCTTCGCCGACCGCTCGCTCCTGATCGCCCTGGCGGTCAGCCTGAGGCGGCTCGTCTGCGGCTACGGCATTTCCATCGTGTTCGGGACGCTGCTGGGCCTGGTGATCGGCAAGGTGCGCGTGCTCGACGAGACGCTCGGCGGATTCTTCGTGGGCCTGCAGACCCTGCCCAGCATCTGCTGGCTGCCGCTGGCGATCCTCTGGTTCGGGCTCTCGGAATCGGCGATCACGTTCGTCGTCGTGATGGGGTCGCTCCTGTCGATCACGATCGCCACCGACAGCGGCGTGAAGAACATCCCGCCGCTCTATCTCCGCGCGGGGCGCAACATGGGCGCCAAGGGATTCGACATGTTCCTGAACGTGGTGCTGCCGGCGGCGCTGCCGTCGATCGTGGCGGGGCTCAAGCAGGGATGGTCGTTCGCCTGGCGTTCGCTGATGGCCGGGGAGATCCTCTTCGTGAGCCTGGGGCTGGGGCATCTGCTCAACATGGGGCGGGAACTCAACGACATGAGCCAGGTCATCGCCGTGATGATCGTCATCATCACGATCGGCGTCGTGATGGACCTGTGCGTGTTCGGCACCGCGGAAAAAAGGATGAGGAGAATATGGGGGCTCGAAAAATCATGACCGACAGGAAAAGCCGCGCCGTGCGCGCTCTCGCCGCCGCCGCCGCGGTCGCGTGGCTTTTGGGCTGCGCGCCGGCCCGCGCCGAAAAGCGCACCGTGATCGCGGGCTACTTCCCGAACCTCACGCACGCGCAGGCCTTGATCGGACGGGAAAACGGCGCGTTCGCGCGGGCGATGGGCGAGGGGATCTCGATCGACTGGAAGGTGTTCAACGCCGGCCCCTCGGCGATCGAGGCGCTCTTCGCGGGCAAGCTCGACATCACGTACATCGGCCCGAGCCCCGCGGTCAACGCCTACGTCAAGTCCGCGGGCGAGGCCGTGCGCGTCGTCGCGGGCGCCGCCTCGGGCGGCGCGGCGCTCGTCGTGCGCGCGGACGCGGGCATCGGGCAGCCGGACGATTTCCACGGCAAGAAAGCCGCCTCCCCGCAGCAGGGCAACACGCAGGACGTGTCCCTGCGCGCGTGGCTGTCGAAGAACGGCTTGAAGCTCAAGGACGTCGGCGGCGACGTCGAGGTCCTGGCCGTCGCCAATGCCGACCAGGTGACGCTCTTCCTCCGGAAAGAACTCGACGCCGCCTGGACGGTCGAGCCCTGGGTCTCGACGCTCGTGAAAAACGCGGGCGGGCGCGTCCTCGTCGACGAGGCGACGCTGTGGCCGGACGGCCGGTATTCGACGGCGCTCGTCCTGGTCCGGAAAAAATTTCTCGACGAAAATCCCGACCTGGTCCGCGCGTTCCTGCGCGCCCACGTGGAAACGACGCGCTGGATCCAGAGCCACCCCGAGGAGGCCAAAAAGGCGCTGGGGGAGGCGATCGAGAGGCAGACGTCGAAGCCGATCCCGGCCGACGTTCTTTCCGACGCCTTCGGCCGCATCACGTTCCTGGACGACCCCCTGGAGGACTCGATCCGCGAGCAGGCGCGGTCGGCCTACAAGGCCGGCTATCTCAAGAAAGAGCCCGACCTTTCGGGGCTTTTCGAGAAGGCGCTTCTCAAAGAAGTGCTGGCGGAAAAAGAGGGAAAATGATAAACTTTGAAGGTTCTTCGAGCCCAAAGTATTTCGATAACTATAGGAAAATGAATGGGTTACGTTAAAGGGTTAAAATGCCGGGAGTGCCAGCGGGCGTTTCCGGCCGAGGCGCTCTACGTTTGTGAATTCTGTTTCGGCTCCCTCGAGGTCGATTACGACTACGAGGCGATCCGCAAGGTGTTCACGCGCGAGAAGGTCGAAAAGGGCCCCAAATCGATCTGGCGGTACCGGGAACTCCTGCCGATCGAGGGTCCGCCGAGCGTGGGGGCCCACGCCGGCTTCACGCCGCTCTTCAAGGCCGACAACCTCGGGCGCCTCATCGGGCATGACGACCTGTATGTGAAAGACGACTCGGTTTGCCACCCGACGCTCTCGTTCAAGGACCGCGTCGTGGCCGTCGCGCTCACGCGCGCCAAGGAGCTCGGCTTCGAAACCGTCGCCTGCGCCTCCACCGGCAACCTCGCCGGATCGGTGAGCGCCCAGGCCGCCTGGGCGGGCCTGAACCGCTTCATCTTCATCCCGGCCGACCTCGAGATGGGGAAGGTGATCGGCTCGCTGACCTACGCGCCGAACCTCGTCGCCGTCGAGGGAAACTACGACGACGTGAACCGCCTCTGCGCGGAGATCGCGGCCCGCTACAAATGGGCGTTCGTGAACGTCAACATCCGCCCCTATTACGCCGAGGGCTCGAAGACCTACGGCTACGAAATCATGGAGCAGCTGGGCTGGCGCGTGCCCCGGCACGTCGTGGTCCCCGTGGCCTCCGGCTCGCTTCTGGTGAAGATCTGGAAGGCGTTCAAGGAATTCCACAAGCTCGGGCTCGTCCCGGACCACGCCGCCAGGATGTACGGCGCCCAGGCCGAGGGCTGCTCGCCGGTCGTCACCGCGCTCGCCGAAAAGAGCGACATCATCAAGCCCGTGAAACCGAAGACCATCGCGAAGTCGCTGGCGATCGGAAACCCGGCGGACGGGATCTACGCGATCGACGCGATCCGCGAATCCGGCGGCTCGGGCGCGTCCGTGACGGACGAGGAGATCGTGGAGGGTATCAAGCTCCTGGCACGCACCGAGGGCATCTTCACCGAGACCGCCGGCGGCGTCACGGTCGCGGTCGCCAAGAAACTGATCGAGAGCGGCGTCATCCCGCGCGGGGAGACCTGCGTGATCTCCGTCACCGGCAACGGCCTGAAGACGCAGGAGGCGGTCGTCGACCACATCGGCAAGCCCTACCGCATCAAACCGACGCTGGATTCGTTCGAGAAATCGCTCCGCGAGGAGCCGAAAATCAAAAAAGAAGTTTGGGTCGCCCGATAGGAGGAATGCCCATGGCCGTCAAAGTCCGTATCCCCACGCCGCTTCAGAAACTCACGAACAATCAGGGGGAGGTGCAGTGCGAGGCCTCCACAATCGACCAGCTGCTGGCCGAACTCGAACGCCAGCATCCCGGCATCCGGGAAAGGCTCTGCGACGAGGGCGGGAAGCTCCGCCGTTTCGTGAACATCTACGTGAATGAAGAAGACATCCGCTTCCTCCAGGGCCAGGCCACGGCGCTGAAGGCGGGGGACGACATCTCGATCATTCCCGCGATCGCCGGCGGCGCCGACCTCGTCAAGAAGCGGGTGACGCTCGTGTTCCCGACCGACCAGATCAAGGAGCCGGCCGTGTTCACGATGGCCAAAAAGTTCGACATCATGCCCAATATCCGCAAGGCGCGCGTCACCGAGACCGTCGGCGAGATGATGCTCGAGCTCGAAGGCACGGAAAAGAATCTGCAGGAAGGCATCCGGTTCCTCGAGTCGCGGGGGATCAAAGTCGAACCGGTGACCGGCGACAGCGCGCGCTAAAAAAATCGGGCGGGACCGGGAGGACGCACGTTGAGGCATCTGGGCGCGGTCCTTCTGTCGCTGTCGGGTTTCGTCGTGCTGCCGGTCGTGACGTTTCTGGCCGTCCATCGCTGGACGGCCGTTTTTTTCCGGCGGAGGGAGATCCCGCTGCCGTTCGACGCGTTCGGCCTCGCCGCGGGCCTGGGCGCCGCCTCGTGGACGCTCGCGGCGGCGTTTTGGATCGCCCGCCAAATTCAGAAAAGGAGAAGCGCCCCATGAAAAAACTCGTGTTCACGGCGGTGTTCGCCGCGCTCGCGGCGGCGTTCACGTACAACCTGCTGTTCGCGGAAGACGCGGTCGGCTCGACGGTCCTCGAGAAGATGCAGCAGGTTCTCGACAAGCAGGACCAGATCCTCGCGCGTCTCGACGCGCTCCAGGAGGAGCTGCGGATCGTCAAGGTCCGCACCACGCTGAACAGCTAGATGAAATTTTCGACCCGCACCCTCTACGGACTCAAGGCCGTGCTCGTCCTCGCCGGGCGTTACGGCGAAGGCTCGCTGCCGGTTTCGCAGATCGCCAGGAAGGAGCACCTGTCGGTCGCGTATCTCGAGCAGATCCTGAACGGGCTCAAGAGAAAGGGGTTCGTGAAGAGCGTCCGGGGTCCCCAGGGCGGGTACGTGCTCGCGAAGAAACCGTCGGAGACGTCC
>DATJEK010000091.1:0-5237 GCA_035496715.1 Candidatus Eiseniibacteriota bacterium | reverse complement strand
CGCCGCTGCGAGCTGGTCCGCCGTCGATTTGCCTAAAGCGGCCATCTCTTTCTCGGCAAGTGCCTTCAGCGCGGCGTCGGAGCCTTTGACCATAAAGCGCAGCCCCAGTTCCCAGTTTCCTTTCGCGTAGCAGAGGTATTTCCCCATCTCCGCGTTTCCCGCCGGATCGTCCGAGTTCCGTGCCAACGCTTCTAAGGTCCGCTTCAAGCCGTCGAAGAGGGTCTTCGCTTCCCCGACATCCTTGCTTCGAACAGCCATCTTCGCGGCAAACGCCGGATCGTTGGACTTACGAGCGTTCGCCTGGGCTGCGGAGGCGGTCCTTACCGCAGCGTCGTACTGGTCGACGCGGACAAGATCGTCGACCAGCGCGTCCTGCGCCCGCGCGAGCTCCAAGAAGTCGGCCGGCACCCGGGCCGCCTTGTCCGACGCTGCGAGCGTTTGGACCTTCATGGCCAGCGGTTCCACGTCGAAAACCCGCGCCGTGAGCTCTACGGACTCCAGCGCAGCACGGACGTCGGCGCATTGCACGGCGACGTCCCGGGCCTCCCGGTAGAGCACCCACTGGGCGACCGGATCTGACGCGTTCTGGGACGCCTGCTCCAGGAGCTTGCGCACGAAGCCCCGTCGCTCCGCGATTCCTTTGAGCGCATACTGATCCTTGAAGAGATCTCGGACCGCTTTTTCCGCTTCCTTCTGTTTGGCTGGATCCGGAACCGGGGCACGCTTGGAGACGTCCACGGGCGGAGCGGGCGGGGGCGGAGGCGGCGCGGTCGGGTCGGGCGGCGATTCCGGCTTCTTTGCCGGGGGCACCTTGTCGACGAAGGCCCCTGTGATCGCGACCTTGGAGTCGCGGATGAGCTTGCCGAGCTGGATCAGCGCGCGCAGGCGGTCGGCCGCGATCTGAGGCTTGTCACCCTGTCCGATTTCCTGAAGGACTAGGTACTTGATCCGCGCTTCCTCCAGCTTGAACTCCGCCTCGACAAAGCCGGGGACGGAGCTCTTATCCCGCGCGCTTTCGTAGAGAGCCTTCGCCTCTTCGAAAATACGGTCGGCCTTCTGGAGCACCGCGTCGTCCTGTGTCGCCTGCGCGAGCGCAACGGCGAAAAGGAGCGAGATCATTCAACAAATTGTACCGGGTCTGACGGCGCGAAGTTCTAAGAATTCATCGACCGGCTTCAGCGTCCATGTCGTGGTCGTGCTTCTAGGTCAAGCAAGATAAAGAGCTCTTACTCGCACCCAACTCGCACCGAACTTGCTTCACTTGAAGCACTTGGTACACTTGGCGAGCGGATGCGGTAAGGGAATCCGCTGGAGGTCTGCGGGAACCGCGTTTGCGTTGAAATTCGAGCGATTCCCGATCCGGATCACACCCAAGAGGTCAGGGGTTCGAGTCCCTTAGCGCCCACTCCCTTGTTCGCCACCTTTGGGGCTTGTGGCGAACGATCGCATCACGGATCAAGCATCAAGAATCAGGGTGTTCCACGGGGCCATTCCATCCCCCGGAGTTCCGGAAGAAGGCAGTCCTTCCACAGGGAGACACTCCTCATTTCAGGATTCTGGGTCCAAGCGCGGAGATCGGCGACTGTGAGCGACGTCGATTGCCAACGAACGTCCGAGTCCACGACATGCAGGTGGCCGTTCTCAGGGGGAGGCGCGATTTCTCCCGCGTGGATCCCATGCCCTCTCATGCCAGCAGATCGCGCGTGGCAAAGTCGGTAATGGTGAGCGGATAGAGGTCGTGCGAGTCATGCAAAAATGTTCAATGAAAAGTGTGTTTTGTTTGACTCCCGTCAACAGAGCAGCTTAAAAACCATCCGTTCTGCCGAGGTCAGTTGGGGGAGACCGCATGGTCGTGGAAAGAAACAGGCCATCGACGAAGACGCAACTTCCCGCGGAGCGAACGGAGAAGCCTGGATCGCCCAAGGACAACAAGGGAGAGGTGAGCAGGCGCAGGTTCATGGGGACGATGAGCGGGGCGGCCGCTGGGGGCGTGGCCTCCGGACTGGTCGGCCTTGAGCCGCTGCTCGGCGGGCAGGGGGCTCTCGCCGAGGCGTCGACCGTCGGGTACACGTCCAACCAGCGCGCGAACGCCTCTTTCCAATACCGCCACCGCATGGCCCTGAACGAAAAGATCGACGTCGGCGTTCAAGCGGACAACGGCGACCTCGCGCGTTACACGGACTTCAGCGGCATCTACAGCAAAGGCCTTGCGCACGACTCGCTCGGCCTGCCGAATGCCGCCGCGGTCCGCAGCCTGATCCATGCCCTGGAGACCGGCAGCCCCTCCGACTTCGCCAACGTCATCGTCGGCACGTCCGGCGGAGGGCCGAACTCGAAGCTGAACGGCCCTCAGGTGGCGCTGGCTCTGGACCTCGAAGGCCTCGACTCGCACGCGACCGTGATCCCGGCGGCGCCTCCCACCGCCAGCGCCCAGACGGCTGCCGAGCAGGTCGAGCACTATTGGGGAGCGCTGCTGCGCGACATCCCGTTCAGCGAGTATTCATCGAACCCTCTGGTTGCTCAAGCTGTCGCCGACATGAACAACCTTTCGTTCCTCGTCGGCCCCTCGAACAATCAGTTTCCGTTCCCGGTCACTCCGCAGAACCTGTTCCGCGGACAGGTCGTCCCGGGCGACGGCAACGTCAAGGGGCCCTACGTTTCGCAGTTCATGCTTCAACCGGCCTTCTACGGGGCTCAACTGCTCGACCAGAGGTACGGCACCTTCCTGCCGAATCAGTCCTTCATGACCTCGGTGGGCACGTACCAGAACATCCAGAACGGCGGTGTTTCGGAGGGTCCTGTCTTCGGCGACCCCACCTTCCGATTCATCCGTAACGGGAGGGACCTGGCCGCCTACACCCGGGTGGACGTGCTCTTCCAGGCGTACTTCACCGCGTTCCTCGTCCTCGGGGGAATCGGCGCCGCGCCGAATCCCGGCAACCCCTATGTCGGTTCGTCGACGGAAAAGGCGTTCGCCACCTTTGGGGGCCCCGATGCGGCAGGCACGCTCTGTGAGATGGCGACGCGCGCGCTCAAAGCCGCATGGTTCCACAAGTGGATCAAAGACCTGCGCATGCGGCCGGAAGAGTACGGCGGCCTCGTGCATGCGCGGCTGACGGGCGCCAGCCCGATGCCTCAGGCGGCGGCGCTCCACGGCGATGTCTTGGACTCGGCGGCGCTGCCCCTGATCTTTTCGCAGTTCGGCTCCTTCTTGTTGCCGCAGGCCTTCCCGGAAGGCTCGCCGACGCATCCCTGTTACCCCACCGGGCACGGCACGGTCGGCGGTGCTTGCATCACGGCGCTCAAGTTCTTCTTCAACGGCAGCCAGAAGATCAGGCCTCTGCTCCTCGCGGCAGGTCGCGATGTGGTCGAGGCGGCCACGGATGGCCTCTCGGTCAACACCTACACGGGCGCGGACAGGGACGACCTGGACATCAACGGAGAACTGAACAAGCTGGCGTACAACATTTCGTTCGGCCACGGGATTCACGCCGGCATCCACTTCCGCAGCTCCACCTACTGGTCGATCCTGCTGGGCGAACAAGTCGCGCTCAGCGTCCTGCGAGACAGGGCCCCTGGCTATAACGAACCGTTCTCGATCCAGATCACGAAGTTCGACGGAACCACGGCCGTGATCTCAAACCAATGACCCGTCGACCTTGGTGGTGCGGGCTGCAATTTCGAAGGCCGGTCTGGTTCGGCGACGAACCCTTCTTCGCTTCCAGCATCGATGACGCAGGGCTCTTCGGTTAAGTGACATGAAGGCAAAACCGCGTTTGCGTTGAAATTCGAGCGATTCCTGATCCGGATCACACCCAGGAGGTCAGGGGTTCGAGTCCTTAGCGCCCACTCCCTTGTTCGCCACCCTTGGGGGTTGTGGCGAACGATCGCATCACGGATCAAGCATCAAGAATCAGGGCTCTTCACCCGCGACGGGCGGTCGGATTCGACCGCGTAGCACCCTTTAGGAGGCCTGGCGCGTCTCATTCCTATCGATGGTACAATCGATTCAGATGTTCATCTGGAGGCAAGCCTTCCTCCTGTTCTTCCCGTGGCTCGCGCTCTCAGGGAGGGCGCTGGAGGGGCAGGAGGGCCCGGACACCGTCGTTGAGAGAGTGCGGACCGTCCCTTCCTCGCATGAAGCGGATGTCCTCGGCGCAGAATTCAGCCCCGATGGCCGCTATATTGCGGCCCAAAGCCCATCGAACACGTCGGTTTTTGAGACGCTCACGGGAAGAAAGCTCGGCGTCGTCCCGTCGCGATTCACGCAGTTCACCCCGGACTCGAAGTTCGTGGTCGTCCACAACCTCCAGGGCAAGGAGGAACGGGAGGTCGAGGTTGGAGCCCGTTCGCCGATGGTGGAGGTCTGGCGACTCCCCTCTTCGGAGCGCAGCTTCAGGGTGACCGTGGAACCTCGCGGGGTGCCCCTCGCGGGTCATGGTCGCGTCAAGATCCTCGGCAATCAGTACTGTGCGGTCGGAGAAAAGGATCAGATCGCGGTGGTCCATTTGGAGACGGGAGCCAACGTTCTCGTCATTCCTGCGGAGAACTGGAGCATTGCCGACGTTGTGCTTTCCGGTGGGCGATTGATCGTCGGTCAAGGGCGACGCCTCCAACTTTGGGACCTCCAGGGGCGGAAGAAGATGGGGGAGCTTGAAACCGCCGAAGCCATCCTGCGGCTGAGCCCGGCCGGCGAACGGTACCTTGGAGTTCAGGTCTCGACGGTTCTCCGCCATGAGTCCGCCACTTTCATCGACCCCGTGGATACGGCGGAGTTCTGGGACCTCCGCGAGAAGCGCAAGGTGGCTCTCCCAGGGGGGGCGTGCTCCGCGATGCTTTCCCCGGATGGAACGGTGATCGTGACGGGAACCCGCGACGGAAGGATCGTGGTTGTGGATCCGGCATCGGGAAAGGAATCCGGATCCTTCAGGACAAGCAGGAACGGGACCGTCGTGGTCGGTCTCTCGTCCGACGGAAACCGGGTTCTCTCCGCCGATACCACCGACGGAGTGACCCGCGTGCGCGTCTGGAATACTCATACCGGCAGCAAGGAGAACTCCTTTCCTGCCGCGAATGTTCGGAGGATCGCGTCCGACAAATTCATTCTCGAAAGCGGTTCGACGGTCAAAGTGTTGGATCTCAAGGAAAACCAGATCGAGTGTTCGGCCGAGATCCCGGGTGCCTTGAACTGCACGTTTCTGGAGAACTTGCCCCTTGCATTGAAGAAGGATGCTCGC
>DATJEK010000090.1:0-19223 GCA_035496715.1 Candidatus Eiseniibacteriota bacterium | reverse complement strand
ATCATCACCGGCACGTTCCTGCGCGGACCCAACTGGAACTTCTTCGGGCCGTTCGAGGTCTGGGACGTGCACAAGGTCGTGCCGCTCCTGAACGTCAACTTATCCGAGTTCATCTTCATCAAGCTCCTGAGCATGGGGCAGCCGAAGCTCTGGTTCATCCGCGAAGCGCCCGGGATCCTGATCGTGTTCCTGTATCTCATGGTCCCTCCGGCCGTCCTCGCCAAGGGCGCGCTGAAAGACGTCTACAAACGCCTGGGAGCCGCGCGCTACAGCGTGCTCATGATGCTCTGTCTGATGATGCTGGCGCTGCCCATCAAAATGTACCTGCGGTGGGCGTTCAACCTGAAATACCTCGTCGCGATCCCCGAATTCTTCTTCAACATCTGATCCATGGCCAAACCGTCCCCGTCCCTCTATAGCATCGCGAAGACGTTCATGTGGTTCGCGATCGTGAGCCTCGTCCTGACCGGCTCGCTCGTCGCGATCGTCATGACCGATTACACGCGCGACTGGAAGGGGTGGCAGAAAAAGTTCGCGAAGCTGAAATACGAGACGGCGAAGAAGGACCTGAAAGAGGCCGAGGGCCGGGTGGACAAGAACGCCCTCGCGGCGGCCCAGAAGCAGGTCGACGAGGCGGCCAAAACGCTCGCCGGGCACCAGGCTGACCGGGAAAAGCTCAAAAAAGAGATCGAGGCGCTGGATCAGAAGGCGCTCCGCAAGCGTCAGGCGTTCCAGAAGCTCAAGCAGTACGAGGACTCCTACAAATATTTTTACGAAGAAAACCGCCAGGAGAAGAAGGATCGCGCGGCCGAGAAGTACCGCCAAAGGCTCGCTCGCCTGAGCCCGCAGGTCGTCCAGGCCAAGATCGACCAGGAAGAGGCCGAAAAGGCGCGCGACGACAAGCAGGCCGAGCTCGACGGGCTCCTCGCGGCCGAGAAAACCGCCAGGAAGAGCCTCGACAAGGTTCTCGAGGAGAAAAAGAGGGTGGAGGCGCGCCTCGAGAAGGTCAAACCCTCGCTGGCCAAGGATGTGCTGAACGCCCCGATGCTCGACTTCGTCGCTCCCACGCTCCAGGTCAAGCAGATCGTCCTTTCGAACCTCTACGACGACTACCATTTCGCGAAGACGCAGAAAGTCGACCGTTGCGTCACCTGCCATCTCGGGATCGACCAGAAGGGCTACGAGGACGCGCCCCAGCCCTTTCGCACGCACCCCAATCTCGAGCTCTACCTCGGCTCCGCGTCTCCTCACCCGATGGAGAAAATCGGCTGCACCGTGTGCCATTCGGGCAGCGGGCACTCGGTAAGCTTCGTTGACTCGGCGCATACGCCCTCCGACGAAAAGCAGGCCGCCGAGTGGAAGAAAAAGTACGGCTGGCATGAGCTGGAAAAATGGGACGCGAAGATGCTGCCGCTCCAGCACACGCAGGCCGCCTGCGCGAAGTGCCACCGCGATACGGTGCTCGTTCCCGGGGCCGACAAGCTCAACAAGGGCCGCAAGCTCGCCGAACAGAGCGGATGCTTCAACTGCCACAAGGTCTCCGGATTCGAGAACCGCTGGAAAGTCGGTCCGGACCTCGAGCATGCCGGTTCCAAGCTGAACAAGGAATGGATGTCGCGCTGGATCCGCGATCCGCGCTCGTTCCGCGACTCGACGCGCATGCCCAGGATTTTCCACCTTTCCAACACCTCTTCGCCCGAGGACGCCGCGCGCAACGACGCCGCGATCCAGGCGATCACCGCCTATCTCCTGAAGAACTCCGATCCGGTCGAGCTTTCCAAGCCTCCCGTCGCCGGAGACGCCGCCCGCGGCGAAGACCTCGTGAAGAAGGTCGGCTGCACGGGCTGCCACACCGTGGCCGGCGTCGACGCCAACCACTTCGGCCCCGAGCTGTCGGGTCTGGGCAGCAAGGTCACGCCCGAATGGCTGTATACCTGGCTCAAAAATCCCAAGCACTTCTCGCCGAACACGCGCATGCCCAGCCTGCGCCTGTCGGACCAGGAAGCCTCCGACATCGCGAGCTACCTGCTGACCCTGAAGAACGAGAAGTTCGAGGCTGCGCCGTCCCCGGCCGCGGACCCCAAGGTCGTCGACGAGATGATCCTCACGAACATGCAGGGCACGATGCGCCGCAGCGAGGCGGTCGCGGAGCTCGGCAAAATGAGCGCGGAGGACCGTCTGCTTTATCTGGGCAAGCGCTCGATCCTGCATCAGGGCTGCTTCGGGTGCCATACGATCAAGGGCTTCGAGGACGCCAAACCAATCGGGGCCGAGCTCACGAACGAGGGCGTCAAGGACGTGCACCTCTTCGACTTCGGCTTCCAGCACGACCTCGAGCACTCCCGGCAGGCCTGGATCGCGCAGAAGCTCAAGGAGCCGCGCATCTTCGACGCCGGCCGCGAAAAAGTCTATTATGAAAAGCTCCGCATGCCGCAGTTCAATTTCACCGGCGAGGAGGTCGAGGCGCTGACGACGTTCGTTCTCAGCCTCACCCAGGAAGAGATGCCCCTCGAGATGCAGAAGAGGCTGGATCTCGACGAGCGGAACATGGAAAAGGGCCGCCTGCTCGTCTCCAAGCTCAATTGCAACGGCTGCCACACGCTCGACGGGACGCCGGGCGTCCTCCGCGAGATCGCCGAGGATCCGGGCGCGGCGCCGCCGGTCCTGGAAGGGGAGGGGTCCAAGGTCCAGGAGCGCTGGCTGCACGACTTCCTCCAGTCGCCGGCCACCATCCGGCCCTGGCTCAAGTACCGTATGCCCACCTTCGGTTTCCAGGAGGAAGAGCTGGACACGTTCGTGCGGTACTTCACGGCCAAAGCCCACGAGGAAATCGCCTACCGCGGCCTGGTCCTGCCGCCGACGACCCCCGAGAAGCTCGCCGCCGGCCAGGATCTCATGGGCAAGCTCCAGTGCGTGAAATGCCATCAGGTCAACTCCGCCAGCGCGGCCATGGGGGCCTCGTTCCTGGCCCCGGATCTCGTGCTAGCCAAGAAGAGACTGAAGCCCGAATGGGTTCACAAGTGGATCACCGACCCCCAGACCCTCGAACCCGGGACGATGATGCCCACGTTCTTCGCCGACGGCGAAACCCCTCTGCCCGACATCCTCGGCGGCAAGACGGACGACCAGATCACCGCCATCCGGGACTATCTCTACACGTACGAAGGCGCCCCGGCCGCGGCCGGCAAGGAAGCGGCGGACAAACAACAGTCCGCTTGACGAAGAAGACGCAAGTCATATAGAATAAAGAGCTAAGACGTCCCTGCGGACGTAATTTTTTTCCCGTCTTTGCCAACAGCTAAAAAAAGTTTTATTTCAGGAGGAACTTCCATGAAAACGCGTTTCCTGCTCGTCCTGACCCTGGGCCTGTTCGCCCTTTCCTCACCCGCGCACGCTCTCACCGGTTCGGTGAAGCTCGACGGCGCCGCGCCGGCTCCCGAGACGATCTCCGCCGACGCGGATCCGACCTGCAAAGCCGTGCACCCCGACGGCATCACGAATGATCAGGTGATCGTGGGCGCCAACGGCGAGCTCAAGAACGTCTTCGTGTACGTGAAGGAGGGTGTGACCGGCAAGTTCGAAGCGCCCAAGGAATCCGTCGTGTTCGACCAGAAGGGCTGCCAGTACTCGCCGAAGGTGTTCGGCATCCAGACGGGGCAGACGCTCGAGATCGTCAACAGCGACAGCACGCTGCACAACGTGCACGCGCTTCCGAAGAACTCGAAGGAGTTCAACCTCGGCATGCCGGTGCAGAACATGAAACTCAAGAAGAAATTCGACAAACCCGAGGTCATGGTCAAGATCAAGTGCGAAGTCCATCCCTGGATGGGCGCGTGGGCCGGCGTTCTCGACCATCCGTTCTTCGCCGTCAGCGGCGACGACGGGAAGTTCGACATCAAGAACCTGCCTCCCGGTCAGTACGTGATCGAGGCCTGGCACGAGAAGTACGGCACGCAGACGCAGAACGTGACCGTCACCGATCAGCCGCAGGACATCACCTTCACGTTCAAGGCCGCTTAAGGCCCGAAAGACCCGCTTCCCGACCCCGCTGCGGCTGAAGACGGCCCGGCGGGGTCGATTTTTGAAAGGATCCATGAAGCCGACCCTGCTGCACCGCTACGCCACGTTCGTCACCGCGATGACGGGGATCCTCATCTTCGCCGGCGGGCTCGTCACCAGCACGAACTCGGGCCTCTCCGTGCCCGATTGGCCGCTCTCCTACGGGACGGCATTCCCGCCGATGATCGGCGGCATTCGGTTCGAGCACACGCATCGCCTCATCGCCGGCACGGTCGGCGTCTTGACGCTCGTCCTGGCGATCGCCGTTTGGCGCGCGGAATCCCGGCGGTGGATGAAGGGTCTGGGCCTCGCGGCTCTCCTGGCCGTCGTCGCGCAAGCGGTCCTCGGGGGACTCACGGTGATCTACCTCCTGCCGGCATGGATCTCGGTGACTCACGCCTGCCTGGCGCAGACGTTCTTCAGTCTCGTGGCGTCCATCGCGCTCTTCACCTCGAACGAATGGCGCGAGGGGCGGGTCGAACCCTGCGAGTACGCGGGAAGCCTCCGGCGCCTTCTGATCACCACGACCGCCTTCGCCTGGCTCCAGCTCGTCGCCGGCGCGATCGTGCGGCATACCGGCCGCGGCCTGCGCTGGCACTTCGCGCTGGCTTTCCTGATCGCCCTCCACATCCTTTTCATCGTCCTGAAGTCCGCCCGCGACAAGTCGACGCGCGAGCGGCTCTTCCCGCATGCGGTGCTCCTGGGCGGCCTGGTCACGACGCAGATCTTCCTCGGCTTCGGTTCCTTCATCTTCACCCGGATGCTCAAGGCGGAAATCCCGACGACGGGGGAGGTGCTCTTCACGACCGCCCATCAGACGCTCGGCGCCATGATCCTCGCGGGCACGGCGCTCCTGGCTCTGCGCTCGTACCGCCTCCTCGCGGCGCCGCCCTCGGCCTCGCGGTCGGCCGTACCGGCGCGAGGGAGCCTGGTTTGACCGCCTCGGCCTTCGTCGACCTGATCAAGCTGCGCCTGACCTGCCTGGCCCTGGCGACCACGCTCGTCGGCTTCTTTCTGGGCACGCGCGGCCCGGTGGACAACACCGTGTTCTTCTACACGATGCTGGGGGCGTTCCTCGTGGGCGCGGGCGCCAATACCCTCAACCAGTACCTTGAGCGCGATATCGACGCCAAGATGAAGCGGACGGAGTCGCGGCCTCTGCCGAGCGGACGCCTATCCGCGCGGACGGTCCTCCAGTTCGGATTGGCGATCTCCGCCGCGGGCCTCGTCGAGCTCTATGCGGCCGTGAATCCGCTCACGGGACTCCTGGCGGCCCTCACGCTCGCCAGCTACATCTTCGCGTACACGCCCCTCAAGCGCATGACGCCGCTCAACACCTTCGTGGGCGCGATTCCGGGCGCGTTGCCCGCCGTATTCGGCTGGACGGCGGCGGGAGGCGCTCTGGGTGTCGAGGCGCTCTGCCTTTTTCTTCTCCTCTACGTGTGGCAGCTGCCGCATTTTTTCTCGATCGCCTGGGTTTACCGGGAGGACTACAGCCGCGGCGGGCTCAAGATGATGGCGGCGGATTCGAGGCCGCGCGGATTGGCCGCCAAAATCGCCGTCTACTGCGCGATCCTCGTGCCGATCAGCTTTCTGCCGACCTTCGTCGGGATGGCGGGGTGGGCCTATCTTCTTTCGGCGGCGTTGGCTGGGGCGGTGTTCCTGGCGTTCGCCGTGGAGCTGGTCTGGGGAGCGATGGCGCACGCCAAGCGCTTCGTCTCCGTCTCAATCCTGTATCTCATGGCGCTCATCGTGACCCTGATGGCGGACAAGGTATGAACCCCGCGAAATCAAAAGACAACACCGTCCTTTGGTGGCTGGGCTGGATCGGGCTGACGATCCTGACGTTCTTCGCCGCGGCCTGGTTCTGGACCGGCATCATCGCCCGCCATTACGGCGACATGCACTCGGCCCACGCGCCGGCGATCTGGGTCACGGCGGTGTTCGGCAGCTGGATGGTGCTCCTGGTGCCTCTCATCGTCGTCATGTACAACAAGGTGGACAAGGCGTACGAAGACGCGCGGATCTCCCGCGAGAGGGCCTCTTTCGAAAAAGCGAAAAAAGGCTTCAAAGTCCGCAGCCAGCGGTTCGACGACGCTGACCGGCTGCTCGACGCCGAAGTCGCCAAGAAGGTGTCTCGTCTGCCGTTCACGCTTCGGCAGGGATACCACTTGAAGGGACATCTGGTGACCGCCGTCCTGAAAGACGGCCGGCGCGTCGAGAACGTGTTCATCCTCGACGGAGAGCAGGTGCTCGGCGTCTATGACCAGGCCGAATGGACGTTCCGCGGCCGGGACGTGGCCGACGTGGTGCCCGCCGACCTCGACCGCCTGCCGGTCTTCCAGGCCGAGAAATGGCTCCGGCTGGACGGCGCGGGGGCCGACGATTCCCCGTCTCCGGGCCGGTGAAGCTGCTCCACGTCCTGGGGAGGGGCCTCGAGCTCCTGGCGCTCCTGGTGCTGCCGTCGGCGATCTGGGTGGCGCAATTCCGCCACGACGAGGCGGGGGCGATCCTGATTTTCACCGGCTCGATCGTGGTGTTCTTCGCCGGGTTTCTCCTGATTCAACTTGCCAGCCGGGGTCGATGAGGTATAATCTTTTCGAGGAAAAATGAGCGAAGTTTCCCACAACCACACAAGGTTCGAGAGCGAAGATTCGGCGCGAAAGGCGAAGGAGACGGCGGACGCCGTCACCCAGAAGCCGCCCCGCAAGAAGGCCCCGCCGAAGCTCGCCGTCATCAACCAGAACGGCTGCACGGGCTGCGAGGTCTGCATCGTGTTCTGCCCGGTGGACTGCATCGAGATCGTCCCCGGCGTGTCCCAGCCGAACCTTCAGCAGGTCGTCGAGGTGGACCTCGACCGATGCATCGGCTGCTCCCTGTGCGCGAAGAATTGCCCCTGGGACACGATCGACATGCTGAACCACGACGAGGCCTACAAGCAGGCACCGGCGGTGACGCTGAGGACCGTCTGCGCGCAGAAGACCGTTTCCGACCCTCCGGAAGCCCCCGCCGCTTAAAGCTTGAGCCGGCCCGCCCCCGCGCGGGCCTCGATGAAATCCGCCACCTTCGTTTCCGCGTGCCGTTGATAGAGCGTGATGAGGTCCGCGATGCCCGCGGGGCTGGTCACGTTGATTTCGGTCAGGAAACGTCCGATGAGGTCGATGCCGACGAAATGGAGTCCCCGCTCTTCGAGGACGGGGGAGAGATCCCGCACCACTTTCCGGTCGGAAGCGGTCACCGCCGCCCGGTGCAAGGTGCCGCCCACGCCGAGGTTGGCGCGGAAGTCGAGCGCCGACGGACGACGCAAAAAGGCCCCGAGGATCTCGCCGTTCAAAAGGAGAATCCGCTTGTCTCCGTGCCGGTCCGCGGAAACGAACCGCTGCACCATCACTTTCTCCCGGCCGAATCGGGTCGCCTGCTCGAGGAGAGAGGGCAGGTTGCGGTCGCGCGAGGAAGTCGAGAAGATACCGAGACCGCCTTTTTCGTCCAGGCGTTTGATCACGGCGCGGCCCAGGCTGCGCGCGAATCTCGCCGCCTCGGCGGGGTCGCCGGTCACGAGCGTCTCCGGGATGTGCCGCGGGAAATCGAGGATGAACAGCTTTTCGTTGGACATCGCGATGCCGGCGGGGTCGTTCAGCACGAACGTCCGTGATTTGATCGTCTCGAGGAGCTGGAGCGCGTAAAGATACTCGGCGTCGAACGGCGGCTCCTTGCGGATAAAGACGCAGTCCAACGAGCCCAGATCCACCGGCTCGACGCGCCGCTCGGCCCCGAGAAAACCCTTCCGGACGTCCGTGCGCGACCGCGTGACGCGCGCCCAGACCGAGCCGTCCCGCCAGAAAAGATCGCGGCTTTCGAAATGAAACACCTGGTGCCCGCGACGGGAGAGCTCGTGCATGATCCAGAACGAGGTGTCTTCGTCGACTTTGACTTTGGAGACGGGGTAGAGAAGAAACGCTATCTTCATGAGGGTGAATGCCTTGCGTCGTTTAGGATTTTATTATAGCATATTCGCAAAGAAAGCGAGTTCCCATGCCTGAAGCCTGCGCCTCACCGGCCCTGGACCGCAGCTCCCTCGAACCGTATTTCCTGCAGGGCGCGAAAACTCCGGATGACCTCCAAATCGGGGTCGAGTGGGAGAAAATCGGCGTCCGCCGCGCGGACGGAACCTCGATCCCGTATTCGGGACCGGCCGGCGTGGAAGAGATTTTCCGCCGGCTCGTGGCCCGCCACGCCTGGATCCCCGTCTTCTCGGGCCCCCACATCATCGCCCTCGGAAAAGAGGGCCACTCGATCACGCTGGAGCCCGGCGGGCAGATCGAGCTTTCCGGAAAGAAATCCCCGTCGCTCGACGGCAACGCCTGCGAGCTGCACCGCCATCTGGCCGAAATCCGCGGCGTGTCCGAGGAGCTGGGGATCGCCTGGCTGGGAACCGGCTGCGCGCCGGTCACCGATCCCGCGGACATCGAATGGGTTCCCAAAGAGCGGTACGCGATCATGCGGGAAGCCCTCCGCGGCCCGCTCGCCCACCACATGATGAAGAAGACCGCCTCAATCCAGGTCTCCGTCGACTATACCGACGAGCGCGACGCCGCGCGCAAGCTTCGCCTGGCGATGGCGCTGGGGCCCGTGCTGACGGGACTCTTCGCCAATTCGCCCTTTTCGGGAGGCCGGCTGAACGGGTTCGAGTCCGAGCGCGCCCACATCTGGACGGGCACCGCCCCGGAACGCACCGGCCTGATTCCGCGCGTTTTCGAGTCCGATTTCGGGTTTCGGGACTATGTCGAGTACGCGCTGGGCGTCCCCGTTCTTTTCATCGTGCGCGGGGAGCGATGGACTTCTCTCGAGGGAATGCCCTTTGGAACCTTCCTCGATCGCGGCTTCAGGGGGGAGCGAGCGACGCTCGCCGACTGGGAGCTCCATCTGACGACGATCTTCACCGACGCGCGCCTGAAACACTACATCGAGATCCGGGGGATCGACTGCCAGCGCACCGAAACGGGCCTTTCGGCACCCGCGTTCATCAAGGGAATTTTCTACGACGCGAAGGCGCTTTCGGAGGCCTGGGATCTACTGGCGGGAATCGCAGTCGAGGAGCGCCTTCGAGCCTCCGCCGAAGCCTGCAGGCGGGGTCTGTCGGCGACGCTCGGGGGAAAACCTCTCCTGGAGACGGCGCGCCGGCTGGTCCGGATCGCCGAGCAGGGGCTCATCCGCATGGCCGCGTCGAATCCGGCGCTGAAGAACGACCCGCTCTACCTCCAGCCGCTTTTGCGCATCGCCGAAGAGGGGAGAAGCCCCGCCGGCGCGCTGATCGACGACCTCTCCCGGCTCGAACCCGCCGAACGGATCCACGCCTTCATCCGGAAGACCTGCATCGCCTAATTGCGGAGCTTGTAGCCGATCCGGAAGAGCCGCTCGACGACGGCGAAAAGGCCGACGGCCAGCGCCAGGGCCAGCGCCATCCCCACGCGCACGTCCGCGTCCGAAACGCCGATCATCCCGTAACGCAGCCCGTTCACCAGATAAAAAATCGGGTCCAGCCGCGTGACGAACCGCAGCGGAGCCGGGACCATGCCCAGCCCGTGGAAAACGCCGCCGAAATAAATGAGCGGCGTGAGTACGAACGTGCCCCAGAACGACAACTTTTCGAATCCCTCCGCCCAGAGGGCCACCACGAGGCCGACGCACGAGAAGATCACGGTCACCGTCACGAAAAAATACGCGACGATGAACGGGTGCTGGATCGGAAAACGGGTGAAAAGAAGCGACACGCAGTACACGCCCGTGCCGGCGATCAGCCCGCGGCAGACGCTGCCGGCCAGAAGGCCCAGCACCATTTCGAAGTACGACAGCGGCGACAGGAGGAGCTCCTGGATGATGTTGTGCCAACGCGAGATGAAGAGGGAAGAGGAGGCGTTGGTGTAGGAGCTTTCGATCAGGTGCATCATCACCAGGCCCGGGACCATGAACTGCAGGTAGCTCACGCCGCTGACGGGTCCGAGGCCCGACCCGATCGAGAAGCCGAAGACGAAGATGAAGAGCGCCGACGACAGGAGCGGCGGGATGATCGTCTGGGAATACACGACGAAGAACCGGACGATCTCCCGCTTCACCAGCGCGCGGAAGCCGATCGGGTTTTCAATCAGCATCGTCGGATTTCTCCCGCGTCAGTTCGAGGTAGCGTTTTTCGAGGCTCTGGTCCCTGACGAGCTCCTCCTTGGAGCCCTCGTGGATGACGCGGCCCTTGTCGATGATCACGACGGTCTTCGAGAGGCGTTCCGCCTCCTCCATGTAGTGCGTCGTGAGGAAGATCGTTTTTCCCGCGTCGTTCAGCGACTTGAGCAGGTCCCAGATGAAATGCTTGACCTCCAGGTCCGCGCCGGCGGTCGGCTCGTCGAGGATCAGCACTTCCGGGTCGTGCATCAGCGCGCGGCACAGGAGCAACCGGCGCTTCATGCCGCCCGAGAGCTTCCGGAAGTCCTGGTTTTTCTTCGCCGAAAGGCCGAACTGGCCCAAGAGCCGCTCCGCGCGCGCGGCGGCCTCGGCCCTGGGCACGCCGAAATAGCCCGCCTGGTAGACGAGCAGGCCCTCGATCGAAAGAAAGGGGTCGAAGTTGAATTCCTGGGGACAGAGTCCGACGAGCCGGCGCGCCCGCCGATAGTCCCGCACGACGTCGTGGCCGAACACCCGCACCGAGCCTTCCTGGAAATTGCCGAGACCCGTGATCGCGTTGATGGTCGTGGTTTTGCCGGCGCCGTTGGGCCCGAGGAACGCGAGGAAATCGCCCTTGCGGACCTCGAGACTGATCCCGTCGACCGCCCGGAACGTCCCGTAGGATTTGACGAGCCCGCGAATGGAAATCGCGTTTTCGGATGTCATCGGTTCATCTTAAACAATACAGGCGGAAAGTCAAAGGTTAAGGTATAATACGCCGCATGTCGCGCAAAAAAACTGGGGAAATCCGCGCGGTCCTGTTCGACCTCGGGAAAGTCCTCCTTCACTTCAATTTCGACCCCGCATTCAAACGCCTGGCCCGCTCGTCGCCGTTCGGGGCGAAGGACATCGAGGACTACTTCGTCACCTCCGGCGTGGAAGTGCCTTATGACGGCGGAAAAGTCTCCTCGCGCTTTTTTTACCGGCAGGTGAAGACGGCGCTCAGGCTGAGGCTGGGCTTCGAGGGCTTTCGGCGCGTCTGGAACGGCATCTTCACGCCCAACGCGGACATGATCGCGCTCGTCCGCCGCCTGCGGCGACACAAAAAGGGCTACCGCCTCGTCCTCATCTCGAACACCAACGCGATGCACTATGACCATCTGCGCAAGCGTTACGCCGTGCTGGGCCTTTTCGACAGGCACGTCCTTTCGTTCCGTGAAAAACGCCGCAAACCGGACGAGAAGATCTACCGCACGGCGATCCGGGCCTGCCGCGCCCGCCCGGAAGAGATTTTTTACATCGATGATCGCGCCGATCTCACCGGCGCCGCGGCCGAGATCGGCCTGCGCACGCACACGTTCAAAAACGACGTTCCGGCGCTCTTGGCCGAAATGAAGGAGTTAGGTATCCTGTGAAAAAAAAGACCACCCCCCTGACCGCGGCCGTGGAAGCCGCCCTGAAAGGAGGCCGCGTCCTGCTGGCCTCCTACGGCAAGCTCAAAGATTCCCAGATCAGCATGAAGGCCAAGAACGACTTCGTCACGGCCATCGACAAGAAGTCCGAGAAAACCGTGATCGGATCGCTCCGGCGCCATTTCCCGTCGGACACGATCCAGGCGGAGGAGAGCGGCGTCACCGCCGGGCAGGGACGCCTCTGGATCATCGATCCGCTCGACGGCACCTCGAACTACATCCATCACTTCCCGCAGTTTTCCATTTCCATCGGCGTGATGGAGGGCGGCCGGCTGACGACGGGCGTGATCTATGACCCGCTTCACAAAGAGCTTTTCACCGCCGAAAGAGGCAAGGGCGCTTTTTTGAACGGGAGGCGCATCCGGGCCACGCGTGTCCCCAAACTCGCCACCGCGCTGATGGCGACCGGCATCCCGTTCAGGGCGCGCGACCGCTTCGACGAATACCTGAAATCGTTCGAAAAGATCTCCCTGGGAAGCGTGGGACTGCGCCGGGGCGGCTCGGCGGCCCTGGACCTGGCCTATGTCGCGTGCGGCCGCTTCGACGGCTTCTGGGAGCTCGATCTTTCGCCCTGGGACGTCGCCGCCGGCGCCGTCATCCTGGAGGAGGCGGGCGGACGGATCACCGACATGTGGGGGAAGGGGGACTACCTGAAAAGCGGGGACACGCTGGCCTCCAACGGGCTCATCCACGGCGAACTGCAGGCCATCACTGCTTCCGCCTTCACCCCGTCCCAGAAGGACAAGACGTGCCGGTCGTACTAGAAGACGACCATATGTGCTTCGCCTGCGGCCGGCTGAACGCCGCGGGCCTGCGGCTGCGGTTCGATCACGAGCCGGGAATCCTGCGTTCCCGCGTCATCTTCAAGAAGGAGCATCAGGGGTTCAAAGACGTCGTCCACGGCGGCATGATGGCGCTCGTCCTCGACGAAATGATGGTCAACCTCGCCTGGATGGAGGGCCATGGGGCCGTGACCGCCGAGCTGACCGTCCGGCTCAAGAAGGCGGCCCGAGTGGGGGAGGAGATCCTCCTGGAAGGCCGGATCGAGGGGGTCCGGGGGAAGCTCCTGCGTGCCGGCGCCGACGCGCGGACCTCGACCGGCGAACTTTTGGCCACGGCTTCCGCCTCCTGCATCCGCACCCAGGCTCCCGCCGTCCGCCTCGGATAATCCTTGATCGGCCCCCGCCGTCGGCGGTAAACTAAATCCATGCCTTACATCAGCCTTCGAGTCGTGGGCAAATTGACCCGCGAGCAAAAATCGCTCATCGCGAAGGAATTCGCCGAAACCCTGGAAAAAGTCGCCGGAAAACCCAAAAACTCGACCTATCTCGTCATCGACGAGGTCCCGGGCGAAAATTGGGCGCAGGGCGAGAAGTTCTTCGGCTAGCCTCCCGGATCCCATGCCCATCGAGAAACAGCTTTCGGTCTTCTGCGAGAACAAGCCGGGGCGTCTTTCGAGCATCTGCGCCACGCTGGCGGACGCGGACATCAACATTTACGCGATGTCCGTCCACGACACCGTGGACCACGCGATCGTGCGGCTCATCGTCGACAATCCCACGAAGGCGCTGATCCTGCTCGAAGAGGAAGGCGTCTATATCATCCCTCAGGACGTCGTCGTCCTCAACATCGACAACAAGCCCGGGATCATCTCGACGATCGCCAAAAAACTGTACCGCGCCGATATCAACATCGAATACGCCTACTGCACCGCCACCAAAAACCAGGACTTCGGCTGCCTCGTCCTCAAGACCCGTGACCCCGAACAGACGCTCGAAATCCTCGAAGAACTCTGACGTCCGTCCCATCTTCCTGGCGCTGTTTCTCGCAGCCGCGCTGGCCGGCGCCGACGGCGCTCAGGCCGCTCCGGCCCGCCAGAGCGCCGTCGTCCGAGAGGTCCTGACCGGCGACACGATCCGCCTGGCCGGCGGAAAGACCCTGCGCTACATCGGCGTGGTTTCCCCGCCGCTCCAGAGCAAGATCCCGTTGGTCCGCGTCTACGGCGAAAACGCGCTCAACCGCAACCGCCAGCTCGTCGCCGGCAAGACCGTTCAGGTGGAATGGGACTCCCAGATCCGCGACGAGCGCAACAATTTCCTGGCCTACGTGTTCCTCGAGGACGGCACGTTCGTGAACGAGGAGCTCCTCAAGTCCGGCGACGGACGATGGAAACCGACGCCGCCCAACGCGCGCTACGCCGCGCGCCTGCGCCAGGCCGACCTCGGGGCCCGGCGGGGGAAGCTGGGCCTCTGGAAAGAGGAGCCCGAAAACCCCTTCATCAAGAGCGAATACATCGGCGACAAAAACACGAAAATCTATTATTACCCCACCTCTCCGGAGCTGGAACGGATCCCGCAGTCCTACCTCGTCACCTTCGCTTCGCGCGTCGACGCGAAAGCCGCCGGCTTCAAGCCCTGCCCGACCTGCCGTGAGGAAAACCGGGAAATGGAGAGTTAAAAATAGGGCTTGTTTGACAAGAATACAGGCCTATGTTATTCTTTGTTGGTAGGAATTAATTGAAAGAGGGAGTCCGTTTCAATTTTGGTTAGGTTCGTTCCAGCGCTTCCTAACGATTTCAAAAATTGCCGATTCACTGACCGCAGGCTTTCGGGCTGCGGTCTTTTTATTTTCCGGTCCGATTTTGGGGTGGCGGGGTCCTTGTTTAACGGTCAGTCGCAAGCGGTCGAATAAGGAGAACTATGAACATGGCAAAAGGCATCGTCAAGTGGTTCAGCAATCAAAAGGGTTACGGATTCATCACGCCCGACGGCGGCGGCAAGGACGTTTTCGTCCACCACAGCGCCATCCAGGGAGAGGGTTACAAAACGCTGGATGAGGGCCAGACCGTGGAATTCGAGGTCACCCAGGGCCCCAAAGGCGAACAGGCGGCCAACGTCCACAAGCTCTAAGAAGAATCCCCGGAAAGACCCCCCAAAACGCCCCGGAGGGCCCTAAAAAGCCTCCGGGGCGGCTTATTTTGCCCGCTCGGAGGGAGGGGAGAGGCCGTCTTGCAATGGCCCAAAGGGGGGTGTATACTTAGCTCTCAAACCCTTACCGGAGGATCTCACTTTGGCGAAGGACAGCGCGATCGGTTTTCAGAACCGCAGGGAGTTCTTCAGGATCAAGTTCAGCACCCCTTTAAAGTTCAAAAGTTATACCGGCAAGGCCGAACAGCGCAGCGCCCTGAGCCTCACGAACGGAACCTCCCAGAACGTCAGCCAGTCCGGCATTCTCTTCAGGACCGTCGAGGCCCCGCCGGAGCTCTCCAGCATCCTCTGGATGGACGTCGACCTAAGAACCCTCAAAATCTGCCAGGAAATCGAAGATCGGGCGCTGGTCTTTAAAAACGGCCTTTTGGGTCGCGTGGTCAGGGTCGAAGAAGAATCCGGCCTGTCCCAGGGAGGCCCCAGCTATGACGTCGGAGTCTGCTTCCTGACCCAGGAACAGAAGAACAACAAGGAAGTCCAGGAAGTCCTGACGGCCATCTCCAAAGCCGCCTAAACCCGTTTTTTAAGCTTCCACGCGACCCCGGCCTGAAATAGGGCCGGGGTTTTCGTTTGCCCGAACTTTTAAAAAACCGCCTTTTGATTTGAAGAAACCCCAAAAATACGCTTAAAAATCGGATGCTCGGCGCAACCTGTGGACAACCCCGCCTTCACTCTTAATGTCGTATAATCAATATTATGTTAGGTATTGTATAGGGAGAAGGGCCGGTCAGACTGGCTTTATGGAACCGGCGTCAGGAAGGCTTAACTGTTATAGCTCTCGACCTGCATCTGGGCGTTGCTGACCGTAAATCCGGGCGGAGTTTGAGCCGAGTACCCGGCCGTCACGCTGGAGAAAGCCGTCGGTCCCAGATTGATGTTCCCGGCGGCCACGACGGAGCCGGTCAGAGTAAAGGTCTCATGGTTGGCCGAGGCGACCGTGAAGTTCCCCTGCGTGTAGATCAGACCGGTGATATTCACGTACCCGTCGCCGTTTCCGGTCGTGCTCCAGGTGAAGTTGCCCTGGCACATGGCGGCCGGAAAGCTGCTTTCCGGGGTCGTTGCCGGCCGCGTAATCGTGACTTTCGCATAGGTGTTGCCTGTCTTGGAAATCGTGATACTGCCGGTGGCGACGATGCAGGCGTTGGTATTCTGGGTCCCGTTGATGGTCACATCGCCGTTGACGTAGATCACGCCTCCCGCCGGACTGGCCGGCATCGCGCCCGAAGCGTAGGTAACGTTTCCGTTCACGTAATAGCCGTTGGTCTGCGCGATCGTCTGATAGTAGGAATAATCCACCGTCGGAAAGGCCACGGCCGTCGAGAAGCTCGGCGTCGCCGTGCCGTTGACCGTGGTGCTGGATCCGCCGCTGTCGGTATAATTGCCCGCCGCCTGGATGTCGCCCGTAACGGTCATCGTGCCGCCGCTGGCCGGACCGTCCAGCGTAAAGTCGCCCCCCGAATACATGTCGCCGTTGATCGTCCCCGACGACTGACCCGTGCCGGCGTCGATGCTGGCGTCTCCGCCCGCGGCGAAAACGTAGTCCAGCGCCGAGAGCCCGGGACCGACGACTTCGGCCGTAGAAACCTGGGTGACGCCGTTTGCCGTGGCGGTGGCCGTGACCTTCGTGCGGCCGCTGATCGTGGTCACGCTGGCCTGGTAAGTGCCGCCGGCCAGCGTGGTGCTCGGATAACTCGCGCTCGTCGCCCAGGTCGTCCGCAGGCGCCCGAGCGCGTCCGCGAGCCCCGCATCTGCGATGTATTTGGCTTGGGCGCGGTACTGGAGCTGCTTGATATTGTAGAGTCCCTGGTCGGCCATCGTATACATGTAGCCGCCGGTCAGGAGCATGAGAAGCGTGGCCACCATCGTGGTCACGAAGACGCTGCCTTTTTGATCGCCGATTCTCATGAGACCCTCCCCCCGCCTCTTCATTTTCCCGTATTCAGCGGATCTTGTTCGGTGTTGAGCGCGAAACTGTACGTCTGGCCGCGATACACGCCGTTCGCCGTGAGCTTCAGCTCCAGGGCCTTGACCGGCTGGGCGCCGTCGACCAGGACTTCGAACTGGCCGTAACTCGGACGCGTGGTGTAATACCCGCTGACCTCGACGAGGGCCGTCTGCCCGGGCCAGTCGATCTTGACGTCATCGAAGCTGGGGTAGGCGCCGGTGTACGGCGAAGCGCTCGTCAGCGTCGCCTGAAACTGGACATACCGCAGATTCGATACCGTGGCGAGGCTCGACGGCGAAGACCCATACGACCCGAGCACGCTCCAGTCGCTGGCTCCGCTCATGGTCGCGCTCGAGGAGGAACGGACCTTCATCGTGACCGTGGATCCCCCGGCCACGGACGGCACCCAGGTGATCGTGTTGTAGTTTGGGGAACCCATTTTCGTGTCGTAAACCTGCGAGGTGACCGTGGCCACGTTCTGCCAGGTGGAAATTTCGGCGACCGCATACAGGTTGCTGCTGAGAGTCACGGTCTTCGAAGACCAGTCCGCGGCCGACGCGTCGCCCGAGGTCGTCGTCCGGTAGGAATGCGTTCCGGCGAGCGGATTCTCCTGCCAGACGGTCGCGCCGCTGCCGGTGTTGTTGATCCTCATGCTGACCAGATACTCGGTGGCCGCGCCGGCCGTGATGGGGGCCGACGGGACGAACCAATTCGACCAGGCATGGCATCCGGCGGGAATCGTGATGCTGGTGACCGATCCCGGAGAAGCGGTGGATCCCGCGGCGTCCGCCGCGCCTTCGGCGACGTAGCTATTGTCGAAATAAAGCTGAATCGGCGATCCGCTGATGCTGGAAGAGCCCGATCCCGTCGCCGGACCGAACCAGGCGCCGTCGATCGTGAGCGCCGTCGTGGGACCGGCCATGAATTTGATGCGCATCAGGACCCCGGATCGCGCCACGTAGGCGGCCATGATCCTGGTGCGGACCGCCATCGTCGCGGCGTTCGTTTCCTCCGCCTCCACCCCGGCCACGACCTGCGCGTCCGCCCGCCAGCACGGCGTCAGGCTTTGGTTTTCCCGGCTCTGGATCGTGGCGACCGGGTCGGCGCCGGCCGATACGATCGCGTTTGAAAAGGTGCAGGAGGAAAAGTTGGATTCGAGCCATTGGTCGTAATTGGTCGTAAACGTGACGGTGCTTCCGGTGGCGATCGCCGGAAAATGGATCTGCTGGCCGCCTCCCCAACTGGTTCCGTAGGCGGTCATGGTCTCGATGGTCGGAGAGGCGCCGCTGCCCGACGAAGTCAGCACCTCCGCCTCCTGAGGCCCCCCGCTCGGCGTGAGCGAAACAGAATCGATGCCGATGCCGTAGCTGGACGAAGCGGCGTTTTTGCCCGTGACGCGAAAACCGATCGTGTGAGTGCCCGAGGAAAGCTGGACGCTGCCGAAGTTGGTGCTCGCGCTTCTCGCGACGCTCGCGCTGTATCCGTCGAAGGTCGCGATCTGCGGAACGATTTCCAGGGTAGCCGAGTTCGTGCGAAACAGGACGGTCGACGTCGCGTTTCCGTCGCTGCCGTTCGTCACGAGGGCGTCGAGGATCGCCTGGCGCGCGGCATCGCTGGCGTTGAATGAATTGTAGACCGCGCGGCGGAATTCGGACACGCCTCCCGAAGTGTACACGTAATACGCGATCGTGCGGTTCCAGTTGATGCTCCCCCCGGAGAACGTGTGAAACCCGTTCGAGTCCCGGCTGCGCTGCGGCATGCTGACCGCCGTGTAGCTCGACGCGCCGACCGGATAAAAAAGGATCTCGTTCGAATCGGAAAGACGGATGTCACTTTTGATGCGCTCCATCGCCTTTTCGATGTCCATGCGCATCTCGTTCCGCCGCTGCTCTTCCTGCCAGACGCGCGAGGACATGTACCAGGTGCTGGTCACCGAGGCCAGGAAAAAAGCGCCGATCGCGAGAGAAATGCTCGCCTCGATCAGCGAAAACCCTCGAACGCCCCGGAAAAACCGCATGACTCTCCCCCTTACCCGTTGTACATCACGCAGCTCAACGTCATCGGTTGCGGGCTCTGAACGCCCTTCATCAGGAACCAGACCTGGACCGTGACCTGCGTGAGATTGGAATTGCTGTTGTAGTTCGTCGTGACGGTCGTCGTGCGAATGAAACTGCCCGTCGTATCCGGGTCGCCGTCGGAATTGATGACCGTGCTCGTTTCGGCCGCGGAGGACAGCGCCGCGAAGCTGTACGCCCGCAAGCGCTCCATGTGGTTCTTCGCGAGGCCGGAAGCCTTGTAGACGTATTCCGCCCGCTTGGCCTGCATGATGCTCGCGATCGAAACCGACAAGAGCGACTGCATGCCCAAAAGGAAGATCGCCACCGAGATCATCACCTCGATCAGCGTCGAGCCGCGGGTCCGCCTTTTTCCACGAAGAAGCATCATCTTAAATCCTTTAATTAACTTTTATCAATTCTAAGCACGATTACCTAGAAGTATACCCAAACAGCCCCCAAAATGCAACAGCCCTTCCCTCTCCCCTTTCGGGGAAAAAGAAGGGCTGCTGTTAAATATAACTAACTGATATTACTAGGCTTAGAATACAAC
>DATJEK010000089.1:0-14914 GCA_035496715.1 Candidatus Eiseniibacteriota bacterium | reverse complement strand
TAGTCGCGCGCCCGGGCGAGCACGCGCTCGGGGTCCTTCAGGTGCTCCAGGATGTCGAGGAAGAGGATGGTATCGAACTCTCGCCCGTAGCCGAGCTCGAAGTCGCGCTCGAGGTCCTTCTGGATGAACGTGCGCACGTCCCCGAGCCCGGTCGCCGCCTCGAAGTCCACGCCGACGATCTCGTTGCCGTCCTTTTTCAGGTGCAGCGTCAGGTCTTCGGGGCCGCAACCGACGTCCAGGATGCGCTGGCCGGATTTCGGGATCATGCGGATCACCCGACCGTGGCTCGAGTGGCGGTCCCGCTTGAACGAGTAATGCTTCTGCCCCACGTCGTATTTGGAGAAGTTGCGGACGCCGAACTCGTGGAGCTTGTACTGCAGGACCGCGCACGCGACGTCGGCCGCGTACTTCATGCCGTTCACGTAGCAGATCTCGTCGCCGTAGTAGGTCGGGATCGGGAGCTCCTTGATCCGGAACGCCTTCGCGTGGAACTGCACGATGATCTCTGTGTCGAAATGGAAGTCGTTGGTGTTCTTCTCGAACGGGATCGACGCCAGCGCGCGCACGCTGTAGAGCCGGTAGCCCGAGTGAAATTCGGTCAGCGACATGCCGAGCATCCGGTTCTCGTAGAAAGTCAGGATCTTGTTGCCGACGAACTTGTAGAGCGGCATCCCGCCGGCCCTCGCGCCGCCCTTGGTCATCATGCGCGATCCGAACACGGCCTCCGCCTCCCCCCGCTCGAGCGGCGCCAGGAGCTCCGGCAGCGCCTCCGGCGCGTACTGGCCGTCGCCGTGGAGGAGAACGACGATCTCGTACCCCTTCTCGATGCAGTAGCGGTAGAGCCGCTTCTGGTTGCCGCCGTATCCGAGGTTGTAGGGATTGCGGTAGACCGAGAGGTTCGTGAAATGCGGGTGCGTTTCCTTGTACTCGCGAGCCACCTCGTAGGTCTTGTCCTTGGACTCGTCGTCGAAGACGACGACCTCGGCGACCTTCTCGCGGACCGCCGCGGGGATGCGGTCGAGGACCTTCTGCAGCGTGCTCTCGGCGTTGTAGGCGACGATGCCGATCGCGATCTTTTTCATGAGCCGCTCTCCTCGAAGAGCTTCAATTCATTGAACTGCCCGCCGTCCGACCACAGGACAACGGCGCCCGGCTTGATCTCGAGGATGCGATAGCCCTCGATCGTGTCGCCGACCTTCACGACCTTGCCGTTGATCATCGCGTAGGGGGCCTTCTCGTCCCAGACGATTCCGTCGAGCTTGAGGCGGGACGCGACGGCGGACGCCGAGGCTTCCGAGAGAAACGGGTCGCGCTTCCACGGTTTTTCCCACACCGCCGCCTGCGCCTCCCGGAGCTCCTCGTTCCGGCGGACGGTCTGCAGGAACGAGAGGTCCGCCGGCGCCGCGGCCGGCTGGGAGGCCGCCGCCGGGAGCGGCCGCTTCTTCGGCCCGGTGCCTTTCGCCATGATCCCCAGGAAGGTCAGGACCAGCGCGCCGGCGATCAGGAGGTCTTTGTGTTTTTTTTCCATGTCAGCCGCCCGCGCCGTTGGAGAAAAAGCTCAGCGTCAATTCGCAGTCGAGCGTCGGGGCCTTCGCGTCGCGCTTGGTCAGCCGGAGCTTTTCGACGACGAAGAGACGCTTCGAGGACTTCTCGAGCGAGCGCAGGAAGCTGCCGATCGACCGGGTGGTTCCTTCCAGCCGCATGTGGATCGGCAGGCGGCGGTACGCCGGCGCGCCCGCGTCCGTCTCGGAGGCGGGCAGTTCCTGCTCCGCGGACGGAGGCGCGGAGTCGACGCTCACGACGCGGACCTGGTTGCGCTCGGCCTCCTCGGAGAGCCCGTCGAGCACGGCCGGCAGCTCGGCGGTTCGGATGAATCCCCCCTGGAACGCCGCGATGCCGTTCTGCAGGCGCGCGAGCTCGGCGGCGCCGATGTCGGCGAGGCCGCTTTCCCGGGCCGTGCGGATCTGCGCGCGCTTGGCCGCGGCCAGCGACTGGAGCGCGCCGCTCTTTTTCTGAAGTTCGAAATACACCCCCGCCATCAGCGCGGCGAAAAGCGCCACGACGATCCACGCGACCGCGTCTTTGCGGACCTTCGGCGGCGCGAATCCTTTGGGGGCCCAGGCCGGAAGCGGCATCAGGAGATCCCCTTCGTCGCGCAGCGGAGCTCGAACCGGGAGTCGCCCGCGGCATCCTGGACCGCGCTCACGAGAGCGGCGTCCGTGAAGAAGGGCGACTTCATGAGGTCGCCGATGAACTGGGCGATCACCTTCACGTCGTTCTTCCCCGCGCCGAGGACGGTTCCCCGGAGCGTGAGCGACGCGTCGGTGCGGTTGAACGAGAGCTCGTCCAGCCGCACGGTTTCCGGCGTCGCCAGCGAAAGCTCCTTGAGGAGCGCCGGATGCGAGAGGTCCCCCTTCAGCGCCGTCCGCAGGAACGACTGCTGCGTCTTGATCTCCTCGAGCAGTTTGTGAATCCTGGCGATCTCGCCCCACTCGAGCTCGGCGGTCTTGAGCGCCGACCGCGAGGCCCGCAGGGTCAGGAACGCGCCCACGTCAAGGAGGATCAGGCAGGCGCAGACGAACACGGCCGCCAGCCTCGCCGACGTCTTCTGCGCGCGCACCTTTCCGGGCGATTTCCGCAGTCTCGGCAGGAGACTCACGGCCTCCTCGGCCCCGATCGCCGCGCCCAGGGCCGTCGCGAACCCGCCGATGCCGGCCTCCGCGAGCGCCCGTTTTTCTTTCGAGAGCTTCGGCGAGAGAAACGCCTCCCGGTCGAACGTGCGCACGTCTAGCCCGAGGAAGCGCGACATGAAGGCCTCGAGCCCCTTCAGGTCCGACCCGCCTCCCGTGAAAAGGACGCTCCCGATGGGCTGGGAATATTTTTGGAGCTCATAGTAGTCGATCGACCGCTTGATCTCGGCGACGATCTTTTCGAGGTAGGGGCGCAGCAGGCTGATGTGCTCGGCCTGCGGATTGGCCGCGCCCTGGCGGACTTTCAGCTCGTCCGCCTCCGCGGGACCGATCGCGAGCCCGCCCCCCGGCTGATACCCCGCCAGCAGGTCCGTCAGAACCCGGCCCCCGAGGAGCACCGTCCGCGACAGCATGTTCTTTCCCCTGCGCACGACGAGGATGCGCGCGGTCTTGAGACCGATGTCGAAAAGAAGCGTGTCGCGGACCTCGGGCGCGCCGACCGAAAGCCGCGCGAGCGCGGCCTGCGCCGGGAGGACCGCCTGGACCGTGTAGCCCGCCCCTTCCACAAACGCGACGCGATCCGCCAGCGTCTTGCGGTCGGCGTGGAAGACGCTGTACAGCCGCTCGCGCGTGCCTTCCGGCGAATCGCCCTCGGCCACGGTTTCGTACGCCAGCGCGTTGTCCTCGGAGCCGGCCGTGAATTTCTGCTGCATCTCCCAGAGAAACGCCTTCTTCAGGTCCTCCTCCGGCATGATCGGGAGCGTCAGCTGGCGGAAAACGATGCCGTCCTCCCAGGTCATGACGACCGGCGGCTTGCCGCGGGGGCTCAAGGATTCCATCGCCTTCCGGATCCTGGCGCGCTCCTCGTCCTCGCGCGGATCACGCTCCCTCGGGAGAACGGCGAAATCGGCGATCCGGGGACTGCCGGACGAGAGGTCCATGAGGACGACGCGGATCGTGCCCTGCCCGAAATCGAGGACGAGCAGTTCGTTGGAGGGTAAATTTTTCGGCATGATTGATTATAAAATAATAGGCATTGAATTACAACTTTCTGCAAATTTTATCATGCGGAACGCCGCCAGGCCCGGACGCAAAAGGCCAGCGTCAGCAGGCTGATCCCGATGCCCGCCTTGAAAAGAGGCGGGTCGTACTCCCAGACGACGCGGTGGCGGCCCGGCTCCAGACACAGCGCGCGGAACGCGTAGTTGGCCCGGTAGATCCGGACCGGGAGCCCGTCCACCGCGGCCTTCCACCCCGGATACCAGGTGTCGGAGAAAAAAAGCCAGGGCGCCCCGGCCGTAGCGGACGCGTCCATTTCCACGCGGTTGGGCGAGTACCGCGTGATCCGCGCCTCGCCTCCCGCCTCCGCGGCGGAAACGCCCGCGGATTCCGGCCCGTCGTCCAGATAGAGGGCCGCCGAGGGGTCGTAGTCCGCCGCCGTGATTTTCTTCAGGAGCCGCTCGCGGTCCTTTTCCACGACGGCTGCGCGCGAAAAAAACGCCCGGGGCATCGCCCTGGGGTTCCGGAACAGATTCGCCGGGGGCGACTCGCGCACGCGCTCGAGTCCCTCGACCCGGTCCTTGGGGCTGGCGACGTACTTCACGTTCAGCCAGTCCAGGAGGCGCGACGAGGCGGGCGTGTCCATCGTCATGACGGCGCTCTGCACGCGGCTGGTGCCGCTCAGGTAGATCGAGTCGTAGCCCAGCGCGTCCTGGATACGGTGAAAAAGGAGGTAGTTCGACGTGAACTGCTCTTTCTGGTTTTCCTGCGTCGTGTCGATGTCCTTCATGACGGCGTAAGTCTGCGCGTGGACGGCCCTGGGCGAGGCCGTCACGCGGAAAGGCCCCTCGCGGTCGCGCAGCACCGCGCGCATGTTGCCCGAAGGCTCCTCGATGGAGCCCGCCGGAATGCGCGGCTCGATGAAGTTCGTGCTGAAAAGGTCGGCGAAGACGAGCAGGCAGAAATAGGCGAGAACGACGCGCCGCCGGGGCCTCGAATGGAGCGTCGCGACGATGCCGACCGCCGCCGCCACCAGATAGATCGCGGTGCGGCGGACGTTGAACAGCGCGGCGTAGATGAACCCGGCGAGGTCGTTCAGCGAATAAAACGGCTTCACGCGCTCGCCGAAGCGGTCGCGGACCCACGCGCCGAGGGCCTGCTGCGCGCCGTCGAAGAAAAGGCTGAAAACCAGCACCGTGGCCGCCAGCGCCACCACGGCCGCCGCGAGGAACTCCGTCCGGCGCCCCCCGCCCCGCCGGCCGGCGGAGGCCGACAACGCGTCGAGCCCGTGCCCCGCCAGGCAGGCCGCGGCGAAAGCGAAGAGAAAAAAGAAGCGGATCGGGTAGCGGATGAAGCCCAGGAAGGGCACGGTGCGGTGGAGGAACGGATAGATCAGCGTGTTGCGGCCGAGCGCCAGCGTCAGGCCCGCGAGCGCCAGGAGGACGAGCAGCCTGCCGCGCCGCCCGCGCTCGAGCCAGGCGCCGCTGGCCGCCAGGCAGAGCACGGTGATCCCCGCGTAGTAGTTCTCGAGCCAGCTCTGCCGCGACCAGTAGTCCATGACGTACATGCTCAGGTCCGAAAAAAAAGGCACGATCACGGCGAAAAAATCGTTGTACTGCATGCTCCACATCATGCATTCCTCGTACGACATCTGCCGGCGGATCGACGAGTAAAGGAGCTCGAGGAAAAGGAGCGACTGGAACGCGGCCAGGCCGGCGAAAACCGCGAGCGTCCAGCCGAGGTCGGCCAGCGGCCGCGCCGCGCCCGCGCGCCGCTCCACGCGGTTCTCCACGGAACGATAGACCGAAAACAGGACCAGCACCGAAACCGTCGCGAACGAGACCGCCGGGTCGCCCGCGAGATACTGCACGAGGAGCGCGGCCCCGGCGAGCACGCGCAGCCGCGCGGCCCTCCCCTCTTCCGGCTCCCGGCAGAGCCGCCGGTACAGGAGAAGGATGAGCGGGAACCACGAGAGCGAGCACAGCGTGATCGTCAGATTGATCATGGACAGCACGCAGCCGCCGGCGGCGAACGCGAACCCGGCGGCGAGCGAGGCCGCCGCGGAGGCGCCCGATTCGCGCATCCAGACGGACGTGAAACCGCCGGCCAGCGTCAGGTGCAGCAAGACGTAGAGGCCGAACGCGCGCGCGAACGGCCCGGCGTAGAGGAGGACCGTCGGCGGATAGAGGACGCAGGTCTGGACGTTCGCGAAAAAAGGGCAGCCGAAGTTGTTGTAGGGGTTCCACAGCGGGAAGACGCCGGAGCGCATCGCCTCGACGCCGTATTTCCACATGGGATAGTAGAAGCGGGCGATGTCGCGGCGCATGAAGGTCGCCGGCCCGAACACGACGTCGTGGAACGCGACCGCGAAAAAAGCGGCGAAGAAAAGGAAGAATAAGACGCGGAGGGAAAGGGCTTTCACCGCTCGCGGGACGGGGTCAATGCGATCCGGTGTCGGCGACGCCCGGCCGCCCGGCCCTGCCGGCGGCCGTCACGGTCGCGGCGCGGAAAATCCGGTCAATAATTTCCCGTGTTGACGGTTCCGTCGGAGAAGGCGCCCGCCCGGCCGGCGCTCGCGCCGCTCTGGATGAACCAGAAACCGTTCGCGTTGGTGGCGTTGGTGGCCGGAATGGCGGTCGTGGTCGTGACGCCGGTGTTGTTGGAGATGGCGTTCGTGGGCTCGTTCCCGTCGGCGAAGTCCGTGCCCGTGATGCTGGCGGGATACGAGGCCGCCGCGCCGCCGGTCGCGCTCTGCGCGTACCGGATCGCCAGGACGGAACGGAGCGAACCGAGCGCGCCGCGGGTGGCGGATTCGCGCGCGTTCATGTTGAGATCGACGAATCGGGGAAGAGCGATAGCCGCCAGGATACCGATGATCGCGATGACCATGACCAGCTCGATGAGCGTAAAGCCGTAGGTTTTTTTCATCATCTCCCCTGATTTGAAGGATATTTTAAAAGGACGGAAAAGCTATAAGCCTCATACTGATACTAACATAAGTATACATTAGACGACTTTTTTGTCAATCATTACCGCTTGATCACGGACATCAAATCCCAAAGCGGGAGAAACACGCCCAGCGCCAGGACGAGGACAAACCCGCCGATGACGAAAATCAGCATCGGCTCGATCAGCGTGGTCAGGTTTTTCATCATGAACGTGGCCTGGGACCGGTAATAATCCGCGACGTAGCGGAGGAGCTCGTCGGTTTTTCCGCTCTGCTCGCCGACCGAGATCATCTGATAGACCATCGGCGAAAACAGGCCCGAGCGCTTGATCGGCTCCGCCATCCCCTTGCCTTCGTTGACGCTCTCCTGGATTCGGACCAGGGCCCGGCGGATGACCTCGTTGCCCACCGTGTCGGAAACCAGCTGCAGGGCCTGGAGGATCGGGATGCCGCTGGCCAGAAGCTCCGCCAGCACGCGCGTGAAACGGCTCATCAGAAGATTCAGGTAGAGCTCGCCGAACACCGGCATCCGGAGCTTCATCCGGTCCCATTGATAACGCCCGAACGGCGTCTGCAGCGCGTACCGGCCGGCGAAAAAGATCGCCGCCAGCGCCACGATCACCTGGGGCCAGTCGTACTGGATCGTGTGCTGGATGCCCAAAAGGATCCGCGTCGGAAGGGGCAGCTTCGCGGTGAACTGCCCGTAAAGCGCGGCGAACTTCGGGAGGACGAGCGTGATGACCAGACAGAACGCGACGATGAGCGTGATGAACGTGATGAGCGGGTAACGGGTCGCGGACTTGAGGCGTTCCTTCACCTCGGCGTCGAACTCGCCGAGCTCGGCCAGATGCAGCAGCACCTCGTCGAGCTTTCCGGAGGCCTCCCCCGCCTTGACCATGTGCACGTACATCAGGTCGAACACGCGCGGATAGCGGGAAAGCGCCGTCGAGAAGGCGTCGCCCGCCTCGAGGTCCTTGATGATCTGGCCGATCATCGCGCGGAACGCCGCGTTCCTGATCTGGTCGCGCAGGGACGACAGGCTCGTCAAGAGCGGCACGCCGGCCTTTTGGAGCGTCAAGAGCTGGCGCGAGAAAACATTCCGCTCCTGCAGCGTCACGCGCTCGGTGAACCACGCGAACGCGCTCCCCGCTTCGGGTTTCAGCTCGGTGACCGAGATCGGGATGTAGCCCTGGCGCGACAGCGTCTGGGAGACGGCCTCCGCCGCGGCCCCCTCCATGATGCCGTCGACCGCCTTGCCCTGCCTGTCCCTCACCCGGTAACGAAACGTCGCCATGAGTCCCCTTTATGCGATGAAGTGCTTGATGTCCGTCCCGCTCTTCAGCACGATGCCGCCCTCGGATTCGGCGACCGCGCCGGAGCCCGAGCGCACGCGGACGGCCACGTCGACGCGGTAGATATTGCCGAGCGTGGCCGCGACGGGCGTGAATTCCGTCCCGGCCTGGTCGTAATAGCGGAAAAAATTGGTTTCGGCCGCCGAGACGGCGAAACCGGCCGCCGTGCGCGCGTAGTAGGGCACCGTCTGCGCGGCCGCGCCGTCCACCGAACGCGTGAGCTGTTCCGTGGCCGGACTGAAGGTGAACGTGACCGTATGCGCCGTCTGGTCGTCGTCGGCGTACGTGTAGGTCAGCGACGAGGCCGTGGCGGCCGTGATCGCGCTCGCCGAGGCCGTGGGGCCCGCGAAACGAAGCCCGCGCGCGCCGATGTCGCCGTCCAGGATGATGTCCAAAAGGTCCGTGCCCGCGCTCTGGACCCTCAGCCGCTGCGGCAAAAAGAAGAACAGGTTGATCTGCGGCGCGGCGACCGCGACGAACGCGGAGGCCAGCACCGAAATGATCACCATCGTCACGATGAGCTCGATCAGCGTGAATCCCGGGCGCGGATCCCGCGCGCGGCGCGCCCGCGCCCGCTTATTTTTCATCGCTAGGCTCCGTCCCCGAAACGAACGAGGTTGTGGCGGTACGTGATCAGGCGCGCCAGCGGCGACGCGAAGGTCCCGCCGGCGTAATCGACGACGATGTCGACGCGCCGCAGCGTGATCGGCCCCGCGGCGGTGGCGACGTCGCTGATCTCCCGGCGGATGTCGTAGCCCGGGAAACTCGCTTCGTCCGGCAGGACCGCATTGCCGGTCGTCAGCGTCGAAAAATCGGCGGCGTCGGCCTCCGCCATCTTGAGCCGCGCGAGGTTGTAGGCGACCGCCGCGTCCCTCGCCCGGATCCCCTGCCGGGTCAACTCGACCGCGAAACGCACGGCGCCGCCCGTCACGACCGCGCCGATCGCGATGATCAGGATGAGCTCGATCAGCGTCACCCCCGCGGAGGACTTTTTCATGAAAAGAGGTTCTGGTCCACGCCGTCCCAATCGATGATCTCCATGAACCCGCCGGCCGCGTTGCCCGAGACCGTCGCCTTGACGGTCGACAGGACCCGCGGGAGCTTCGTGGTTTCGCTGACCCTCCCGGTCGCGACGATCGAAAACGTGTGTCGCGAGGGACGGGCCGCCGTCGCGGTCGCCGCGTTGGCCTGGGCGCCGTCCCAGTAAACGACCGAGTGCGAGCGCGACCGCACGGTCGAAGAGTCGTCCTGGAAGATCCACTGCACCGTCACGCGCACCGGGCTGGGCAGGGCGCCGCTCCAGCGCAGGTCCGTGTTGTTGCCGGTCCAGGACGCGCCCGGCGCCAGCGTGCGGGCCGCCGCGGAACCGGTGAGCGGGATGAGGGCGCCGTTGGGCGCGCTGGCGTTGTACACGGGCGTGCCGTTCAACCGGATCCGGCTGAGCCGGCGGCTTGCGTTTCCCTGCGGAGTCCAGCTGACGATCGCCTGCTTGACCGTCAGGTTGCTGAGCGGCGTCGCCGACGCGGAGTGGATGTTGCGGATCGTCCAGCCCGCGAGCGTGTTGCTTCCGCTCCAAAAGGCGTTCGCCGGCGAGTCGAACGTGAAGTACGCGAAATCGGCCTGGGTCCCCGTCTGGTAGCCCTGCGCGCCGGTGACCGTCGCGTTCAGCTCGGAATAGGTGCGCGAGGCTTCGGAAGCGTTCGAGACGCGCCAGTTGTGCAGCGCCTGGAGAAGCCCCGCCTGAGCCAGCGAGGCCGCTTTGGCGCGGTCCGTCTTCAGCTGAGTCTCCCGCGCGGCGTTGGTGACGAAGATCGTCGTCCCGGAGATGAAGATCGACGCGATCGCGATCAGCGTGATCAGAAGGATGAGCCCGAATCCCCGCTCGTCCGAAACGCGCACCTCAGTCGTCCTCGACCGTCACCTTGAGGACCTCTTCGAGCGACGTGATGCCGCGCTCGGCCTTCCGGAGCCCGTCCGTGCGGAACGGCAGCATGCCGCCCTTCAGCGCGGCGGCCTTGATCTCCCCGGAGGACGCCCGCTGGATCACGAGACGGCGGACCGACTCGTCCAGCACGAGGAGCTCGTAGATACCCACGCGGGAAAGATAACCCACGCCCCGGCATTCGTTGCAGCCCTTGGGGCGGTAATAGGTCCCCTCGCGGATGCCCATCTTTTTAAGAAGTTCGGGATCCGGCTTGAAGATCTCGCGGCATTTCGGGCAAAGCGTCCGGACGAGCCGCTGGGCCAGGACCCCGACCAGCGCGCTGGAGATGAGGAAGGGCTCGATGTCCATGTCGATGAGCCGCGCGACGGCGCCGGCGGAATCGTTGGTGTGGATCGTGGAGAAAACGAGATGCCCGGTCAGCGCCGCCTGGATCGCGATGTCGGCCGTCTCCGCGTCGCGGATCTCTCCGACGAGGATGATGTCCGGGTCCTGGCGCAGGATGTTCCGCAGTCCGGTCGCGAACGTCAGGCCCGCCTTCGCGTTCACCTGGGTCTGGCGCACGAGCGGCAGCTGGTATTCGACCGGGTCTTCGAGAGTGATGATGTTTTTTTCGATGGTGTTGATCGTGTTCAGAGCGGAGTAAAGCGTGGTCGTCTTTCCCGCCCCGGTGGGTCCCGTGACCAGGACCATGCCGTAGGCCTTGCGGATCAGGAGATTGAACTTCTGCAGCACGTCGCCTTCCATGCCCAGGTCGCCGAGCCCGAGGATCAGCTTCGAGGGCTCCAGGAGGCGCATCACGATGTTCTCCCCGTGCATGGTCGGAAAGGTGGAGACGCGGATGTCGAGCTCCCGCTCCTCGACGCGCAGGCGGATCTTCCCGTCCTGCGGCTTGCGGGATTCGGCGATGTCGAGCTTGGCCATGATCTTGATGCGGGACGCGACCGCCAGCTGCAGCTTCTTCGGCAGCGAGGAGGCCTCGTGCATCACCCCGTCGACGCGGTTGCGCACGCGGAGAAGGTCCTCTTCGGGCTCGATGTGGATGTCGCTCGCCTTCTCCTCCAGCGCCTTCAGGATGATCAGGTTCACGAGCTTGATGACCGGCGCTTCTTCGGCCGCCTTGTTGATGGCCTCGACGTTCTGGAGGGTGTCGGATTCCCTGCGCGTGCGCAGCCCCACCGGCTCGATCGCCTTCGCCGCCTCCGCCACCGTGTTGCCGACGCCGTAGTACTGGTCGATCGCGCGCCGGATGGTGTCGCGGGTGCTGATCACCGCCTCGACTTCCGCGTGGGAGGCGGCGCGGACTTCGTCGAGGGCGAGGATGTTGAGCGGATCCACGGTCGCCACGGTGAGCGATCCGCCCACCTTGAAGACCGGCATGACCAGCCGGCTGCGCGCGATTTTCTCGGGCACGAGCCTGACGACGTCCTCGTCGATCAGGTACTGGTCGAGGTCGAGAAAGGTGAGGCCGAGCACGTCCGCCTCCGCGATCAGCAGATCCTCCTCCTTCACCATACCCATGCGGAGCACCGAGTCCTTGAACGCGGATTTCGTCTTCGCGCCTTCGGCGACCGCGCGCTGGCACTGCTCTTCGGAGAGGAGCCCGCGGGCGACCATTTCATTTTTTAATTTTTCGTCGTGGGCTTTCATGCGAAATCAGGGCTGGCCGAACGTGATGCGCTTCTCGTCGCGACGCTCCTGCTCCTCCACGAGCGTGCGGATGAGCCGCAGGTCGACGGACGATATCTTTTCGAATTGGACGCCGAGACGGTATTTCCGGTTCGGCAGCTGGCGCGAGGTGCGGATGACGCCGGTGATCTTGGAATGCTTGCCCCTGCCCTCTTTGCCGAGCAGGTCGCGCTTCAGGAAGATGTTGAGCTTCACGCCGGCCGGCAGGAAGCTGGGGCTTTCCAGGCCGCACCCCCCGGCGCTGAGATCCAGCAGCTTCGCGGCGACGGTCTTTTCCTTCAGCCGGATCGTTTTCTTCGAGGCCCGGTGAAGACGAAAGTTGGCCTGAGTCTCGAAAAGAACCCGGAAAAGCTTACGGCTGTTCCAGACGAATTCTGCCATCGTTCCTCCCCCTCAAATGACAGGACAAGGATACCTTAAAAAGCATAAAAAAGCAAGCAAAAGTAAGCATTAGCATATATTATTAGATTCTATTAAACTTTTGAGGAATGACCCGGGTCGGGGTAAGTTTTCAGGCGCCGGACGGCGCTTTTTGGCGGTAGATGTTGATCCGCATCCGCAGATCGTGGAGCCAGGCCTGGTTGGAATCCGACGTGCTGAGCTGATCGGCCTGCAGGGCGGTCTTGAGCGCGTCCCCGTAGAGGCCATTCGCCGCGTAAGCGGCCGCCAGGACGTCGAGCACGCATCCGTCGGCCGGTTTCCTCTGACTCAGGTCCTGGGCCCAGGAAAGCCACTGCTCACAGCCGCGCATCTTCGGATGCATCCGGACGCCCAGCGCGAAAGCCAGCATGCTGTAGGCGTCGACATACGTATCATTGAAGGCCGTGGCCTCCCGCATGGCCTGGGCCGACTCCTCGAAACGCTCGTCCTTCAGATAGGAAAGCCCCAGGTCGTGATAGAGCTTCGCGAAATGGTCGGCCAGCCCCAGCGCCCTCGCCTCTTCGGGCGTCAGGCCCGGCGTCGCGCCGCTCGCCTTCAGCTTTTCGAGCGAATGGAATCCGGTCAGATACTGGTCCCCCTCGAACCACAACACGCCGAGCTTGTGCCGGACCACCGTTTCGCCGCCGAAAACCATGGCCGGCTGGAAAGCCGGATCGATCTTCAGCGCGAACCGCGCTTCGTCCAGGGCCAGGTCGTAGGCGCGGACGGCGGAAAAGGCGCGCGCCAGGGAGATCCGCAGATACGGCGACCGCACGTCACGGTACTTCGCCTGGAAATCCACGAGCTCGGCCAGCGCCTTGAAATAAGGCGTGCGGTCCTGCGCGGGCGGGATCCGGGCGTCGTCTTCGACCTCGTATTCGAACCAGGTGTACGCCACGCGGTTGACGGGCTCGCGGGACTTGAGCCATTCGTAGGCCCTCTGGCGCCCGCCGAGAAGGCCGTAATACGCGTTGGTGTTGACGAGAATGTGCCCGGCCACGGGAGTGGTGGGATCCGGATCGATCTTGTAATCCAGGCCCTTTTTCGCGATGTAGCGGCGAACCGCGTTGTCGTTCTGGCCCCAGTCGTAATTGGAGTCGATGAGCATCCGGTGCCCGTTCCTGGGCCCGCCGGCCAGCTCGTTGAAGTAGGACAGCTGGTAGGGCGTGACCAGCGTCGTCTGCACCGCGTACCAGAGCGCCAGGAGCGCCGCCCGTTTCCAATAACGCGGCAGGAGACCTTCCAGCGCGCGGCCCGCGAGGATGTAGAGAAACGGGTAGATCAACAGCGCGTGCCTCAGGCCGATGTTGATGTTCATGAAAATGAGTCCGACCAGGAAAAAAGCCGTCGGCAAAAGGATGAAGAGCCGCTCCTCGATCCGCCTGCATTTCACGGCGCCCCAGAGCGCGAGCGCCAGAAGCGGCAGCGGCGTCTTGACCGCGATCGCCACCGGGAAGTAGTACCACCATCCGGTGCTCCGGTAGGTTCCCATCAGGTAAGCGGGATGCCCCGCCATGCCGTGAGAAAACTTTCCGACCAGCGCCTCGACGAAGAGCGGCGGCAGGAGCGCGTCGCCGCCGGGAAGGTGCAGGTAGGCGATGTTGACCGCGACCGCGGGGATCAGGAGGAGCCACGACCAGGTCGCGAAGAAGTACAGCCACTGCTTCCTGTCCGCGGGCGCGAGCGCTTTCGCGCGAAGGATGAGGATGCCCAGGCACAGCGGGATGAGGAGCAGGCCCTGGATCTTGGTGCACACGCCGGCCGCGACGGCCGCGCTGAGAGCCGCCATGCGGCCGGGACTCGGCTGACTGACGTAACGCCACGTGAGATACACCGACAGGAAGACAAAAAACGCGATCGGCACGTCGAGCGTCGCCAGAGAACCGTGCGCGATCAGATTCGGACAGAAGACGATGAAGAAGAGCGCCGCGAACGCGACCCGCCGCCCGTAAAACTCCGAGGCGAACCGGTGAATCAGCGCGGCGAGGCCCATCGCCATCGCGATGACCGGCAGGCGGAACGCGATCAGGTTTTCTTCGGTGAAGAGTTTGTAGGAAAGGCCGAAAAGCCGGGCCGGCAGGGCGATGAGGAGCTGGCCCAGGGGAAAATTGTCGTTGCCCCCGCAGAAGCGGCCCCACTCCCAGTACAGGAAACCGGACGGGATGTGCGCGCCGATCTCGTCGCAGACGCCCGAGCTGTGAAAGGCCACGCGCAGCAGAAAAAAAAGAAACACCGCGTAAAGCGGTGCGGGCAGATAAGGGGACTCGAAAGAGATCCGGGAAAGAATTGGAAACCTTTCGCTCAGGCGCATGGGTAGATGCTATCACGCCGGCGAAACGACTTCAATAGCGCGCTCGCTGCGGCTCCGGCTTCAGCTTGTATACTTCGATGCCGTCGAAGAGCTTTTTTTCGGAGGAAAATCCCAGGCCCTTCAGCCGTTCGAGCTGGCCGTACCCATTGCCCGGCCAGAAACGGTTCAAGACCAGATAAAGCGTACGCGGCTTCTGCAGGTCGTCGTCGGACAACTCGTGCGGCGCCTGGATGAAAGGCGGACGACTGCCCGGCTGGCGGACGAAGAGCGCGTCCGAAGCGGCCCGCCCTTCCCAATCGCGTACCAGCCGATGCTGCCGTCCGAGCCCGGCGAAGACGAATTTGGCGGCCAGGGCAAATCGCCACCGCAACTGATCCTCGGCGTCCCGGTCCGGCAGGTCGCGGTCATAATAGCTGAGCTCCGTCGAGGGTGTGGGGGTCAGGACCAGGAAATCCGGTCCCTGGGCCTTTCTTTCTCCGGCCAGATAACGCGCGACCCCGCGGAAATCCACCTTGGGCTTATTCACCGTCACCCGGTCGCTGTTCAAAAAGAATGAAACGAGGA
>DATJEK010000088.1:0-15815 GCA_035496715.1 Candidatus Eiseniibacteriota bacterium | reverse complement strand
CCACACGACCTTCTATCTTTCGCTGAACGCCTTCCTGCTGGGCGCGCTCGCCGTGACGCGCCGGACCCACCCGCTTCCGCCGGCGCTGCGGGATTCGGTGATCGTGTTCCTCGTGGGGCTCGGGATCTGCGCGGGCGTCCTTGTCGCGGGCCTCTTCTGGGGGCTTTTCCGGCGGCTCCACGCCGTCGGCCACCGCCTGCGCTGGTGGGGGGAAAAAACCGAGGAGCGCGCGAACCGTTACCTGGCGCTGGACGCCGACATCCGACGCTATTTCGCCGAGGACAAGCGGCGCTTCTGGCTTTCGACGGCGTTCAATTTCGCCGCCTGGTGGCTGGGCACGCTGGAGGTCTGGTGGGCGGCGCGCCTTCTGGGCATCCCGATGGACCTCGGCCAGGCCTGGCTGTTCGAGGCGCTGATCCAGACGATCCGCATCGTCACGTTCTTCATCCCGGCCAGCGTCGGCGCCCAGGAAGGCGGCATCGTGTTCCTCTTCACGCAGATGGGGCTTCCGACGCCGGCGGGGCTGGCGCTGGCTCTCCTCAGGCGCGCGCGGGAGATTCTCTGGATGGGCGTGGGACTTTTGCTGTGGTTTTTTCTTCGGGAGGAAAAGAAGGACGCTTAAGCGGCCCGGCGGATGACCTGCCGGATCGCGCCGAAGAGCTCTCGGGAGTCGATGGGCTTTCCGATCACGGTGTTCGCGCTCGGGCCGACCGACAACACGTCGTCCCGGTCGTGGGGACTTTTGAGGGCCGTCAGGAAGATGATCGGGATCTGGCTGGTCGCGATGTCGTTTTTCAGGAGCATCCCGACTTCGATGCCGTCGTGTCCCGGCATCAGGATGTCCAGGATCACCAGATCCGGGGCCGCTTTCTTCGCCAGGTCCAGCGCCTCCAGCCCGTTCGTCGTGGAGACGACTTCGTAGCCTTCCCGCCGCAGCGCGATCGAGAGAATCAGGACGTTGTCCGGATCGTCATCCACCACCAGAACTCTCATCTTCGGCATCCTCCTCCCTTCGAGTATACCCGACCGGATCGCTCGCTGACAGAGCTCCGCTGACAAAATTACTTAATAAATTGGTTTAATAATTAAAAATATTTAAAATTGTCTATTAACCGAGGTCTTTTCCGCAGAAGCGGCAGAGGATGGCCTTGGCCTGGATGGTCTCGGCGCAGTACGGGCAGGTCTTGGTGTCGATGCCGGGTCGGCCGGCGGTGCCTTCGGAGGCGATGGCGCGCGCAAGCTTCGTGGCCTGCAGATCGACGTCGAGCTCCCGGCGGCGGGCCTGGCCCAGCACGACCGAATCTTTGAGTTTCTTGGGGGACGTGACGAACCGGTAACGGGTCGCCCCCTGCTCGGCCGCCGTCTGGATCTCGACGTCGCCGTAGTTGAGCGCCCGGCCGGGCAGCGACTGGCGGTAGGAGACGTTGTTGATTTTGTCGAGCGGGCTTTCCTTCGCGTTGTGAGAGAAGACGCCCCACTCGTCGATGACGCGCAGGTTCGTCACCGCCCAGATGTCGAAACGCCGCGCGTACGAGACGTAACCGAAACAGGCGGCCGAAAGAAGGAACGCCGCGGCCGAAGAAGCGGCCTCGACGCCGTATCCGCCGGCCAGAAGCGCCGCGGAGGCCGAAAGAAAAAAAACGGAGGCCGCGGCCGACGGCAGGAGCACGATCCAGTGCTTGCGCGTCTCGAGGAGCAGCGCCTCGTTTTCCTGAAGCGAGCTCCTCACTCTTTTGCGGAAGGGGACGCCGTCTTGCGGCGGCATTCCTCGATCACGTCCGGCGGGATCAAACGGAACGCCAGATACACGAGGCCCGGCACGATGAAGAGGTCGTCGAGACGGCCGATCTCCGGCAGCACGTCCGGCAGGATGTCGATCGGAGAGAGAAAATAAACGGCGGCGAGGCCGAGCAGGAATTTCGCGTACGCCGGCGTGCGGGGATGTTTCAGCACGAGCATGTAAAAACCGGGATTCAGGTCGATCTTCTTCGGCAGGACCAGCCGGCTCACGTTTTGACGCGTCGCAGGCTCTTGGCCAGAACCGGCTTGCCTTCGCCGTTCGGGTAGGTGAGGATGAGGTCCCCTTTCTGGGGGACGTTCCAACGCTGCGCCTCGGGGATCGCGGCCAGCTTGTCCTCGGGCACGCCTTCCAGGACGTAGGTGCAGACGCAGACCTCCGGGTTCGGCGTCTCGATGCGCGTGAGCGTGATCATGCCCTTCGCGTCGAGCGCGTAGCGGGTCGTGGGGATCCGCTCCTCGAACTGCCGGATGAGGTCGCTCTTGCCCGCGATCGGCTCGGAAGAGGTCATCTGCTTGAAACGCCCCTGGGCGTCGAAGATGAACCACTGGTACGGCGCGGCGAACGGGTCGCGGGAATCGAGCTTGAGTTTGGTGTTGATGCTCCGCATCTGCCAGGTGCCGACGAGGTCTTTCTCCAGGCAGGGACGGCTGTGGCCCACGGCCCAGGACGGGGAGACGCAAAACAGGCTTGCGAACAGGACCAGCGACAGGATCTTTTTCATGGAGAGCATTATACCAACGGGAGGGAAGCGGAGGCTATTTTTTCGTTTCTTCCTCGACTTCGTTCTGGCGGGCGGGCAGCCCGGCGCCGAGCGGCGGGGTCTTCAGGGAAATCGTGCTCTGAGGAGCCGCGCCGTAGCTTTCGACGGCGGGGAGGTCGATTTTCGAAAGAAGCCGAGCCAGGCGCTGCCGCTCCTCCTCCTCGACGGTGGAGGGCCCCCCGTCGGCGCGGACCGCGGCTGGGGCCGACAGCGCGAAACACACCAGCGACGCAATCAAAACCCCTCTCTTCGGAGAGGGGTTCTTTTACAATTCTCTTTTTAAGTTCCACTCGAAGTCTTTCGGCCGGCAGAAGGGAGAATTCCAGCCCCTTCGCGTTCGCCGGCGCATCCGAAATGACCTCCTATCTGAATACTATGGCCTCTGCGGAAGACAAAATCAAGAGGGGGAAATTAAAATTTGCGGCGGTCGAGGATGCGCTTGAGCTTCCGGCCCGTCCGGAGAGATCCCGCGGGATGGACTTTGAGGTCCAGTTTGAGGAGGCCCATCTCGGCCACGCGCCAGCATTCGCCGAACTCCGCGCGGAACCCCGAAAAAACGCCTTCGCGGATCGCCGCGTCCGTCGCGTCTCCGGCGCGCTCCACGTTGAACGTGACGACGTCTTTCGGGCCGTCCTTGTCGACCGTGATCTGCCAGTCTCCGGCGAGCGAGCGCACCGAGCCGAAAAGCGGCTCGAACATCCAGGGCGCGATGTTGCCCATGGCCGTCACCGTCCACTCGTCGACGCGGCCGCGGAGCTTCGCGATGCGCCGCCCGGGAAGGCCGCTCGTCGAGGGTCCCTCGAGAAAGCGCGTCACGTCGCCCGAGCGGTAGCGGATGAGCGGCATCACGCGGCGGTTCAGCGTCGTGTACGCGAGCTCCCCCCAGCCCTCGGCGTCGGGTTTCAAGATTTCAAAGAGGTTGTGAAACTCGTTCAGGTGGTAGCCGTCCTTCGCGCGCGACTCCATGCCGATCGCGCCGAACGCCTCGGTCTGGCCGTAGCTCAGGATGAAGTCGGCCTTCCAGACGTGCTCGACGTACCGGCGCGCCTCCTCGTTCAAATTTTCCCCGCCGCCGAGAAGGAGCTTCACCGGCCACGCCGCCGCCTCCTTGCGCCGCTTCTCGGCGATCTCGGACAACCGGACGATCCAGGACGGGTCGCCGACGATCACGTTCACGCGGTAATCCGCCAGGCGGTCGTAAAACTCCGCCGGGTCGAGCCGCCCCGCCTCGACGTGGAAGCAGCCGAGCGCCTCGCAGGAGGCGATCAGCACCGGTCCCGAGACCCAGAACGAATAGTCGAACGCGCTCACGATCCGGTCTTCGGGCCGCACGCCCAGCCCCCAGAGACCCACGGCGCCCGCCCAGCCCGCTTCTTTGACTTCGGTTCTCGAAAAATAGACGCGCTTGGGCCGTTTCGACGTGGTCCCGGTCGTCTCGTAGGCGGTGTCCGGGGAGAGGCAGACGAACTCCTCGGGGCTCCGGCGGATGTCTTCGGCCGTCGTGAAAAAATCGCCCAGATCGGCGGCGACGTTCACCTTCGAGGCGTCGATCCCGAGTTCCCTGAACTTCCTTTTATAAAAGGGCGAGCGCACGGCGGCCCAGCGGACGGTCTTCCTGAAATTGTCCGCCTCGAGCTTCGCGAGCACGCCCGTCGGCAGGCTCTTGTAGAGCCAGAAGCCCTTTTCGGCCGGGCGGCCGAGCGGGAAGGCGTTGATGAGCGAGATGACCGACAATTACCGGGCTCGGTCTTTCGTCGTGCGCCGGATCAGCTGGTCGAAAAGGTCGATGGCGAGGTCCATCTGCTTCTCGGTGATGTCGAACGCCGGCGCGATCGTGAAGACGTTCTTGTAGTAACCGCCGACGTCGAGCACGAGTCCGCCCTTCTTGCCGCCGGGGAACTCGAGGTCCCCCTTCATGCCTTCGGCGAAGATGCGGTCGGCGAGCTCGCGGTCCGGCGCGTAGCCGTCGGACTTCACGATCTCCATGCGCAGCGCCATCCCCATGCCGTCCGTGTCGCCGATCACCTTCGGGTATTTCTTCTGGAGCTCCTTCAGGCGGCCGAGGAAGGATTTGCCCTTCTCGAACACGCGCTTCTCGTAATCCTCCTCCTCGATCATCTTCATGACTTCGAGGCCGAGCGCAGTGCCGAGCGTGTTCGACGAAAACGTCGAGTGCGTGGACCCCGCGGGGAACACCTTGGGATTGATGAGCTTCTCCTTCGCCCAGATGCCCGAGAGCGGGTTCAGCCCGTTCGTCAGCGCCTTCCCGAAGACCAGGATGTCCGGCGTGACGCCGAAGTTGGCCAGGCCCCAGAGCTTGCCCGCGCGGTGGAAACCCATCTGGATCTCGTCGTCGACGAGGAGGATGTTGTGGCGGTCGAGGACCTTCTTCAGCTCCTTGAAGTAGTCCTTGGGCGGGATCACGTAGCCGCCGGTGCCCTGGATCGACTCGACGTAGAACGCGCCGTACTCGGCCTCGTTGACCTTCACGTCGAGCACGCCGTTGTACTCGGTCTCGAAGAGCTTCTCGAACTGCTTCACGCAGTGCATCCCGCAGTCGTCGGGTTTCTTGTCGTACGGGCAGCGGTAGCAGTACGGAAACGGCACGAAGTGCGCGCGGTCGCCGAAGTGGCCGAAGCGCCTCCGGTAGCGGTAGCTCGAGGTGATCGCCGAGGCGCCGAGCGTCCTGCCGTGATAGCCGCCCATGAAGGCGAAGTTCAGGTTTTTCTTCGTGTGCTGGCGGACGAGCTTGAGCGAATCCTCGACGGCCTGCGCGCCGCCGACGTTGAAGTGGACGCGGCCCTCTTCGCCGAAGAGGCGCTCCATGGACTTGCCGATCTTCTCGGCGAGCTCGACCTTTTCCGAATGCAGGTACTGGCAGGCCAGCTGCGGCAGCTTGTCGACCTGCTTTTTCAGCGCGTTGCCCAGGCGCGGGTTCGCGTAGCCGAAGCTCGCGGCCGAATACCACATCTGGAGGTCCAGGTACTCGGTCCCCTCGCGGTCATAGAGGTTCGAGCCCTCGCAGCGCTCGAAGAATTTCGGAGGCTCGAGGTAGTGCACGGTGTCGCCCCACGAACAATATTTGGCCTCTTTGGCCAAGAGCTCTTTTTCGGTCAAACCTGGGGATGCAGCGACTGATACGCCTGCCGTCCCGCCTTCCACGTGTTTAGCCATGCTTCGATCTCCTTGAAATCCGTGTACGGCCTGTGATTCTTCAGGCCGTGTTGCCTGCAGTACTCCAGAAGCTTTCCTTTCGCGAACACCAGGTCGCTGTCCGCCGCCGCGAAGCGGTCCGACAAGCCGTCGCCGACGAACACGACGAAATCGTCCGCGGCGCGCACGCGCCGCATCGCCGCCGGCTTGCAGTTGGCGCACCCGTGCGCGCACGCCGCCGCGGGGAACGCCGCCGCCCAGCGCCCGCCGGCCGGCTCGAGATGGTTGCAGTAAACCGGGAGCGCCTCGAGAAGCGCCCGGTCCGGGACCGCGCGCTCGAGGATCCGCCGGATGAAAAAATCGAACCCGTCGCTGACGACCGCGACGGGAATCTTGTACGCGGCCGCCGCGCGCAGGAAGCCGTTGAAACCCGGGTCCACGCCGACGCCGTCGGCGACGGCGCCCAGCTCTTCGGCCTTCGCGGCGAGAAGCGCCACCTGGCGCGAAAGGCATTCGCGCGAGCCGATGGCGCCCGCCGCCCATTCCTTCTCGGCGAGGCGCCAGGTCTCGTCGGCGTAGCGCTCGAGCGCCAGGTCCACGACGTCCGAAGCGGAGACCGTGCCGTCGAAGTCGAGGAAGAAGCGCAGGTTTTTCAACGGAACCTCTTCACGACGAGCGCCACGTTCTGCCCGCCGAATCCGAACGAATTGGAGAGCACCGTGTCCACGGCCGCCTTCCGCGCCGCGTTGGGCACGTAGTCCAGGTCGCAGGCCTCGTCGGGCGTCCGGTAATTGATGGTCGGCGGCAGGACCCCGTCGCGGATCGCCAGAACGCTCGCGATGAATTCCACGGCCCCCGCCGCGGCGATCATGTGGCCGAGCATCGATTTGATGGAGCTCATCGGGACGTTCCGGGCGGCCTCGCCGAACACGGCCTTCACCGACAGGGTCTCGATCTGGTCGTTGAGCTGCGTCGAGGTGCCGTGCGCGTTGATGTAGCCGATCTCGCGCGGGGCGAGGCCCGCGTCCGCGAGCGCCAGGCGCATCGCCTGGATGGCGCCCCGTCCTTCGGGATGGGGGTCGGTCAGGCGGAACGCGTCGGCCGTCGTGCCGTAGCCGGCGAGCTCCGCGTAAATTTTGGCGCCCCGTTTCCGGGCGTGCTCCAGGTCCTCGAGGATCACGACCCCCGAACCCTCGGCGAGGATGAACCCGTCCCGCTCCTTGTCGAACGGGCGCGAGGCCCCCGCGGGATCGTCGTTGCGCGTCGAGAGCGCGGTCAGGAGGTTGAACCCCGCGACGCCCAGGGGATGGATCATCGAGTGGGCGCCGCCCGTGATCATGACGTCCGCGGAGCCCTCACGGATCATCTCGGCGGCCTCTCCGATCGCCTGGCTGGAGGCCGCGCAGGCGGTGAGCGAATTGTAGACGGCGCCGCGCACGCCGAACGTCCGCGCCAGGTGGTTCACGACCTGGTGCGGCTCCTGCTCGATCAGCGTCTCCGCGCTGAGGCGCGAGGTGCTGTTCCGGAACCAGGCGTCGGGCTTCACCGCGCACCCGCCGTTCAACGACGCGGTAAGAACCGCCGCGAATTCGGGAAAATTGAAACCGCCGTCGCCGGCTCCGAAATAGATGCCGAGCCTCTCGGGATCCACCGCGCCCCGGAATCCGGAATCGCGCGCCGCTTCCTCCGCGGCGCCGAGCGCGAAGAGGCTGTGGCGGCCGAACCGGCGACGCGACGGATCGACGGCGAAGCTCTTCACCTCGCCGGCGATGCGCGTGGGAAAGCTCGACGCGTCGAAGAGCGTGATGGGCGCGACGCCCGAGCGTCCCTCGGTCAGGCCCCGCCAGGTCGCGGGAACGTCGTTGCCCAGCGGCGTGACGGCCCCCATCCCGGTGACGACGACGCGGCGGCGCACGGTTTAGGCTCCCCCCGCCAGGGAGCGCGTGACGACCGACACGCACTGGCCGCCGAGGCCGAACGCGTTGGTGACGGCATGGCGCACGTTTTTTTTCTGCGGGCTCCCGGACACCAGGCGCAGGCCGAAGCGGTCCCCGGCGGCCGCGTGCGCCACCGGCGGGACGACGCCGTTCTGCACGGCGAGCGTCGACAGGATGAGATCCAGCGCGCCCGCCGAGAAACCCGTGAATCCCAGGAGCGGCTTCGACGCGCTGACGATCGCCCCGGGCGAGCATTCGCGGATCGCCTCGGCCTCGAGACGGTCTTCGGCGGTCACGCCGAGCCCGCAGGCCTGGACGTAGTCGACGTCGCCGGGAGCCAGGCCCGATTCGCGCACGGCCGCGCGGAGCGCCGTCTTCTGGTTGTTTTCGGAGGAGACGCCGAAGCCCGTGATCTCGGCGTAGATTTTGGCGCCGCGCTTCCGGGCGTGTTCGAGTTCCTCGAGAACGAGGAAGCCCGCGCCCTCCCCGACGACGATGCCGCGCGAACGGTCGTCGAACGGGCGGCAGGCCGAGAGCGCCTCGCCCTCGGCGCCGGCGAGAACGCCCATGAGTTGATATTGCGAGAGGCCCAGCGGATTCAGCTTCGACTCGGCGCCGCCGGCGAGCATGAGATCCGCCGTGCCCCTCCGGATGATGCGCGCGGCCTCGCAGACCGCCTGCAGGCCCGACGAGGGGCCGGTCGTCAGCGTATTCGACGGACCTTCGAGATCGAGGAAGATCGAGATGTGGCAGGCCGGCATGTTGGGAAGGTACTTGAGGAGCCACAGCGGAAAAAGGGCCGGCAGTCCGTCCGTGCCGAACTTGCCGAGATCGAGCCGGCCGTCCGGACCCAGCGACTGGCAGACGCTGTAGGCCAGCTCGTCCAGCTCGTGGTTCAGGACGCCCGATCCGACGATGATGCCGAAGCGCTCGCGCGCCACCGGAAGATTTTTCGCGCCGGCGTCCGCGACCGCCAGCTCCGCCGCCGCGACGGCCAACTGGATGTCGCGGGCCATGACTTTCAGCGCCTTGCGCTGGACGACGAATTTTTCCGGCGTGAAATTGAGGACCGCCGCGCCCGGGAAATCGAGCCCGCCCTCCTCACCGAAGCGCACGCGACCCACGCCGGAGCGCGACTCGAGCGCCGCGCTCCAGAGCGCCTGGATCCCCTCTCCGACGGCGGTGACGGACCCCAGGCCGGTGATCGCGACCCGGCGTTTCACACGCTCTCCTTTTCGCTGGCGCGCGCGACGTTGAAGACGTCGTAATGAGTCAGGAATTTTTCGTTGAAGACGATCTTCTGGGCGTGCGCCTCGCCGAGCCCTTTCATCGCCACCAGAAAAATCTCCGCGCGCGCGACGACCCGCCCGCCTTCGGCGCGGACCGTGCCCGAAACGCGCGCGGCGTCTTCGCTCTCGTCCTCGATGAACGCCTCGATGACGAGCCGGCAGGGCGGAGCGACGGGGTTTTCAAAATCAGCGGACGCGATCTTGGCGAGAATGACCTCCTTGCGGAACTCCAGCCCGAGCCCGAAGAGCACGCCGCCGGTCTGGGCGATCATCTCGACCAGGAGCGGCTCGGGGACGAGGGGTTTTCCGGGGACGTGTTCCGAAAAGAAATCCTCCCCGCCGGAGAACGCTTTTTCGGCGAGCGAGTAGCGGCCCTTCTTCAGGACCGAAAAACGGTCGATCAGGTCCCAGCGCATATTTTTTCACAGTGGGCGACGACGTATTTGTCGGCGCGCAGGAATCGGAAGCGGTAGCGCTTCGACGTCGCGCCGGCGGGCCGGAGCCGGCCTCCGCGCGCGGTGAGGGCGATCTTCGCGAAGCCGGAGACCCCCATCCAGGATCCGCCGGCGGCCTTGAACAGGGCCTCCTTGGCCGCCAGGACTTCGGCGAGGCGTTTCTCGGGCGGCAGGCCTTTCGCGGAAAGGTAGCGGGATTCGGAGCGGTTCAAAAACGTGCCGAGGCGGTGCCGGTGGTTGCGGTACAAATCGGAGGCCTTCTCGTATTCGACGAGGTCGACGCCCAACGAGTGGTTTTCGGCTGGCCGCATGACTGGAAGGACGCCGGCTAGGGCTGGGCGGCGGCCAGCTTCTCCGAGAGGTAATCGACGATCATGCCGACCGTGAAGAGATCTCCGAGGTTGGACACGAGAGGATTTTCGGAAAACGGGCCCCACGGCGCGTCCGGCATCCGCTTTTTCAGCTCTTCGATGCCGGCCGGCGTCACGCGGCCGTCCTTCACGAAGCGGGCGTCGGTCAGAAGTTTTTCGGGAAAAAGCTCTCCCTTGGGGATCTTGATCTTGAACGTCTTCTCGAGCCGGAAGACGATGTCCAGGAAATCGATCGATTCCGCGCCGAGGTCCTTGATCAGCGAGGAGCCGAGCTCGATCTTGGACTCTTCGACCCTGAGCGCCTGAGCGATCACGCTTTTGACCTGCTTGACGAGCTCTAACTTTTCATTCGACATTCGGTGCTCCATTCTTTACCGGCCTCTTTAACGACGGCCCAGCAGGCTGATGCCGCCGTCCACCGTGATGACCTGTCCCGTGATGTACCGCGCTTCGTCGGAGGCCAGAAACGCCACGGCCGCGGCGATCTCCTCCGGCTCGGCGAACGAGCCCAGCGGGATCTTCTCCCTGATCTTATCGCCGAACGCCGACCTCGCCGCTTCCGACATGTCGGTGCGGACCATGCCGGGCGAGACCGCGTTGACCGTGATGCCCCTCGAAGCGAGCTCGCAGGCCAGCGACTTCGTAAGCGCGTTGATGGCGCCCTTCGAGGCCGCGTAGTTGGCCTGGCCGTAACCGCCCAACCCGCCGACGATCGAAGAAAGATTGACGATCCGGCCAGAGCGCTGCGCCATCATCTGCCGCGCGGCCGCCTTGCAAAAGTGCCAGGTGCCCCCGAGATTCGTGTCGAGGACCTCCGACCAGTCCTCCTCGGAGAGCGAAAGAAAAAGCCCGTCCCGGATGATGCCGGCGCTGTTGACGAGAATGTCGAGGCGCCCTTCCTTCTCGACCAGCGCGTCGACCGCCGCGTCGATCGCGTCCTTCTTCCGCACGTCGCATTCCACGGCGGTCACCCGCCCCGATTTCGTCAGGGACGCCGCGAGCGCGCGCGCCTCTTCGGCCGACGAACGGTAGGTGAAGTGCACGGCCGCGCCTTCCCCGGCGAGCCGGACCACGACCGCGCGGCCGATGCCGCGGCTGCCGCCGGTGACGAGAGCGACCTTGCCGGAAAACCGTCCCGGGGCGCTCACGCGATCCGCGCCGGCGCGGCCAGCCGGCCGAAAAGGGACCGGGCGCCGTCGGAGGCTGCCTTCTTCTGGTCCTCCGAAAAATCGACCGGGGCCAGGAAAAGCCGCGCGGACAGCGCCTTGCCGGACCCCTCGCCCGAAACGTCGATGCGGGCGTCGAAAACGGACGCCCCGCCCTCGCTCCCGGCGCGGGTCACGCGAATCGCCAGGGACGCGCCGGGGCGCACGAAGTGCCCGAACCGCACGTCTTCGGCGCGCACCAGCCTGAAAAAAGGAGTTTCGAACCCGCTCGAATACGCCGAAAGGAGAGACGCCGCCTGCCGCGCGCTCTCCAGGAGAAGCACGCCCGGCATAACCGGGAACCCGCTGAAGTGGTCCTTGAGGAACTCTTCTTCGCCGGTCAACGTGAAAGACGCCGACAAAGCCGCGTCTTTTTTCAGGTCCGAGATGGTGTCGATGAAACGAAAAGAGTTCACAAAGAGCCCCTTGGACCCGTCTTCTCTTTTAAAAAATATGAGTGCCAATATAGCATGAACGAGCCCAAAATGCCACTATCCCTCCTCGGCGAGCGCCGTATCCCCCGTTGCGGCGCCGCTCTCGGGAACCGGGGGCTCCTGCAGCGCCAGCGCCGCCCGGCGCTCCGCCCGAAGATCCCGGGCGGGGTTGCCCCCCCAGACGCCGCGCGGGGGCACTTTCGTGCCCTTGGGAAGATAGGTGCAGGGAGCGATCGAGGCGCCTTCGCCGATCTCGCAGCCGGGCATGACGACCGACCCCAGGCCGATCGAGACGCGGTTGCCGATCTTGGTGGCCTCCAGGCGCAGGAGTCCCCGCTCGGCCGAGTGACAGATGAGGGCGACCCCGCCGCCGATGATCACCCCGTCGCCGATCTCCAGCATGGACAGGTCGGCCAGGCCGCCGGTGTTCACGTTCACGCCGCTTCCGATCTTGGCGCCCATCAGCCGGTAGAAGAGCGTCTGGAACGGCGAGATCCGCAGGACGTCCAGGAACGCGCTGTTGGCGATGAGGATGAGCGAATTGTACGCCATCCACTGATAGGACGCGTGCGAATAAAAAGGGTTGAGGCCGGGGCGGATCCGGAAACCGAAGAGCTTTTGGGCGCCCACGCACAGGAAGATGAGCGTGGTGCCGAAAAGGAAATAACCGAAGCCGATGGAAAAAGAGAGCCCGAGCGCCTTGACCCACGCCGGTTGGCCGGCGAGCGAATGCCAGACCGTATGGAACAGCAGCACCATCGGGAAAAACGAAAGGCCCAGGATCACCGCGGCCAAAAGATGCAGCGACCACAGCCACGCGTGGAAGGCGGCCGGGGCGGAGGCGTCCTTTTTGGGAGGCTCGTTCTCGGAATGCGTCATTCGAGGATTTTAGCATAAAAAGCCCTTGCGGGTTGCGCCCTCCGCCGAATGGTGTTAAATTAATCCGCGATGGAAAACTCCCCCCGGTTCCTCTTCATCAGCGGCGGCACGCGCGGCATCGGCCGCGCGATCACGCTTTCTCAGGCGCGCCCCGGCCTGACGGTCTTCCTGAATTACCTCCGGGACGAGGAGTCGGCCGCGAGCACGCGCGACGAGGCCGTGAAAAAAGGCGCGGCCGTGCATCTTCTGCCGGCCAACGTCGGCGACCCGGAAGCCGTGCTCGGACTTTTCGAATCGATCCGCAAAACCACCGACCGTCTCGACGCCGTCATCCACAACGCGGCTCTCGGCGTGTTCAAGCCGGTGAGCCAGCTGCGCGTGAAGGACTGGGACCTGTCGCTCGACGTGAACGCGAAGGCGCTTCTCCTTCTCACGCAGGGCGCGCGTCCGCTCATGAAGAAGGGCGGCTCCATCGTCACGATCTCGAGCCTCGGCTCGCACCGGTACACGCCCAACTACGGCGCGATCGGGATCTCCAAAGCCGCGCTCGAGAACCTCGTGCGCTATCTCGCCGTCGAGCTGGGCCCCGAAGGCATCCGCGTGAACGCCGTCTCGGGCGGGCTCGTCGAAACCGACTCGGTGCGCCACTTCCCGCAGTTCGAAGCCATGAAAAAAGAATTTCTCGCCCGGACGCCCGGCGGCCGGATCGGTTCGCCCGAGGACATCGCGAAGGTCGTGGACTTCCTGCTGGGTCCCGCCTCCGGATGGGTCTACGGCCAGACGATCGTCGCCGACGGTGGTTATTCCCTCTCTTAATTTCTTCCTCCAGGCCGCGCTCGCGCTCGTCGGTGCGGAGTGGGTGCGCCGCGTCTTCTGGATGCGCGGCTTCCGGAAGGTCCACCCGCCGATCGTCCCGTCGGACTGGGCCGGCGGCGCCGCGCCCCCGGTCTCGGTGATCGTCCCCGCGCGCGACGAAGAAAAAAACATCGCGCGCTGTCTCGAGAGCCTCTTCCTCCAGAGCTACCGCGGATTCGAAATCGTCGTCGTCGACGACCGCTCCTCCGACCGCACGCCGGAGATCCTCGAGCGGCTCCGGGCCGCCTCCCCCGTCCCGATGCGCGTCGTGCGGATCGAAAAACTTCCGCCCGGCTGGACCGGGAAGAACCACGCGATGACCGCCGGCTCGAAAGCGGCCGGCGGCGAATGGCTCCTCTTCACCGACGCGGACACGACGCACACGCCGCAGAGCCTCTCGACGGCGCTGGCCGTCGCCGTCGCGGAACGCGCGGACTTCCTGACGCTCGCGCCGGAGACGGAATCGCACAGTTTCTGGGAAAAGACCGTGCAGCCCCTGGCCGTGGGGAGCCTCGCGCTCTGGTTCAACCCCGTCAAGGTCAACGACGCCAAAAGCGGCGTGACGCTCGCCAACGGCCAGTTCATCCTCGTGAAAAAATCCGCCTACGAGACGGTCGGCGGCAACGAATCCGTGAAGGACCAGGTCGTGGAGGACGTCGAGCTGGCGAAAAAGTTCCGGGCGGCGGGACTCGTCGTCCGGTTCCTCGACGGCACGCGGCTGTATTCGACCCGCATGTATTCCTCGCTCGCCGAGATCCGCCGCGGCTGGACGCGCATCTTCACGCATCTCTTTGAAAAGAAAACCTCGCGCATCCTGCACAAGGTTTTTCTGTACTCGTTTTTTTCGATTTTCCCTTTCGTCGTCCTGTTCGCCGAGGGCTTCCGCGCGGCCTGCGGGTCGCCGGACGCGGCGCTCCTGGCGTCGAGCGCGGCCGTCTGCGCGCTCATCGTGGCGATCCGCTTCGCGGGGAACCGCATGGTCCGCTCGGACCCGTGGTTCGCCTTCCTGCATCCCCTGGGAAGCCTCGTGCTCGTGTGGATCCTGCTGGACTGCGTGGGCCGCATCGCGTTCAACCGTCCCTCCGTCTGGAGGGGCGAGCACTACCGGTAGTTCACGCGGCGGGTTTCGGGGGGGCGTTCGTTCCTTCGATCGCGGTGATCAGGAGGTCCCGGTCGATGTCCCCGACCGTGACCTCGTAAAACCGGACGCTGCGAAGCTTCGCGAAAAAATCGTTCAAGCCGACGTCCTTTCCCTCCATCCGGATCTTGACGGCGCCGTCGATCCGCGCGTTCACTTCCTTGCCGTCGGCCGCCTGGAGGAGGAGTCTCGGCTCGTACCCGGGCTTGAAGGCTTTGATGAAGCCGGACACCTTGCGGAGGTTCTTGGGAGGCTCCGCGGGCGCGGGCGGGGCGGCGGGCGCCGGCGCCTCCGCCGGCAGGATCTCGAGCGTGCGCGCGACGAGGTCCCGCTCGCCTTCGGTGTAATCGGCCTTGAGGCGCGGCACCTGACGGATCCCCGACAGGAAATCGGCCACGCGCAGGATTTTCCCGTCTTTGCGGATCTTCACGTTCGCGGGCAGGAGGAGATTGTAGTCCTTGTTGCCGGAACGCACGATGATCCTCGGCGCCGGTCCCCCCATCCAGTTGGTCACCGGTCCGGTCACCGAAAGGACGGTCGTCTTCTCGGGATATCGGATGAAGGTGGTGATCGGGTCCTGGTCCTTGTTGTTGGTGAAATTGACCTCGAGCCAGTCCCCCGGCTTGACCTTTTCGATGAATTCGGCGTCGGTCAATGTCTTGGAACCCCGGTAGATGTGCGAATCGCGGCCGATGATGAAATCATACTTGTAGCCGCGGTCGTTGATCATCCCGATCCACCACGGCCGCGGGTGGCGCTTGATCCACGTGACGCGCCCCCGGACCATGTTGACGGGAGCGCTCCAGGTGTTCGTCGGCGTCGCCTGCTGTTCGCGGCGGAGCTTGTCCACGACGTCGAGCTTCTCGTCGGAGGCCCGAGCGGCCGCCGCCCAAACGAGAGCGAAGCAAAGAAGGAGGGGGAGCCGTTTCATCGCTCGGGGGGCGGGCTATCCCCGATTCACAGTTTTTGCCACGGCTCGTTCCGCTTTTCGCCGGAGGGTTCGGTTTTTTTGACGGCCGCGTCGCCGGGCGTCTTCTCGTCGTATACGGCCACCACCCAGTAGCGGCTCTCCTTGCCGCCTTTCGCGGCGGCCACGTAAAACCACGTGTCCCCGGTCGCGGTGTCGATCATGAACAGGTCGTTCTTCTCCGTCCCCGTGTCCTTGTCGGCGTCCCACTGCGAATAGCGGCCCTGGAAGAGCTGATACCGCCCCGGAGCGGCGGCCGGCTCCTCGGCGCGGGCCGGGGGGGCGGCCGCCAGCATGCCGGCGGCCAGGACGACGAACGCGATCTTTTTCATGCCACTTCCTCCTATGTTTGCGGCGCGACCTTGAGCAGGCGCTCTTCTTTCAGGACCTGGAAAAACTGCTCCGGCGGCGACGGCCGGTCGAACAGGTAGCCCTGGATCTCGTCGCAGCCGCGCGAGCGCAGGAACGCCATCTGCTCCTGGGTCTCGACGCCTTCGGCGATGACGTTCAGCTTCAGGTTGTGCGCGAGCGTGATCATGGCCTCGGTGATCGCGGCGTCGTCGGGGTCCGT
>DATJEK010000087.1:0-7151 GCA_035496715.1 Candidatus Eiseniibacteriota bacterium | reverse complement strand
CGTCAGGAAAACGGCGGGAAACGAATAGAGCGCGCGGACCCTGAGCCGGCTCCGGAGTTCTCGGATCCCGGCCTCGACGAGGAGGCCCGCCGCCACGCAGAACGGCGGCAGCACCTGAAAGAAATAGTGCCCCCAGCCGGGCCCCCTTCCCGAAAGCGACGAACCCGCGTAGGCGAGCACCGCCCAGAGAGCCACGAATCCCACAGCCTCTCCCCTGTCTTCCCCCAGCGTCCTTTCCCACCGCCTGCGCCAGACCAGGAATGCGGCGGTCATGAACGTGAGCGCGGCGTTGTCGTGCAGATAAGTCCCGTCGTCGTTCAGATTTCTCACAAAGGCGAGAATGCGGTCGCTCGCGGGCACAAGTCCCACGTGGTACCGCACGTTGTAAGTCCAGAAATAGAACCAGAAATCCTTCCACGCTCCCCCGGCGGCCAGAATGCCCGCGAAAAGGACCGAAACGGCGGCGAAGCCGTAAAAGAGAGCGGACAGCGATCGGACCCGTTCGCGCCAGCGCTCCGGCTTCGCGAGGGCCGCCGCGCAGAGAAAGAGGACGCCCGCGGCAAAGTCCAGAAACGCCGGCTGTTTCGAGAAAACGGCCAGAGCGTACGACGCGCCCGCGGAGACGAACCACGCCCTGCGCCCGTCCGAGAGGCCCCGCAGGAAACAAAGGGCGGCGGCGGCCGTGAACAGGATCATCAGCCATTCCGTGTGAAACGCCAGGACGTCCCACGAGTTGTAATTAAAGGAAGCGGCCGCGAAAAGGAGCGCCGCGGCGGAGCCGGCCCGCCAGCCCCCGATCCGCGCACCCAGCGCGTACACCAGGAGAGCCAGGACCGCCACGAGCGCGGCCAGCGCGATGTGAACGGACCTCAGATCAAAGAGGCCGAAGCGTTTGAAGATCAGCGCGTAGGCCAGATGGGTAAGCGGCGGCCGGCTGTCCACGACGTCCTTGTACAGCATGCGCCCGTCGAGAAGGACCCGCGCGCAGACGGCCGTGGTGCCTTCGTCGAGATTGTAGCTGCGCTGGCGGAAAAAGGAAGACCGGGGGTAAAGAATGGAAAACGTGATGATCGCCAGGCAGAGCGCGGCGGCCGACTTCTCGCGGACGGACATGCGGCTGGGCTATCGCGCCGCTTTTTTCGCCTTCAAATCCGTGTACTCGCTGATCATTCGCGAGGATTCCTCGGTATTGGGGTTGGACAAAAGCGCCCTTGCGAAAATCTGCTCGGAATCCTGGATACGGCCTTCGTTCAGAAGCTGGATCGCTTTCCGGTAATAAAACTGGAACGTCACGGCTTCCGAAAGGAAGGGGCGCAGGGCGGTCAGCCGCATTTTCGCGAAATCCGCGAACTGCCCGTCGGGCCGGTGCTGAAGATATTTCTGGTATTCGGCGCCGGCCACCGCCGGCGGCTCGAGTCCGAAACGGTCGTACAGGAGGGCCAGATTGTAATGGGCCTCGGCGTTTTTGTCGTCGAGCTCGACGGCCTTGACGTAGGCCCCGACCGCTTTGTCGAGACGGGCGCCGGGACCGTACCGCACGTCGTTCGCGTCATGCTCGAAAAACACGCCGAGCATCGCGTACGACATCGAATCGTTCGGATCGATCTCGATCGCCTTTCGGAGTTCCCGCTCGGCGCCGACCATGTCCTTTTCGCGGTGCTGCAGCTGCAGCGAAAGGTCGATGTGCTTGTGGGCCTCGTACGCCATCGGGTGCATCTCCTGCTCCAGCCGGTCCGAGTTGATCTGGTTGGGGGGATAAAACGGAAACTTTTCGCGGCCTTTCTTGAAGATCTCCAGCGCCTTGTCCTTGTCGCCTTTGGCCAGGTAGGCCTCGCCCATCGTCGAGAGATAGTACGGGTCGAACGGCCGCGCCGCGATCGCCTTCTCGAACTCCGCGATCGCCTTGTCGAACTCCCCCTTCCTCATGTATTCGGTGGCCAGCGGGAACTCCGTGCCCATCTTCGGCGGGCCGATCTTCCCCATGGGCGGCAGGTTCATGAGGACCACCAGGAAGAGGAGCATCGTGAAGTAAATTTCCAGATACTGATGGCGCGAGGTGATTTTGTCGTAAAACCAGCTCAGGGCATAGGCGACGAACAGGAGGAGATACGGGATCACCGGCGCGCGGAACCGGCCGGGGACGAAAAAAGCGACGCAGCTGGCCATGTACACCAGGATGAAGACGTAGATGAAGAAGTACCGTCTCGCCGACTTGGCCGAGAAGGCCAGGCCCATCAGGGCGAGCGGCCCCGCCAGGCCGAACGGCAGGTACATCCAGAGGAAGCGGTCCGGGACCAGCAGATCCAGGATCTTCGAGTTTTTCTTGAACTGATAGACGTCACGGTTGTTGTGGATCTCATAACCGTTCCAGAACATGACGAATTTTTTGGCGAGCATCTTGACGAAATGACGCGGCCGCTCGCGGATGAAGGCCATGCCCTTCCTGGTCCAGAACCGGGATTCCTGGGACCAGGTGAGTTTGCGGCCCGACTCGCGCTCGGCCATTTCATGGACCAGGCGGAAGCTGAACGCGCCCCCCATCCCGGGCATGTACGGGACCGCCCCGTTCGCGTCCGGGTTGTTGCTCAGATAGAAATTGAGCCCGTCCTGGTAACAGATGAAGACGGGGTCGTGGCTGACCACGTAATTCCGGAGGGTCGTGAGCGCCGGAAAAACGAACATCGCCAGGACGAAGATCGCGCCGTGGCGGAACGTCGTGCGCCAACCCTGGGACTTCAGGTAATAAAACAGGAAGATCAGCGGAACGCAGAGGCCGTAGGCCAGGATGTTCGGACGGTGGATGGCCGTCAGCCCCGTCAGGATGCCCAGCCAGAAGCTCTTGCGGAAACTGGGCTTCTCGATCGCGCTCAAAAGACCGTTCATCAGGACGAGCGTCAGGAAAATCTCCACGGCCGGCAGCTCGAAATCGGCGTCGTAGTACACGAAGACGCCGTAGAACGCGGCCAGGAAGCCGGCGATCTTTCCTATTCGCTCGTCGAAGAGCCGCCTCCCCAGCCGGTAAATCAGCACGCAGCTGCCCGACCCGATCAGGATCTGGACGAACATCGCCGCGAACAGGTTGTGGCCGAAAATGCTGTAGAGAAGGGCCAGGAAATAGGAATAAAGCGGGGCTCGGAAGAACGGCTCCTTCGTCGTCGGCCCGTCGTGCGCGATGATCTGCCGGGCCGTCTGGTCGTAATACTCCAGATCGCTCATCGTGGGGGCGAACGAAGGATGATCCGAAATGTCGGCCAGATGAAAAAGACGGATCAGGAAAGCGATCGAAAAAATGAGGATCGGGACGCGGTACCGATTGAAGAAATCAGCCGGCTTGGAGACGCTCTGGACGAGGCTCATGGGTTGCGCATGTTCTCCATTAAAGTATCATAGCGGAACGGTCCATGGAAGAAAATTTGATCACGGCCGGCCCTTCTTCGGGCGTCCGTTCATCCAGGCGGAGACTTCGCGCTGGCCGAGGGGGCGCTCGAAGAAATAGAATTCGTCGATCAGGCCCGCGTACGTCTCGTCCGGAAGGGCCCCCCGGCCGATGAGGCCCGCGACCGGCCCCGCCGGCGGAGCGCCGAGACGCCCCTCGGCGATCGGGACGGCGTTCTTGTAAAGCGTCGCCCCGCCCTCCGCGTCCACCGTCACCGCGTAATGCTGCCACTCCCCCGGCGTGATCGCGTGCGGCGCTTTCAGGGCGCCCAGGCTGCGGTTTCCCGAGACCGTGTCCAGGTAAAGGTCGTCGCTGGTCTCCCGGCGCGACAGGTAGACCTCGCCTCCGGCCAGCGTTCCCAGCTCGAAAAACCGCGCCCAGCTTTTCACGGCCGTCGGCTTCGCCCAGAAAAGGGCCGAAAAACCGCGGCCCGTCCGAAGCGTCGCCGGAAGCCTCACGTGGTCGTTCATCCCGTCGAAGGAAGCCGCGTTTCCGCTGCGTCCGGGCGCCAGGAGCACGCCGACCATCGTCGCGTCGCTGCCGGCGGGGTCATACGCGTTTTCGTCGAAGGTCCAGGCGGCGGAAGGGCCCTCCGTCCCCGCGGCGGCCGTCCCGCGGCGCGAGTCCTTGCGGCGCCAGACGACGAAGCTGGGCGAGTTGATCATGTCGATGACCCGGTCCTCTTCGTAGTTTTCTTTCAGCCAGCGGTCCAGCTGCGGATACCGTTCGGTCTTGTGCTGGTCGAACGCGTAATGTCCGGCGATCGACGAGTCCACGAAAAATTTCGGCCGGGAAAGCTGCAGCTCCTTCATCAGGATGTCCCACGCCCCCGGCAGGATAAAGTCCGGCGAGGACCGGTGGGGCAGCACCATGCCCACCAGGAAATTGCAGATGATGAAACGTGTCGCCGGGCGCCGTTCCGATTCGAGATAGATGTGCGGGAGAAATCCCCAGACGAAGATCCGGTCCTCGGCGGTCGTGTTCGCGTGCAGGTAATCGGCGAGCTCCCGGTTGTCGACGCGGGTCGCGAAATCCGGCATCCGCGTCAACCGGTCCGGGACCGTGAACCAGGGCAGCGTCTTCCAATTGAAGGCAGCCTTGGCCTGGCCGTTCACCGCGTACAGGACGGGATAGAAAAAAGCCGCGGCCGCGAACATCGCCGCAAAGACGGCCGCCCGGGCCCGCGCCCCGCCCAGACGGGACTGCGCCGCGTCCGCGGCCTTTGAAAAAAAGAAACCGGACGCCACGGAAAACGCGGGCAGAATCTGGATGAAATAATAAAAATACCCGGTTCCCGAAAGATAGATGCCCGCGAACGAGGTCAGCGCCCACAGGAAAACCAGGATGTAGCTTTTTTTGCGCGCGGGCTCCCGGCCGAAGAACACGGACGGCGCGGGAAACGCGATGAACGCGACCGTGGGAATGAAAATGAGAGGATTGTGCGGCAGGAGCGCCCCGTCGCCGAACACCGAAGCGGACGCGCGCTGGATCTTCTCCTTGAACGGGATCACGGAGGCGTACATCACGTTGTAATCCCAGCAGAAATAGCGGAATTCGGCGAACATCCCCTTCGCGGTGAAATAGACGAAGAAAACCAGCGCCACGGCGGCGAACCCGCCCATGAAAACGGCCATGTCCGACATCCGGCGCCTCAAGGCGTCGCGCGCGAACACCGCCGAGAGCAGCATATAAAGGAAGACGACCGCCATATGCAGGAGGGCGGGCTGCTTCGAGAAGACCGCCAGCCCGAACGCCAGACCCGTGAGAAACGCGTCCCGCCGCCGCCCGAGCCTCTGCCAGCGAAGCGCCAGAGCGAAGCCCGCGGTCACGAAGAACATCATCAGCCATTCCGTCTGGAAAGAAAACGCGTCTTCCGGGATTTGATTGAACGACGCGATGGAAAAAAGGAGAGCCGCGAAGACGCCCGCTTTTCGGTTCATCGCCTCGGCAGCCACGGCGTAGACGGCCACCGCCGTCAGGGCCACCACGGCCGTGAGCGCCGCGTGCATGACGATCTTGTGGTCGTGCCCGAACAGGCGAAACAGATACCCCAGGAGATAAAAGAGGATCGGCGGTTTGTGGTCGGCCGCGTCGCGATACGGGATTCCCCCGTCGGCGATCGCGTTGCCGATCACGGCGAAAATCGCTTCGTCCACGCTGTACAGGCGCGAATCGATGTGCGGCAGGCGCGGCAGGAAGACCGCCAGGATCACCAGGCCGAGATAGAGGGCCGTGGCGCGGAACGAAAGATCCTCCGCGGGACCCTGTTTCTTTATAAAAAGCATATGAATTTAATCAAAAACATATATTCTTAATATAGCATACTTTGAAGGAGCGGGTGAAAAAAAGGATCAGGCGGAAGCCCCGGTCTGCCGCGTGGCCGACATCAGCTGGCGGAGCTTCTCGAAGATGTTGAAGCGGGTGATTTCGATCAGCCGGAAGAGCTGACGCTCGGCCGAGCTCTTCAGCAGGCCGAGCGCGGCGGCCGAGCCGGCGACGAGGACGATCGGGGATTCGCCCGAACGCCGCTGGGTCAGCGCGGCCACGCCGAGCGCCGGGGCGACGCTCGCGACGCCCTCGATCTCCGACCCCAGGATCACGACGCTCGGCTTGCGGCTGGCGCCGGTGGCGCTGCCGAGCTCCTGCGCGATGCGGCCGAGACCCGCCCCGTCGGAACCGATGAGCACGGAGTTTTCGGCGACGAGATTCTGCTTTTGCAGCACTTCGAAGACCGGCGTGCCTTCTGCCACGATGACTTTCGTGATGCCGGGCCGGTCGGACGCCGAGGGACCGCCGACGAGTTCCACGAACTGCATCCGAGCGCCGTTCTTCCTGGCCTCCTCCGAGATCCTGGCGAACATCGGCATCATGAGATCCACGCGCAGCCTGCCGTCGCGGTTGTCGAGAACGACCGAGCCCGGCGCGAACGTCATGCGCTGGGTCAGATCGGATTCGCCGCCGACGTCGAAGGCCTGACGCGCCACCCGCTGGCCGGCGGCCAGAAGGCGCTGGTTTTCGATGAAGCGCTCGCGGTCCTCCGGCTTCCTCCGGGCGACTTCGGCCCTCACCTCCGACAGGAGGCGCTCGACGGCGGAAGCGGGATTCTCCGAGGCCAGAGAAAGGCGGAACGCGTCCACGAACCGCTCGGCGATCGATCCCTCTTCCGCGGGTTTGACCGCGGCGTTGAACGGGACCGGCGCCGCCTGGGCGACGAGCTTGGCGGCCGGCGGTTCGCGGCGCACGGCCGGGAAGCCGCCGCGCTCGAACCAGCGGTCCACGTCCACCGCGCGGAAGGAATCCCGGAGAACCGACTGGAGAGCCTTCGTGACCGCCGCGCGCTGCTTCTCGGAGACCTCGCCCGCCAGCAGCGCGTCCCGGATCGGCGTGAGCGCCGACGCGGCCTCGTCGTCATTCAATCCTTCCAGATAAGGCACCAGAACGCGGGAATCGGCCTGCGCGTTCGCTTCCCCGACGGCGTCGGACAGCTGCTGGAGACGCTCCCCGGCCGTCCTCCCCTCTCCGGGCAGGTCGATGACGAAACGCGAGGCGTGTTTACCCTCGGGATCCAGAAGGGCGAGCTGCTCCTCGTAATCCAGACCCCGGCGGAGCCGGACAATCGTGGTATCGGGGGAGCTCTTCTCCAGGGGCTTGAGATAAACGATCTCCTTGTCGTCGTCCAGCACCACGCCGATCAGGATGGGCCCCGGCGAAAAAC
>DATJEK010000086.1:0-4610 GCA_035496715.1 Candidatus Eiseniibacteriota bacterium | reverse complement strand
ACCGCATCGTCCGCGAAATAGAGCGGTCCTGCCGCTTCCGGCCGGCCGTTCTGGCGACCGGTGGGTACGCCGGTTTCATGTCCCGGTATTGCCGTCCGTTTACTGCCATCGAGCCCGACCTGACCGTCCGAGGGATCGAGCTGACCTACCGCGCATTCGCCGCAAAACGCTAAAAAAGCGCTTGACAAAAAAGGCCGTCCGGGTAGAATTAGGTCCCTAGCACTCATTTAGGCAGAGTGCTAATAGTCGCAAATCCCCAAATTTATAGCCCATAACAGGAGGAAGAAATGAGCACTGACAAGCAGAAGATCCAACCTCTCGGAGACCGCGTTCTTGTCGAACCGCTGGAAGCCGAAGAAAAGACGGCCGGCGGCATCGTGATCCCGGACAGCGCCAAGGAAAAGCAGCAAAAGGGCAAGGTCATCGCGGTCGGCAAGGGCCGCGTCGCCGAAGACGGCAAAGTCACCCCGCTCGAGGTCAAGGCCGGTGACCAGGTCCTCTACGGCCGCTATGCCGGCACCGAAGTGAAGGTCGGCGCCAACGATTATCTGATCGTCAAGGAAGACGACATTCTCGGGATCATCCGCTAAAGAAAACTAAACAGGAGAAGCACAGTCATGGCAAAACAACTTCAATACAGCGAGGAAGCCCGCCGCTCGATCCTTTCGGGCGTGGAGCAGCTCGCCCGCGCGGTCAAGGTGACCCTGGGTCCCAAGGGCCGCAACGTCTGCATCGACAAGAAATTCGGTTCCCCGACGATCACCAAGGACGGCGTCACCGTCGCCAAGGAGATCGAGCTCAAGGATCCGTACGAGAACATGGGCGCTGAGATGGTCAAGGAAGTCGCCTCGAAGACGAGCGACAACGCCGGCGACGGCACCACGACCGCCACGGTTCTCGCCGAAGCGATCTTCCGCGAGGGCCTGAAGCAGGTCACCGCCGGCTCCAACCCGATGTCGCTGAAGCGCGGCATCGAGCGGGCCGTCGAGGAAATCGTGTCGAACCTCAAGAAGCTCTCCAAACCCGTCAAGGGCAAGAAGGAGATCGCCCAGGTCGCGCGCATCGCCGCGAACAACGACTCCGAGATCGGCGACCTGATCGCCGACGCGATGGAGAAGGTCGGCAAGGACGGCGTTATCACGGTCGAAGAGGCCAAGTCCACGAAGACCACGCTCGAGGTCGTCGAGGGCATGCAGTTCGACCAGGGCTATCTTTCGCCCTACTTCGTGACCGATCCCGACCACATGGAGGTCGTCCTCGAGGACGCCTACATCCTCATCCATGAGAAGAAGATCTCGTCGATGAAGGACCTCCTGCCGATCCTGGAGAAAATCGCCAAGGCCGGCAAGCCCCTCCTCATCATCTCCGAGGAGACCGACGGCGAAGCCCTCGCGACGCTCGTCGTGAACAAGCTCCGCGGCACGCTGCAGGTCTGCGCGGTCAAGGCGCCGGGTTACGGCGACCGCCGCAAGGAAATGCTCGGCGACATCGCCGTGCTGACCGGCGGCAAGGCCATCACCGAAGACCTCGGCATCAAGCTCGAGAACGTCCAGCCGCAGGATCTCGGCCGCGCCAAGCGCGTGACCGTCGACAAGGAAAACACCACGATCATCGAGGGTGCCGGCAAGTCCACCGACATCAACGGCCGCATCTCGACGATCAAGAAGCAGATCGAGGAGTCCGATTCGGACTACGACAAGGAAAAGCTCCAGGAACGTCTGGCCAAGCTCGCCGGAGGCGTTGCCGTCATCAATGTCGGCGCGGCCACCGAGACCGAGATGAAGGAAAAGAAGGCCCGCGTCGAAGACGCGCTGCACGCGACCCGCGCGGCCGTCGAAGAGGGCATCGTTCCGGGCGGCGGCGTGGCGCTCCTGCGCTGCGTCAAAGGGCTCGACAAGCTGGACGTGGAAGGCGACGAGATGATCGGCGTCAAGATCGTCCGGACCGCCATCGAGGAGCCCCTCAAGCACATCGCCCGCAACGCGGGTCAGGTGGGCGAGGTGGTCGTCGACAAGGTGAAGAACGAGTACAAGGACGCCTTCGGCTACAACGCCGACAGCGGCAAGTACGAGGATCTCGTCGCGGCCGGCGTCATCGACCCGACCAAGGTCACCCGCACCGCGCTGCAGAACGCGGCCTCGATCTCGGCCCTGCTCCTCACGACCGAGTCCCTGATCACCGACCTGCCGGAAGAGAAGCCGGCCGGCGGTCCCCCGATGCCTCCCGGCGGAATGGGCGGCATGGGCGGAGGTATGTACTAAACAAGAAGCCGTCATCCAAGAAACCCGGTCTCCTGCGACCCAGGAGGCCGGGTTTTTTGTTGCCCGTTCCGGGAGGATTTTGTTAGAATACGAAGCTCATCTAAGGGATTCATTCTTCTGGGATAAAGACACGCGACGGGAGCCTTCCAAACAATGAAAAAAACCGTTTTTCTGATCGTCGTTTCTCTTCTGACGCTGGCCGCGGCGCCGGCGTGGTCCAAGACCTCCACCTTCGACGGCAAGGGTATGATCACGAGCGTCGACCCGCTCTACGGCCGCGTGACGATCAAGCACCGCGCGATCAAGGGGTTCGCGGGCGACGAGGAGACCGAGTTCTTCGTGGCCCGGCCGGACGTCCTGAAGGGCTTCACGCCGCGGGACCTCGTCAATTTCAGCATCACCGAGACCAACGGGGACGTGAAGATCGAAAAGCTCGAGAAGACCGGCGTGGCCGAGCCCGAGGAGAAGGCGGGCATGGGGCGCGTGGTCCAGGACGTGCTCGTCGGCACCGGCGAGGTGGCGAAGACCGTCACCAAGCCGATCACGCCGGCCCACGACGTCGTCAGCGGCACGTTCGACGCGGCGACGAACGTGACGGGGCCCGTGCTTCAGGAATCGGACGACAAGGCCAAACAGGATTTTTAATCAACCTTAAGAGGGGGAACCGGAAATGGGATTTTGGCTGGGGCGGGGTCGCAAGGCGAGGCGGAGTTACGGGTTCGACGAGATCGCGCTGGTTCCGGGGAACGTGACGATCAACCCCAACGAAGTGGACACGACCTGGCAGGTCGGCAAGCGCAAGTTCCGCGTGCCCATCATCGCCTCGGCGATGGACGGCGTCGTCGACGTCAATTTCGCGGTCAAGATGTCCAAGATGGGCGGCATCGCGGCCCTCAACCTGGAAGGCGTCCAGACCCGCTACGAGAACCCCTCCGAGGTGCTGAAGAAGATCGCCGAGGCCACTCCCGAGCAGTCCGGCGTTCTCATCCAGCAGGTCTACCGCCAGCCCGTCCAGGAGAAGCTCGTCGCCAAGCGCGTGCGCGAAATCAAGAAGAAGGGCGGCACGGCCTGCGTCTCGGCGATCCCCCAGCGCGCCGAGCGCTTCGGCAAGCTCGCCCAAGACGCCGGCGCGGACATCTTCATCGTCCAGTCGACGGTGACGACGGTGCGCCACATTTCCAGCGAGTACAAGACGCTCGATTTCCATAAATTCTGCAAGACGATGAAGATCCCCGTCATCATCGGCAACTGCGTGACGTACGAGACCACGCTCGAGCTCATGTCGACCGGCGTCGCGGGACTCCTCATCGGCATCGGCCCCGGCGCGGCCTGCACTTCGCGCGGAGTGCTCGGCCTCGGCGTCCCGCAGGTCACGGCCATCTGCGACGCGGCCGCGGCCCGCGACGAATACTACAAGCGGCACGGCGTGTACGTCCCGATCATCGGCGACGGCGGCATGTCCACCGGCGGCGACATCTGCAAGGCGTTCGCCTGCGGCTCCGACGCGGTCATGGTCGGCTCGGCGTTCGCCCGCACCAAGGAAGCGCCCGGCGGCGGCACCCACTGGGGCATGGCCACGCCGCACGCGAACCTTCCGCGCGGCACGCGGATCCGGGTCGGCACGACCGGCACGCTCGAGGAGATCCTCTTCGGGCCCGCGACGCTCGACGACGGCTCGCAGAACCTGATGGGCGCGCTCCAGACCTGCATGGGCAACGTGGGCGCCATGACGATCCGCGAGCTCCAGCAGACGGAGCTGGTGATCGCGCCGGCGATCAAGAGCGAAGGCAAGGTCTTCCAGCAGGCGCAGCGCGTCGGAATGGGGAAGTAGGCCTCTTTTGAGCCGCGTCCTCTCGCCCTCCACCCTCGAGATCAACTACAAGGCCAAGCCGCTCCAGATCTACGCGGTCGCCAACAAGGCGGGCATCAAGGCCGACGAGCTCGAGGTCTTCGGCAGCTACAAGGCCAAGGTGTCGCTGAAGGCGCTCGAGCGCCGCTCCACGCGCCCCAACGGCAAGCTCATCTGCGTCACCTCGATGACGCCGACCCGTGAAGGCGACGGCAAGACCTGCGTCAGCATCGGCCTGACCCAGGCGCTCGGCGTCCTCAAAAAAAGCGTCATGCTCTGCATCCGCCAGCCTTCGCTCGCCCCGATCTTCGGCTACAAGGGCGGCGCCACCGGCGGCGGGTTCGCGCAGGTCCTGCCGATGGAGGACATCAACCTGCATTTCACCGGCGACTTCCACGCCGTCGAAACCGCGCACAACCTGCTCGCCGCGGTCCTCGAAAACCACATCCATCACGGCAACGCGCTGAAGATCGACCGCGACTCCATCCTGTGGCGCCGCG
>DATJEK010000085.1:0-6105 GCA_035496715.1 Candidatus Eiseniibacteriota bacterium | reverse complement strand
GCTCGTGCCCTTCCTGGCGGTGTTCGCGGGGGCGGGCGTGGTCGGGCTCTGGGAGCTGGCGCGCGCCCGGAGGGTGGCCGGGCTCGCGGTCACCGCGGCCGCCGCCGCGGCGCTCGTGCCGTTCGCCTACCGGCCGATCCTGGCGGATTTCACCTCGACGAATTACGACCGCCTGGCGATCTATTACCAGTACAAGGGGGATCCGGAAAACGCGGAGAAGACGTACTTGAAGGCGATCGCGGCCCAGCCGGAGGATCCCTACCCGTACAACAACTACGCGGTTCTCCTGCACGAGACGGGGAGGGACGAGGAGGCCGACGCGATGGGCGAGAAGTCCCAGGAACTCCTGCGGAAGGCCGGACTCTACAACCGGTTTATTTCTTCCGGGTCAGATACTCGATAAGATCGCGCGTCGAGACGACGCCGATCGGCTTGCCGGCGTCCAGCACCGGGACGTGCCGGAACTTCCCGATCGACATCTTGTTCAGGGCGAACGACAGCGGCGCGTCCTTGTCGAGCGATTCGGGCTTGGGGGTCATGATGCGCTCGACCGGCCAGGCCGACGGGTCTCGCGCGATGCCGGCGACCTTGAGCAGGATGTCGCGGATCGACGCGATGCCGACGAGGGAGCCCTTTTCGTCGACCACGAGCACGCAGCCCTTCGTCGGGTTGGCCTGCATGCGCTCGATCACTTCCTGCACCGACGTCTTGGGCGAGACGAGGATCGGCGGGATCTTCGAGATGAAGTCCGCGACGCGCTCGGTCATGATGAGCTTCTGGAGCTTTTCCTTCGTCGGCTGGGGCACGTCCTTCTGCATGAACGAGTGCAGGCACTTGCCGCAATGGTCGCTGCCGATGATGTTTTCGTAGCCGCAGTAGGGGCATTTGGCGGTGGCCATCTTATTTTCCTCCCCCGACCGTCCAGGATTCGTCGTACAGGATGTCCTTCAGGTTTCCCGCGCCCTTCTTCTCGACCGCCGCCTTCACCTGATCGTTCATCATGTCGTCATAGGTCGGCTTCTCGATCGAACGGAAGACGCCGAACGGGACCGGCATCTCGGGGTACTCCATCTGGGTCAGGAGGTAAGCGTAGCTGGGCGACGGGTTCGACTCGTCGTGCACGAAGAGGCTCGCGGCCTGGTCGGGATGCGCGGCGAGGTCGACGATCTCGGTCCCCAGGCCGTTCACGCGGATGCCCTTGTCGCGGTTTTTCCCGAAGATCAGCGGCTTGCCGTGTTCGAGATAAAGCGCGCGGTCTTCGCGGTGTTCGCGGCCGACGATCGGCTGGAACGTGTCCTTGTTGAAGATGATGCAGTTCTGGTAGATCTCCACGAACGAGACTCCCTTGTGCGCCATCGCCTTGGCGAGCGTCTGGCCCATGTGCCGCGGATCGGAGTCGACGGTGCGCGCCACGAACGTCGCTTCGGCCGCGATCGCGATGCAGAGCGGATTGATCGGGTAGTCGATCGACCCGAACGGCGTGGACTTGGAGATCTTGCCCTTTTCCGAGGTGGGGGAGTACTGGCCCTTCGTGAGGCCGTAGATCTGGTTGTTCACGAGGATGATGTTGAGGTCGATGTTGCGGCGAAGCGCGTGGATGAGGTGGTTGCCGCCGATCGAGAGGCCGTCGCCGTCGCCGGTGATCACCCAGACCGTGAGGTCCGGCCTCGCGCACTTGAGGCCCGTCGCGATCGAGGGGGCGCGGCCGTGGACCGTGTGGAAGCCGTAGGTGTTCATGTAGTACGGAAAGCGGCTCGAGCAGCCGATGCCCGAGATGAACACGTGGTTCTCGCGGGTCGTCGTCGTGAAGTCGGCGAGCGTCTTCTGCATCACCGAGAGGATCGCGTAGTCGCCGCAGCCGGGGCACCAGCGCACGTCCTGGCCGGAGACGAAGTCGTCTTTCGTGTAGTGCGGTTTGGCGCCCTCGACGGGGGCCGCGGTTTCGGGGGGCGTCATAGCATCGACTCGACTTTCTTCCGGATGTCCCGGATTTTAAAGGGCTGGCCGGTCACGCGGTTGTAGCCGACCGCGCGAACGCCTTCGAATTCGGCGCGGATGAGGACGAGGAGCTGGCCCATGTTGATCTCGGGGATCAGCACGGTCTCGAAACTCCTCAGGACCTCGCCGAGGTTCTTGGGGAACGGGTTCAGGTGGTTCAGGTGGCAGGCGGAAACTTTTTTCCCTTCTTTCTGCATTTCGTCGACGGCCGCGTGGATCGTGCCGTAGGTGCCGCCCCAGCCGAGGACCAGGAGCTTCCCTTTTTTCTCGCCGAAGACTTCGGCCGGCGGGATGTCGTCGGCGATGCGGCGGACCTTCTCGCGCCGCAGCTCGGTCATGCGGTGGTGGTTTTCGGGGTCGTAGCTGACGTTGCCGCTCTTGTCGGCTTTTTCGATGCCGCCGATGCGGTGCTCGAGCCCCGGCGTGCCGGGGACGGCCCAGGGGCGGGCCAGCGTCTTCTCGTCGCGCACGAACGGCAGGAACGGGCCGCCGTTTTCCGTGCGCGCCGGGTGATGGATCTCGATCTTCCGGAGCTTGTCGACGTCCGGGAGCTTCCAGGGCTCGGCGCCGTTGGCGAGGTAGCCGTCCGAGAGGAAGAAGACCGGAGTCATGTACTTCACCGCCAGCCGCACGGCCTCGATCAGGTAGTCGAAGCAGTTGGAAGGCGTCGAGGCGGCGACGATGACCACGGGCGAGTCGCCGTTCCGGCCGTACATGCATTGAAGGAGGTCCGACTGCTCGGTCTTCGTGGGCAGGCCCGTCGAGGGGCCGCCGCGCTGGATGTTGAGGATGACCAGCGGCAGCTCCACCATGAGCGCGAGGTTGATCATCTCGGACTTGAGACAGACGCCGGGGCCGCTCGTGGCCGTGATGCCGATCTGCCCGCCGAACGCCGCTCCGAGCGCCGCCCCGCAGGCGGCGATCTCGTCCTCGGCCTGCAGCGTCTTCACGCGGAAGTTCTTCCGGTGCGAGAGCTGGTGGAGGATGTCGCTGGCCGGCGTGATCGGGTAGCCCGAGAAGAGGATGTCCTTGCCGGTCAGCTGGGCGGCCGCCACGATGCCGAGCGCGGTCGCCTCGTTGCCGGTGATCTTCCGGTAGGTGCCCGGCGCGATCTCGGCCTTCTTGATCATGTAACGCGAAGGCGCGGTCTCGGTGATGTCGCCGTAGTTGAAGCCGGCCTTGAGGGCCATGATGTTGGCCTCGGCGAACTCCGGTTTCTTGGCGAACTTGTCCTTGGTCCACTGGATCGTGTGGTCGAGCGTGCGGCCGTACATCCAGAAGAGGAGGCCGAGCGCGAAATAATTTTTGCACCGGTCGATCTCGGATGCCTTGAGCTTCGAATCGGCGAGCGCGTTCTTCGTGAGCGAAGAAAAGGGGACCTTGAGGAGCGCGTAGTCCCGCAGCGAGGTGTCCTCGAGCGGATTCGCGGCCCAGCCGGCCTTCTTGAGGTTGTCCGCGTTGAAAGAGTCGGTGTTCACGACGAGGAGTCCCCCCTTCTGGAGGTCTCGCAGGTTCACCTTGAGGGCGGCCGGGTTCATCACGACCAGCACGTCCGGCGCGTCGCCGGCCGTGTAGACCTCGTTCTTGGAAAACTGGATCTGGAAGCTCGACACGCCGGGAAGCGTCCCCTGCGGCGCGCGGATCTCGGCCGGGAAGTCCGGAAGCGTGGCGATGTCGTTGCCCATGAGGGCGGAGGTGTCCGTCAGCTGGTCGCCGGTGAGCTGCATGCCGTCGCCGGAGTCGCCGGCGATGCGGATCGTGACGGATTCGAGTTCCTGGGTCTGAGCGGGCACTGGGACTCCTTAACCGCCCTCGGCCGTCTGCGGGATCTGCGGCCTCGGGGGGATGTTGAACACTTCGGTTGGGAAAAGTTCCGACAAAAAGGTGACGATCGTGCGGATCGAGAGGATCCCGCAGACCTGGCTGAACTCGTCGACGAGCGGGATGTGGCGGATGCCGAAATCGTTCATCGCCTGCAGCGCCGCGCCCACGGTGTCGCCCTTGGTGAGCGTGTGGACGTCTTTTCGCATGTACTTCGAAACGGGGTCCGCCATCGCGACGCCTTTTTTCATCACGTTCATCAGGACTTCGCGCTCGGTGAACATGCCGACGACCTTCGAATGCTCGTCGGCGATCACCGCGTATCCGGCCCGTTCGGCCTGCATGAGGGCCAGCACGTCCTTGACGGGGGTCGAGGGGAGGGTCATCACGAGCTTGGGCCGGAGGATCTGGTGGATCTTGGTCTCTTTCAGAATGTCTTCTACGGTTCTCGCGGGAGGCATCAGTTTGTCCTTTTTAGGGAAAACCATTATAGCATAAGCCGCCGGAGAATTGAAAACAACAAGGCCAAACCTTTTCTTCCTAAAGGGTTAGGAAGCTCCCGAGAGGGTGGTTGTGCCGCCCCTCCGGGCCTGTTAAAATAGCCTCCCATGGAAAACGTCATCAAAAAGCTCTCCGAGTTCGGGGAAGGCTTCAAGCACCACCACGAAAACTACGAGGCGGCCTCCATCTCGGCGATCCGCGAGACGGGGGGAGTCTGGGACTTCGGCGGGGTGGCGTTCCATTTTCCCGAGCACTTCGGCTTCTGCTACGGCGTGGACAAGGCGATCGACATGGTCTTCGAGACCTGCGAGCGCTTCCGGGGCCGGCGCATCTTCCTCACCGACCAGCTGATCCACAATCCCTACATCAACGGAAAATTGAAGGAAAAGGGCGTCGAGTACCTGAAGCGCGACGCCCAGAACCTGCTCGTCTGCGGCGCCCTCCAGCCCGGCGACGTGGTCGTGGTGTCGGCCTTCGGCACGGACTTCCGCGACCTCGATCGCCTTCGCGAGCGCGGGGTCACCGTCGTCGACTCGACCTGCGGGGCGATCATCAACGTCTGGAAGCGCGTCGAGGGCTACGCGAAAAACGGCTTCATCACGATCATGCACGGCAAGCGCAACCACGAGGAGACCCGGGCCACGCTCTCCCAGGCCGTGAAGGAGGGGGGCTCCTACATCGCGATCGAAAACATGAAGGAAGCCGAGGAGCTCGCCGCGGTGGTCGCCGGCCGCCTCGAGGCGGACGTCTTCCTCCGGAGCTATCCCGGCGCGACGCTGCCGGGCTTCCGGCTCGACACGGCGACCTGCAAGATGGGGATGGCCAACCAGACGACGATGCTGAAAGGGGAGTCGCTCGAGATCCAGAACATGCTCCGGCGGGCGTTCACCGAGCGCTTCGGCGAGGAGGCCACGCGCGAGCGCTTCAAATCGTTCGACACGATCTGCGGCGCGACCCAGGACCGGCAGGACGCGCTGCGGCACCTTTTAGAGAAGAGACTCGACCTCCTCCTCATCGTCGGCGGATTCAACAGCTCCAACACGAGCCACCTGGCCGAGATCGCCGACCGCGCGGGCAGCGCCGCCCCGCCGTCCTTTCACATCGAGTCGGCCGACGACATCGTCTCCGCCGACGAGATCCGCGCCCGCGACCCCCGCACCGGCGCCGCCAAGGTCACGCGCGGCTGGTTCAAAGAGTCCTTCAGTCAAATCGGCATCACCTCCGGCGCCTCGACGCCGGACGTGACTCTCCTGACGATCATCCAGAAGATCCGCGGTTTCAAAGCAGTTTAAGGCTTACCCTGCCGTGCCACCAGATCTGTATTACTCTAAATCCTTAAGGGAATTCTAAATGAGAATATGGGCGGATAAAAGATACTTCCTAGACCTTCTATCCGAAGAAGTGGCATGCAAAAGCGGTCTGCTTCTAACAGATTCGGATATGAAAGACATTCTCTTTAGAACACCTCTCAAAAAGTTTCTTATGGAAATTACTGAAACTGAAAAAACTCTGGGCATTAGACCCGAATTACTTGTGGACATGATAGTTATGCTTCGAGCTAGAGTTGGAAATTTGCCAAACGCTTTGTCGGGAGAGGAAATCATTGAGAGATCATTATTAGCGGCAAGGAAAGACGGTTATGATCAAAATCGTTTGGAAACGTTGATAAATCATTTATTCGATATACAGAGACATCAAGAGATGATCGAAAATGTGCGGCGTAGCGATCCAAAATTGAGGATAACGCCTGATTGGCAACTTCGTGTAGCCATGAAAGATCAATTG
>DATJEK010000084.1:0-5409 GCA_035496715.1 Candidatus Eiseniibacteriota bacterium | reverse complement strand
GAGGAAGCTATCCCTGCGCGTCGAAGATGTGGACGACGATGTTGATCATGTCCGGATCGTTCGACTTGTCCTTGATCCAGCGGTCGGCGATCTTCATGAAGGCCGCCGTGTTCGACTTCGTGAACACGTTGGACATCGCCTGCGAGCGCGTCAATTCCGAGCGCTCGGCCTCCCAGTAGGCGTCGATAGAACTGACGATGCCCGCGGCCTTCAGTTTCAGCAGCGTATCGACGTTCTCCAGGAGGCCGTCGCGGAAATTGCGATGCAGCAGCACGCTGAACAGGGTCAGCGTGCCGGCCGACATCAGCATGTACAGCAGGATGATCTTGAAACGGATCGATTTGAAGAACATGCGCGTCTCCCGGACGTCAGGCCTGGAAGATGTACCCCCTGCCGCGCACGGTCTGGATCAGCTTCTTCTTGTGCCCGCCGTCGATCTTCGTGCGCAGGTAGTTGATGTAGACGTCGATCACGTTCGTCGACACGTCGAAATGGATGTCCCAGACGTGCTCCGAGATCATCGTCCGCGTGACGATCGTGCCGGCGTTGCGCATCAGGTATTCGAGCAGGGCGTACTCCTTGGCGGTCAGCGCGATCTCCTTGCCCGCCCGCTCGACCTTGTGGTTCAGGAGGTCGAGCGTGACGTCCGCCACCTGCAGCTTCGTCGACGCCTGACCCTCCTTCTTTTTCCGCAGCAGCGCCCGGATCCTCGCCAGGAGCTCCTCGAACGCAAACGGCTTCGTGACGTAGTCGTCGGCGCCCGCGTCGAGCCCCGAGACCTTGGACTTCACGTCGTCCTTGGCGGTGAGCATGATCACGGGCGCGTTCATCTTCGTGTCACGCAGCTTTCTGCAGAGCGTGAGCCCGTCGATCTTCGGGATCATCAGGTCGAGGATCATGAGGTCGTATTCGTTGGTGGTCGCGAGAAAATGCCCGTCCTCGCCGTCCTTCGAAACGTCGACCGCATAGCCCTCTTCCTTGAGCCCCCGCTTGATGAAACTGGCGATCTTCTCTTCGTCTTCCACGACCAGGATGCGCATGGTTTTCTCCTCCGTTGTTGGATGAAAAACCGATCGACTGCCTTGGGTCAGGATGCGTCCCGCGGGGTGCGGGACGGCGTCTGCGGGGAACCGGACGGGCGGTGCCGCGTCCGGTGAAAATCAGGCCGAGCTTTTCTCGAAAAAATCCCGGTTTTTGGCCAGGTAAAGCGCTCCGCTCCAGAGCGTGACGGCGACGACGAAGAGCATCGCGCCGTGGACGAATCCGAGGACCGGCGCATTCCAGCCCGCCTGCCAGCCCGGCCACTCCCTCAGCGAGACGAAGAGGAGCACGCCGACGATGAAGGCGAACTGGATCACGGTCTTCTGTTTTCCGCTGGAGTCCGCCGCGACGCGGCCGGAGTGCGGCATCATGAGCCGCGCGCCCGTGACCGCCAGGTCGCGCACCACGATCAGCGCCACCGACCAGGCCGGGACCAGGCCCATCTGAACGAACATGATAAAGGCCGAAAAGGTCAGGAGCTTGTCCGCGATCGGGTCCATCAGCTTTCCGAACTGGGTGATCTGACCCCGGCTGCGCGCGATGCGGCCGTCGAAATAGTCGGTCAGCGTCGCCGCGAGAAAGGTCAAGAGCGCCAGCGTCTTGCAGACCGCGCCGGGCGACGCGACGAGCCACATGAACACGCCGGCCAGCACGATCCTGATGCAGGTCAGCTGGTTGGGGATGTTCACGGAGAGGCCTTCGCCAAAAGGTCGTATTCGAGCGCGTCCGTGACCTCCGCGGTCACGAAATCGCCCGGGGAAAGGGGCTTCGCCGACCGGACCGTCACCTGGCAGTCCACCTCGGGGGCGTCCGCGTGGCTGCGGCCGTAATACACGCCCTTCTCCCTCGCGTCGGCCTCGTCGATCAGGACTTCGATGCGACGGCCGACGAGGGCCTCGTTCAGCTCGAGCGAGATGTCCCTCTGCTGGGCCATGACCGCGTCGAACCGCTCCTTCTTGAGCTCGGGGGCGATCTTGTCCCCCATCCCGGCCGAGCGGGCGCCCTCTTCGTCCGAATACTGGAACGCGCCCAGCCGCTCGAAGCGCGCCTCGCGCAGAAACGCCATCAGGTCGCGGAATTCGTCCTCCGTCTCGCCGGGGAACCCGACGATCACCGTCGTCCGTACGCTGACCGACGGCATGCGGCGGCGCATCGTTTCGAGGCCCCAGACCATCTTCTCCCGCGTGACGCCGCGGTTCATGCGCTTCAGCATGTCGTCGTGGCTGTGCTCGATCGGGAAATCGACGTATTTGCAGATCGAGGGGCTTTCGGCCATCGCGTCGATCAGCTCTTCGGTGACATGGCCCGGGTGCGCGTACAGGAGCCTCACCCAGGGGACGCGGCCCTGGGCCTGGATCGCGCGCAGGAGTTTGGGGAGCTGGAACGTGCGGTCCGCGTCCCAGCCGAACGCCGCCGTGTCCTGGCCGATCAGGTTCACTTCCGACAGGCGCCTTTCGGCGCTCTGCCGCTCGATTTCGGCGAGGATGGAATCGATCGTGCGCGAACGGTGGGCCCCCTTCATCCGCGGAATCACGCAGTACGAGCAGGCGTTGATGCAGCCCTCCGAAATCTTGACGTAGGCGAAGTGCTCCGGCGTCAGGCGGAACCGGGGGGAATCCTCGTTCAGCAGGTAACGCGGCTTCTCCTTCACCAGGTAGACCTTCTCCCGGTTCTTCAGCGGATCGAGCAGCTTCGGAAGGGCTTCGAACGAGTCCGTTCCGATGATCGCGTCCACCTCGTCGCCGATCTCCTTCCGGAGCTCCTCGCCGTGCCGCTGCGCGAGGCAGCCCAGGACGACGACGGCCGCCAACTTCCCCTTTTTCTTCATCTCGCACAGGCGCAGGATGGCCTCGATCGATTCGACCTTGGCCTCCTCGATGAACCCGCAGGTGTTGACGACCGCGACGTCCGCCTTGCGGATGTCCGAAACGATCTCGTAGCCGCTCTTCTTCAGCGCGCCGAGGGCCACTTCCGAATCGACGAGCGTTCGCGCGCAGCCGAGGCTGACCAGTCCGACTTTCATGGGAACTCCCTGTTTAAAATCTTTAAGAAGCGTGGAAAAAAAATTGGGGGCTTCAGGCCGCGATCTTGACGCCGCGGTGGCTGATCTGGAGCTTTTTGACCACGCCCTTGCCGGGCGAGCCCAGGCTGGTCCCGTTCAAGCTGAGCGCCATGTTGGAGGAATTGCCGGTCCAGATCTCGATCGTCTCTTTCGCCTGCCAGGAACCGGAGGTCCCGCGCTTCAGGATCGACTGAAAAGCGATCTTGCCGTCGCAGGTGACCCGGAGCCAGACGTTGTCGACGCCCGTCACCTTGAGCTCGAGCGGGACCGACTTTTTGATCGCGGGAAAATTACCCTGCTCCGCGCTGCGCAGCCAGGTGTCCGCGTCCGCCCGGACGGCCTCCTGCCGCGCCGGCTTCGCCGGCTCGGAAGGCTTGCGCGCGGCGGCCCGCGCGGCCGGCGCGCGGGCCGGAAGCTTCAATTTGGGGATCAGCTCGGTCGCCGCCCGGACGCCGAAGAAAAGCGCCGCGCCGGCGACCACGATCCCCAGCGCCGCGGCGGGGATCAGCAGGAACTTCTTGTCGATGGCCGCCGGGGTGTCCCGGTACTCGGCCGGCCGGATGAAGATGCTCTGTTCCGGCTCCTTGCGCTCGGTCTTCTCGTAGGACTGAAGCAGCCCCTTCGGGTCGACGTTCAGAAATTCCGCGTAGCTTTTCAGGAAACTCTTCACGAAAAGAGGGCTCGGCAGCTTCTCGAACTTGTCGTCTTCCAGGAGCTGCAGCACGCGCGGATGGATCTTGAGCTTCGCGTGCACGTCTTCCAGCGACAACGACTGCTTGGTCCGGGCGTCCTTCAGCGTGCCGCCGATCGTCGCAGTCACGCTTTTTCCTCCTCGGCCGCCTGCTTCGGACCCTCGACGAGGATCTCGCGCGGCTTGGAGCCGCGATAGGGGCCGACCACGCCGTCCTCTTCCATCATGTCCATGAGGCGGGCGGCGCGCGTGTACCCGAGGCCGAGCCGGCGCTGGATCATCGAAACCGAGGCCTGCCCGCTCTCGATCACGACCCGCTTGGCTTCGTCGTAGACCTCATCGCGTTTGAAGTCGCCCTGCGGCCCGCCCTTGAGGCCGCCGCCCTGCTGGATGATGCCTTCCTGGAACACGGGCTTGCGCTGGGCCTTGATGAACGTCGTGATCTTGTCGATCTCCGCGTCCTGCACCCAGGCGCCCTGCGCGCGGATCAGCTTCGATTTGCGGGGGTCCATGAGCAGCAGGTCGCCCCGGCCCAGCAGCTTGTCGGCGCCGTTCTCGTCGAGGATGGTGCGCGAGTCGACCTTGGACGCCACCTGGAACGCGATGCGCGCGGGAAAATTGGCCTTGATCACGCCGGTGATGATGTCCACCGACGGGCGCTGGGTCGCGAGGATCATGTGGATGCCGACCGCGCGCGCCAGCTGGGCCAGGCGCGTGATCGCCGTCTCGACCTCGTTGGCCGACGCGAGCATGAGGTCCGCGAGCTCGTCGATGACGAGCAGAATGTAGGGGATCTTCTTCACGATCACCGGCACGTCGTTCTCGACGTTGTTGTGGATCAGCGTCTCGGGCCGGATCTCCTTTTTCTCGACCTTCTCGTTGAAAGCGGCGATGTTCTTCGCGCCGACCTTGTTGAAGACCGTGTACCGCCGCTCCATCTCGCCGATCAGCCACGCGAGCGCGCCGGGCGCCTTCGACTTGTCGATGATGACCGGGCAGATCAGGTGCGGCAGGTCGTTGTAGAAGTGCAGCTCCACCATCTTCGGGTCGATCATCAGGAAGCGCACCTCGTCCGGGGTCGAGCGGAACAGGATGCTCGTGATAATGCTGTTCACGCAGACCGACTTGCCGGTGTTCGTCGCACCGGCGATCAGAAGATGCGGCATGTCGGCCAGATTGCAGACCAGCGGCGCGCCGGCCGTGTCCTTGCCGATGACGATCGGAATTTTTGATTTTTCGTTCTGGTACTCGGCCGACGACAGGACTTCCTTGATGTAGACGGTCGCGGCGGCGGCATTGGGGACCTCGATGCCGATGCGCGACTTGCCGGGGATCGGCGCCACGATGCGGACGCTGTGCGCGCGCATCGCCAGCGCGATGTCGTTCTCGAGCGAGGTGACTTTCTGGACCTTGACGCCCGCGGCCGGTTGGAGCTCGTAACGGGTGATCGTGGGCCCCTGCTCCACTTCGACCACCTTGGCGTCGACGCCGAAATCCATCAGCGTGTTTTCCAGAACGCGCGAGCTTTCTTCGAGGTTGGCCTTCAGGTTCGTCGAATCGATCGGCGGCGAAGCTTGCAGCAGGTCGAGCGAGGGCAGGCGGTACGGCGGAGCCG
>DATJEK010000083.1:0-8792 GCA_035496715.1 Candidatus Eiseniibacteriota bacterium | reverse complement strand
CGTCGGCCAGGCGGGCGCCGTCCGGACCGCGCTCGAGGCGGTTGCCGGCCATCGCCGCGAGCGTCCAGGTGATCTGCAGCGAATGTGAAAACTGCACGATCGTCGAGGTGCCCAGCGCGTTGTCCCGGGCGATCCCCGCGTAAAACGGCGCGACGTCCTGATTGAACGTGTCGATGGCCTGGCCCAGCAGCGCCAGGTAACGGACCGCATCGGCGGAATCCGTGTTCGTGAAAAAATTCATGAGCGCGTCTTCGAAACGCGAGAGGACGCCGGTGAAACGGCCGAACTCGTCCAGATCGAAACCGATCCTGTTGGTGTCCACGAAACGCTCGGCGCCCACCGAAAAGTCCGTCTGGAACGCCGCGATCGCGGAGAGAGCCTGGCCGGCGACGGCGCGCGCGACCTCGACGGGGTCCATCGGGCCCGGAGCGACGGCGTCCCGGAGACGTCCCAGCGAGCGGTAAAATTCGTCGGCGTAGTCCCGGTCTCCGGCGCGCAGCGTGGTTCCGTAGAAGGACTCGGCCATGGAGCGGTCGGTGACGGCGTTGAACGCCTCGCCGGTGTCGGCGTATTCGAGGATCTCACCGTACTGGAGGCGCGCGTAGGCGCCCAGCACCACGCGGCGCAGGTTGGCCGCGTCGCCGCTGACCGCATAGGTTTCGATCGCCTTGCCCACCGACTCGAGGAGGGTCCTTCTATAAAGGAAGAACGCCATCGGCTCGAGCGCCATCGCCTGGCGGAGATCGTCTTCGCTGAGGGCGGTCTGCTCCGCGACCACGGCCGACGTCGCGCGGATCGCTTCCTGGAGGGAAAGCCTCGCGCCGGCGGGCTTGGCGCCCGGGACGCGGTACAGGTCGGGGTCGCCGGTCGGCGTGAATCCGCGTGCGGCCAGCAGACTCTGGATCCTTGCCTTCAGGATTTCCCGGTCGTTTCCGCGAAAGGACGCCGACTCGGGCGCGTAGAAACCCATCATCCCGGTCACGCTCACTTCGTCCATCATGAAGCGTCCGGAAAACCGGTCGAGGTCCGCGGTGATGCGGGTCATGATCGTTTCGACCGTCGCCAGCCGCGCGCCGCGGTCCGCGGGCGGGTTCGCGGTGATGTCTTCCCCCGCGTTCGGCGCCGGGATCCGGTACACGTCCGGGTCGGCCGTGGCGAGAAAGCCCTTCGCAACCAGAAGCGCCTCGACGCGCGGCCTGAGGACCGGCAGCAGGCTGCGCGACTGGGAAGACGGCAGGTAATAGGTGATGATGGCTCCGACGCTGATCTCCCCGATCGCGGGGTGGCGCAGGAGATCGTCGACGCCGTCGGAGATCCGCCGCATCACGTCGTCCGAGGACTGCGCCAGGCGCGCGCCGCCCGACAGGATCGACAGAGCGGCGTTCGCGCTGTTCCGTCCCTGGAAGACCGGAACGGATTTCCCGTCCCGCTTCTCGATCCATGAAGGATCCTTCCCGTTGTCGAACGCGAAAAAGGCGGCCGGTTTCCATCCGAGAACGCCGGCGAGCCATCCCGCGAGGTTCCAATAGTCGGCGCCGCGGCGGCCGGACTCTCCCTCGATGTTGACGAAAGCGAGCTTGCCGTCGGCGGCGACGGCGACGCCGTTCACCGGATAGCGCGCGGGGAGGAACACGAGGCGGACCGCGTCTCCCGAGACGGAAAAATCGCCGGGCGCGGACACTTCCGCGGCCGAGGCCTTGAGGCGGTAGCCGTAGGTGTCGACGAGCGTCTTCTGCAGCGCCGCGGCGTCGAGCCCGCGGCGGTCCAGATCGACCGGGCGGCCGGCGTACGCGTCGGCGAGGCGGCTCTCGGAGGTCGAGAGCTGGTCGTAAAAGAGGATGTTGCCATCGAGGAACGGGAAGCGGAACACGTGCCTCAGGTCCGAACGGCGGGAATAGTTGTCGCGCAGGAGCTCGACGGACGGCGTATCCCCCCAGACGAGCGCGTAGGCGGCGGAAACGAATTCGGTGTCCGCCGGGTTCAGCGCCGTTTCGCGGTCGGACCCGAACGGCGTGAAGTAGACGCGCTGGATTTCGTTCGCGTCCGCGCGGCCCTCAAGGCGGATCGTCCCGGCCGCGTGGCGTCCGTCCCTGGATTCGACGAGCGCGCGGTGAGTCTTGGACGCCCACGGCTCGTCGCTGGCGCCGAAGAATTTCCAGGCCTTGCCGTCCGAGGTCAGCGTGAAGTTGCCTTCGAGGTCGCCCTGGTTGATCATCGAGATCTGGAACGCGGCGCCGGGGGCTTCGAGCTCCGCGAGCGAGGGCATCATCTGCTTCAGGCGGTCCATGCTCGTCGTGTCGGCGCCGGAGAGCTCGATGAAATATTTTTTCCCGTCTTTGCCTTCGACCACCAGGCGCAGGCGGATGACGCCGCTCGAGCGGTCGTAAAAAGACTGTTTGACGGAACGGATCTCGGCCCGCGTCAGCGTGAAGGCGGCGGGATCGGTCAGGCGGCCGCGCTCGGTCTCGAAGACGCGCGCCTCTTCGGGCGTCAGCGGCGAGGAGTCGCGCTCGGCCCAGGTCCGGACCGTCAGACGCGCGTTTTCGGCGGGCTCGAGCACGGTGGCGGCCGACGAGCGGTTGCCGACGAGCGACGCGTCCGCGTACACGGCGCGGGAGAGCCTGAGCTCCCCGGCCAGCCGCGCCGCGACCGGACGGCGCGCGGTGAGCGCCGGGAAGAGAGCGGGATTCTGGCCGAAGTCCGCGACGATGCTCGCCACCGGCGAGTTCTGGCGCGCCCAGGTGTACCGGATCGAGTCGTCCGATTCCTTCGTGCCGGAGACCAGACGGGTTTTCTTGAGCAGAGGGTTGTCCTCGCCGAGCTGGCCCAGCAGGATCTCCTCGTAACGCTTCAGGTTCGTCTCTTCGGTGATGTTCGGCGTCAGGACCGCGTACGAGATCCCCTCGCGCTTCATGAGCTCTTTCAGATGGGGCGTGTGATAACCGCCGGTGATCAGGACGGCCGCCGAGACGTTTTCCTCGTCCATTTTCTTGAACGCGTTCCTCAGGAAGACGTCGTCGCGCTCTTCGGTCATGTTGTAGAAGCCTTCGACCTCGGCGATGTTCTCGTCGACGAGCGCCTGGAAACGAAGGAGGTCGCCGGCGTTGCCCATGTCGTACAGCTTGCTGTTGAGGAACGCGAGGAACACCATCGGCTGGAACCGCGCCTGACGGCGGCGCTCCTGGTAGGTCTGGAAATCCTCCTTGGAGGCCTGCAGCGAGAAAAGGGTCTTCAGGTTCGCCAGGTGGAGCGACAGCTCGTGGAGATAGTAGGCGTCTTTTTCCGTCAGCGCCCGGCGATAGACCTCCTCTTCCAGCTGGCGGTTTTCCTTGAGGAGCCGCTCCATGTTGACGCGGCCGTAGAGCTTGAGGTATTCGACGTAGCGCGTGATGTTCGGGTAATCCTTCATCGGGACGCCCCGCTTGCCGGCCTCCTCGATCAGCGACTCATAAAAGGAAAGAGGGGTGTGCGACTCGGACTTGATGCGGTCGAGGCGCGCCGACAGCCGCTCGCGGGCCTCCGCGCGGGAGAGCTCGTCCGGGAAGAGCGCGAGGATGAGCCTCTCCTGCTCGTCGTTGGCGAGCTGGAAATCGACTTTTTCCTCCTTGGCGCGCAGGTCCTCGAGCGCGACGAAATCCGGATAGTCCTCCAGGCGCACGCCGTAACGGCGGGCCGTCTCGGTCAGGAGCCGGTGGTATTCGGTGAAATCCTTTTCCTTCTTCTCGAACTGCCCGAGGAAATCGTCGAACGCGACGATGTCTTTCGGGAAAAGCTGGCGCTTGAGGCTCTGCAGGCGCTTGCCCGCCTGCTCGAGATACTCGATCACGCGGTCGCGCTTCTCGACGACGCCCGCGTAGGTTTTGAGATTTTTTTCGTAGAGGTCGGTCTGCTCGACGCCCCACAGGTCCATCTCGTAGTCGGAGGCGAGGTTCAGGTACTCTTCGCCGTTCAGCTCACCCTTCATCAGGTACTTCTTCGCGACGCGGCGGCGCACCTCGAGCGGGGCCAGCGGACGCAGGAAGTCGAGCGAATTGTCCTTGTCTCCGCCCTCGACGAAGATCGTTTTCAGCTTGTACCGGCGGATCAGCTCCTCGAGGACGTTCGCGAGGTTCTCCTGTCCGCTCAGGTTCGTATGCGCGTCCTGGATGTGGATGATGAGACGGGGCCGCTGACCGCGGTGGATTTCGTTGATCTCGGCGAACTGGGGGGAAACCTTGAGAAGCGTCGGGTTCTGGGCGATGTCGCGCGAAAAGAGATCGGGCGTCGCCGCCAGGGTCACGTCCTGCAGAAGGAACGACGCGGCGACGAGCAGCGAAAGCAGCCTCAATGCCGGCGAAAAGCGTTGTGTTCGAATCGACCGGATCTCGTTCAAGGAATTGTTTTAAAAAGTCTCATTGTATGTTGGAGTTAGGTGCAAAAAGTCTACATGACGCCCTCGGCCGCGTCAACAGCGGGTCGCGCTTTTTTCCCTCTCCAAAACCAACGAATTTAAGCTTATTTAAGCGTACTTGAAAGGCGGGTTTTTAGCGGGGTTCCTGCTGGGTCACGCAGTGGATCGATCCCAGGCCGTAAACGAGCGCCGAGCACTCGATCGGCACCACTTTCCGGCCCGGAAAGGCCTTGCGGACGACGCGTTCGGCCTTGCGGTCGTTCGCGTGGCTGTACACGGGAAGGAGGACGACGCCGTTGCCGATGTAGAAATTGGCGTAGCTGGCGGGCAGACGCTTGTGACGCGGCGTGTCCTTCCGGGCCGGGCCGACTCGCCCGGGCATCGGCAGCTCGACCACCTTGAGCCGCCGGCCGCGGGCGTCGCGGGAAGCCTTGAGGATCCGCAGGTTCTCGTCGAGATAGGCGTGATTGGCGTCCGCGCGGTCGGGCTCGACCGCCGTGAGGACCGTGGCCGGCCCGCAGAAGCGCGTGATGTCGTCGACGTGCCCGTCGGTGTCGTCGCCCTCGATCCCCTCCTTCAGCCAGAGGACCTTCCGGGCGCCGAGAAAGTCATGAAGATATTTCTCGAGGTCTTTCCGGGAAAGGCGCGGGTTGCGGTTTTTATTCAGCAGGCACTGCTCGGTCGTCAGGCAGGTCCCCTCGCCGTCCATGTCGATCGAGCCGCCCTCCAGGACGATCCGCCCGTCGAAGCGGCGGAATTTCCCGAGCCACTCGAGCTTGTCGACCACGCCGTTGTCGCGCGCCAGGTCCGCGTACTTGCCGCCCCAGGCGTTGAACGTCCATTTCGTGAAGGCCTTCTTCGTTCCGGCTTTCACGAAGATCGGCCCGTAGTCGCGGATCCAGGTGTCGACGGCGTTGACGCGGTGGAAGAGGAGGTTCGAGGTCCTGGCCTGCGGAAGAAGCCCGAGCACCTTCTCGACGGCGCGCGCGTCCGGGACCAGGAGATGCACTTTTTCCCGGTCGAGAAGGGCGGTCATCATCGCAAGGTAGATCGATTCGACCTCGGCCAGCATTTTTCCCGGCCAGGTGATGCCGTTCTTCGGCCAGGTCAGCCAGGTCGCCTCGTGAGGCGCCCATTCGGCGGGCATGCGGTAACCCAGGGAGAAGGGTGTGCGGGAACTCAAGCGGCGCGGGATCCCTAGTCCTTCGGCCGGATGACGCGCGAGGTGATCGGCGCGTAGGCGTCGATGCGCCGGTCCCGGAGGAACGGCCATTCGCGGCGCGTCTGCTCGATCTTGGCCAGGTCGCAGTCGGCGATCAGGAGCTCTTCGTCCGTTTTCGAGGCGCGGTAACGGACCTCGCCGAAGGGATCCGCGACGAACGATCCGCCCCAGTACTTGAAGTCGCCCTCGCGGCCGACGCGGTTGGCCGCGGCGACGTACACGCCGTTGGCGATCGCGTGCCCGCGCTGGACGGCCTCCCACGCCGAATGGTAGGACGCCGCCTCCTCGTCGCGGCCGGTCTTCCAGCCGATGGCCGTGGGATAAAAAAGGATCTCGGCCCCGGCGAGCGCCGTCAGGCGCGCGGCCTCCGGAAACCACTGGTCCCAGCAGATCAGGACGCCGACTTTCGCGTAGCGGGTTTCGAACACGCGGAAGCCGAGGTCTCCGGGCACGAAATAGAATTTTTCATGGAAACCCGGGTCGTCCGGGATGTGCATCTTGCGGTATTTTCCGAGGAGCTTCCCGTCGGCGTCGAACACGACCGCGGTGTTGTGGTAGATCCCGCTCGCCCGCTTCTCGAAGAGCGAGGCGATGACGACGGCTTTCGACGCGCGCGCGGCGCGCGAGAGCGCCTCGGTGCTGGGGCCGGGGATCGTCTCGGCCAGATCGAAGTGCCTCACGTCCTCCGTCTTGCAGAAATACTCCGAGCGGAAGAGCTCCTGGAGGCAGATGATGCGCGCGCCCTCGGCGGCGGCGAGTTTCACGCGCGCGACGGCCTTCCGGAGATTCGCGGAGGGGTCGGCGGTCGCGGCCGTCTGCACGAGCGCGACACGGACCGGTTTTTTCGAATGCTTTTTCTTCACTTTTTTCCCCTGGAGAACTGGAGCACCGTCGCCTTCGCCTTCTCCTCTTCGGCGCGCTCCTTCATCCCCTTCTTCATGTAGAACACCGACAGGTTCACGTGCGCCATCGGCTCGTCGGGCTTGAGGGCGGCGAGCTTCTCCGTCCACTCGATCGCCTCGTCGAGCCGGCCCGTCTTGTAAAGAACCATGCCGAGCGTTTCGTAGGCGTCCGCGTAATCGGGACGGCGGCCGATGAGAGCCAGGAGCGCCGCGGCGGCCTCTTCCTTTTTGCCCTGGCCGAAAAGGTCGACCGCCCGCTCAAATTCGGCTTTCGCCTCGTCGCTCATCCTTCGATTCTAGCACAACGCTTCAAACCGAAGAAAGCTCCGCGAAGACGGTTTCGGCGAAGAGCTGTCCCCGCGCGGTGAGCCGCAGGCGCCCGCCGGCGCGCTCGACGAGCCCCTTCTCCGAAAGCGACTCGACGCCCGGCGCGAGCTTCCGCAGCACGCCGTCGAACCGCTCGAGCGCGGCGCCTTCGGTGAGCCGGAGCGCCAAAAGAAGCGACTCGATCTGTTTTTTTTCCTCGTCGAGGCGGTCCTCCTCCAGCGCCTCGAAATCACCGCGGGCCGCCTTCTCGAGCCAGAGCGAGTGACTGTCCGCCGTGCGGAAGCGCCGGCCGTCGAAATAGGAAAAGGCCCCCGGCCCCAGGCCCAGGTAATCGGAATTCGACCAGTAGAGCAGGTTGTGGCGCGACTCGAAACCCGGGCGCGCGTAATTCAGCAGCTCGTAATGCCGCCATCCGCGGGCCTTGAGGAATCCGCGCGCCTCTTCCAGCATCGCCAGCTGGAGAGCCTCGTCCGGCAGCGGGAGCCGCCCCTCGCGGCGGCGCTGCCCGAACACCGTCCGGTCTTCGATCACGAGCTCGTAGAGCGACACGTGCTCGGGGGAAAGCGCCGCGACCGCCTCGAGCGAACGCGCGAGCGACGCCCGCGTGGCGCCCGGCAGGGACAGCATGAGGTCGAGGCTCACGTTGTCGAACCCGGCGCCGCGCAGCGCGGCGAACGTCGCTCCGATCGCCGAAACGCCGTGCGCGCGGTTCAAGGCGGCGAGCGCCGCGTCGTCGAAGACCTGCGCGCCCACGGACACGCGCGTCACGCCGAGGCTCCGGTACCGCACGGCCTTCTCGGGCGTGACGTCGCCGGGGTTCGCCTCGAGCGTGACCTCGGCGCCGTCGCGGAAGCGAAACGTCCGGCGCAGCGTCCGGAAGAGCTCCTCGGCCTCGTCGGCGCTCAGCGCCGACGGCGTGCCGCCGCCGACGTACAGCGTCTCGAACTCCGTCGAGGAGAAGCGTTCCGAGCGCGCGGCAGCCTCGCGCGCGAGCGCCGAGAGGTAGGCCGCGTGCGCGGAAGGATCTCCGGCCGGCGCCGTGACGAAATCGCAGTAGTGGCATTTTTTCGCGCAGAACGGCACGTGGACGTACAATCCGGCGGGAGTCGGCATGTTCGGAATTATAGCATTTCCCCTCGTAGTTTTTTCTTTCTTCTCTTTTCAGAGGCGCTGTGATACAACTATCAGAGTCTCAAAACGGCTTTACGAGCTGAAACTTACCGTTCACGGAAAATTCAATCAGGGGGATTAACCAGTGGCAGCAAAAAAAGCGAACGCAGCGTTCATGAAACCCTTGCAGCCGAGCGCCCAGCTCGCCGAGGTCGTCGGATCCAAGGGTCTTCCGCGCACGCAGGTCGTCAAGAAGCTCTGGGAATACATCAAGAAGAACGACCTTCAGGACAAGAAGAACAAGCGCAACATCAACGCCGACGCGAAGCTGAAGCCGATCTTCGGCAAGTCGCAGGTCTCGATGTTCGAGATGACGAAGCTGATCTCGAAGCACCTCTCGTAAAGAATCGCTGAAATTTAGAGGCGGCCGCAAAACGGCCGCCTCTATTTTTTTGCCCGTTATTTGCCGAGGAGGAGTTTGGCGGAGACGAAGAGAAGGAAAACGCCGAAGACTTTCTTGAGCACGGTATCCGACATCGTGTGGCTGAGCGCGGCGCCGAAGTACCCTCCGGCGAAAAGCCCGGCGGCCAGGAGCGCCGCGCCGCCGACGTCGACGTTGCCGGCCCGGTAGTACTTGATCGCCGCCAGGAGGGCGACCGGCGGCAGGAACGCCGCGAGGATGGTGCCCTGCGCCTTGTGCTGGGTCATCCCGTAGAAGTAGACCAGCGCCGGAACCACGACGGTGCCGCCGCCGATCCCCAGAAGCCCGCCGCAGACCCCGCCCGCGACGCCGATCAGCACGTAACCGAGAAGCTGCATCACCGCCCCTCCCGTGATCCGA
>DATJEK010000082.1:0-4685 GCA_035496715.1 Candidatus Eiseniibacteriota bacterium | reverse complement strand
GAGGACGAGATGTTCCGCAACAAGGACTGGTTCATCGCCGAGATCTGCGTGCACCTGGCCGGCTACGTGGCCGAAAAGGTCAAGTTCGGCGTCACCTCGAGCGGCGTTTCGAGCGACTTCAAACACGCGGTCCGTCTGGCCCACTACATGGTCTGGAGCCTCGGCATGGGCAAGAGCGAGCTCCTGGGCGACTATTCGACCGTCAACGGCGCCGAGCTCGCCGGCAGCGTGAAAGAGAAACTGAACGCGGACACCCAGGAGATCCTCCGGGACTGCCTGACGCGCGTGGAAGAGATCCTGAAGAAGGAAAACGAGATCTTCGAGCGGTTCGCGCAGGAACTCATCAAGAGAGAAGAGCTGGACTATGACGACATCGAGGCGATTTTCAAGGAATACGGGAAATCCAATCCCCGTGTCACCGCGAAATATGTGCCCAAGACCGAAAGTCCTAAAGCGTAACGGCTTTTTCCTTCCGCTGTTCGCCCTCGCGCTGGCAACTCTCGCCGGCTGCGGCCCGAAGTACACCTACCCGGCCGACACGATCGCGCAGTCGATCGAAAAGATCTGCAAAGACGAGAATCAGCTCGACGTGAAGGCGCGCGTCGTCGGCAAGACCGTCGGCGCGGTCCTTTACCTCGACAAGCTGATCGACGAGAAGGGCCAGATCCCGAAAGAGGTCCACGAAAAGATGGGCCAGGTGATGCAGGCGGTCACGCGGGTCGCCCTCTCGACGGACGCTCCGGTGGATTTCTGCATGGTCTCGATCCGGGAACGCCTGCAGGCGAACGAGCTGGTGATCACGCGCTCTCTCGACGACACCAAGCGCGCCAATGCCGATGCGATCGGGATCGAGGAATCGATCAACCGGACCCTGTTCGGACAAGGGCGCTACTCGCCGGAGGAGGGCGCATCCGGCAACTTCGTGCTGAACGAGGTGAAGATCGAGAAGTTTCTCGCCGACCAGATCGTCCAGCGCGTTCGTTTCAATTTTTCCAAGGACTCCAAGGACGACCTGGCCAGCTCGTTCGCCCTCGTCGACGGGGCGTTCGAGACCGTCGAGGGCAAGCGCGTGTTCCGCTTTTCGGTGATCGGGCTCAAGTCCTCCGACGACCCGCACTCGACGATCCTCAACGTGTTCAAGGTCGTCAACGACGTGCTTTCCGGCTACAAGTTCCTCGAGTTCGATTCCATCGAGATCCAGGATTACCTGAACCGCCTCAAGCTGACGATCGACAAGAGCACGCTTCTCGCCTACCAGCAGAAAAAGCTGAACGACAAGCAGATCCTCGAGCGTTTCGTCACCGAGTCGCAGTCGATCCAGGAAGCGTTCAAGCTCTTCGGCTTCAACCTCCCCCAAGAATAAGCGCAGCCTCCCCGTGAAGCTGCGCTCTCCCGCGAAGGTGAACCTCTATCTGCGCATCGTCCGCAAGCGTCCCGACGGTTTCCATGAGATCGAGACGGTGTTCGAGCGGATCGCGCTCTTCGACGACGTGACGATCCGTCCGGCGCGCTCGGGCACGCGCGTCTCCTGCTCGGATCCCGAGGTGCCGTCGGGTCCCGGGAACCTCGCCTGGAAAGCCGCCGAGCTCCTCCGCTCCCGATTCGGCGTGAAGGCCGGCGTGCGGATCCATATCCGCAAACGCATCCCCTCCGCGGCGGGTCTCGGCGGAGGCTCTTCGGACGCGGCGAGCGTCCTGGTCGGCCTGAACCGTCTCTGGAGGCTCCGTCTTTCAAGGAAGCGCCTGGCCGCGCTCGCCGCCGGGCTCGGCAGCGACGTGCCGTTCTTCGTCTGGGACGCCCCGCTCGCCGTCGGGCGGGGCCGGGGAGAGCGGCTGCGAATCCTTCCCGCGCCGGGCCGGAGACTTTGGCACTGTCTGGTCAAACCGCCCTTCGGGATCTCCACCAAGGAGGCTTACGGCGCCTGGCGCGCTTCCTTGACACCCCCCGGGGGCGATGTTAAAATGCTGCTCCACTCTATTCACAAGGGCAGCCCGCAGGCTCTCGCGCCGCTCTTATTTAATAGTCTGGAAGCCTCTCTAAATAAAAGAGTTAGGTCAATAACGAAAATTAAAACGGAGTTGCTGCGCGCGGGCGCTTTAGGGTGCCTTTTGTCGGGCAGCGGCTCGACGGTTTTCGGCGTGTGTTCGTCGAAAGCCGTCGCTTTCAAGGCGGCCCGTTTTCTCAAGGCTCGACACAAAGACTGGAAGGTCTTCGCCGTGGCGACCTATTAGAGAACGCGAGGGAAGAAGTTTGCCCTGTGGTGTAATGGTAGCACACCGCCCTTTGGAGGCGAGAGTCATGGTTCGAATCCATGCGGGGCAGGATTCCGGTCATCGGGAGAAGTAAATGAAGCAGTCGTCGGTTCAAAAATGTTCGTTCTGCCACAAGGTCTCGAAACAGGACGAGAAACTGTTCTCGGGTCCCGACGTCTTCATCTGCGAGGACTGCATCAAGTTCTGCCACCAGGTCATGACGCGCGACACGGCGGACGAGAAGAAAGAGCCTCTGCTCCTGAAGGAGCTCCCGAAGCCGGCTGAGATCAAGAAGGCGCTCGACGAATACGTGATCGGCCAGGAGGATGCCAAGAAGCGCCTCTCGGTCAGCGTCTACAACCACTACAAGCGCGTCACCTCCGGCCTCGAGTCGCGCGACGTGGAGCTCGAGAAAGCCAACGTGCTCCTCATCGGCCCGACGGGCTCCGGCAAGACCCTCCTGGCGCGCACGCTCGCGCGCATCCTGAAAGTTCCGTTCGCGATCTGCGACGCGACGACGCTGACGCAGGCCGGCTACGTCGGAGAAGACGTCGAGAACGTGATCCTGCGCCTTCTCCAGGACGCCGACTTCAACGTCGAGCGGGCCCAGATGGGCATCGTCTACATCGACGAGATCGACAAGATCGGCAAGACCTCGGAAAATGTCTCGATCACGCGCGACGTCTCGGGAGAGGGCGTGCAGCAGGCGCTCCTCAAGATCCTCGAGGGGACCAAGGCCAACGTCCCCCCTCAGGGCGGACGCAAACACCCGCAGGCCGAGTACGTCCAGGTCGACACGACCCACATCCTTTTCGTCTGCGGCGGCACGTTCAGCCACCTGGACAAGATCATCGAGCGCAGGCTCGGCAAGCGCGACATCGGGTTCCACGACCGCGCCAAGAAGGCGCTCGCGGACCAGAACAGCGTGATCTCGCTCGTCGAGACAGAGGACCTGATCGCGTTCGGCATGATCCCGGAATTCATCGGCCGCTTCCCGGTCGTCTCGACGCTGGCGGCGCTCGACGAGAAGAGCCTGCTCGACATCCTCGTGAAGCCCAAAAACGCGCTCGTGCGGCAGTTTCAGAAATTTTTCGAGATGGAAGGCGTGGAGCTCACGTTTACCGACTCCGCGCTCCGCGAGATCGTCAAGGAGGCTTTCAAGAAGGGCACCGGCGCCCGCGGCCTGCGCGCGATCCTCGAGGACGTGATGCTCGACACCATGTACGAGCTGCCCTCGACGGAGAACGTCCGCGAGTGCGTGATCGACGGGCCGACCGTCTCCCGGCGCGAGCGCCCGGTCCTCGTCGACAAACGGGGTGCCAACAAGAAGATCGCATGAACCCGCCCGCGGCCATCATTCTCGCGGCGGGACGTGGCACGCGCATGAAGTCGGATCTCCCGAAGGCGTTGCACGAGGTCTGCGGCGTGCCGATGGTCGGGCACCTCGTGGAGACGGCGCGTTCGCTCGGCGTGAAAAAGACCGTCGTCATCGCCGGGTTCGGCATCGCCGAAGTCCGTCGGGCGCTCGGCCGCTCGGCGGAAGTCGTCGACCAGGGCGAGCTCCTGGGAAGCGGGCACGCGGTCAGCCGCGCCGCCGGCAAGCTCAAAAATTTTAAGGGTCCGGTGGTCGTCTTCTACTGCGACACGCCGCTCATCGGAGCGCCGGCGGTGAAGGCGCTTCTGGAAGACCACCGGCGGAACCGGACGGACTGCTCGCTCCTGTCGGTCGAGCGCGATGACCCCACGGGGTACGGACGCATCGTCCGCGGACGGGACGGCGGGGTGGCCCGGATTGTCGAGGAGAACGACGCCTCCGACGCCGAGAAGGCGATCCGCGAAGTGAACGTGGGTTGTTACGTCTTCCGCGCGGAGCGGCTCTTCGACGCGCTGAAGCGCGTGCCCCGGAACCCGGTGAAAAAGGAATACTACCTCACGGACGCCGTGGGGATCCTGAGCGCCGAAGGTCGCGTCGGTTCGGTCGTGACGCGCGACCGCGGCGAGGTGATGGGCGTGAACACGCCGAGGGAACTGGCGGAAGCCGAGGGCATTTTGCAGCAGTCGATCCTGGACCGGTGGTCGGACAAGGGCGTGCGGATCCGCGATCCGCGCACGACCGTCATCGACGCCGACGTGACGATCGGCGCGGGGACCCTGATCCACGCGAGCACCGTGATCGAAGAAGGCGCGAGGATCGGCAAGGGCTGCGTGATCGGGCCGTTCGCCCGCATCCGGGGCGGTTCGGTGATCGGTGACGGCGCCGTGGTCGGCAACTTCGTCGAGATCGTGCGTTCTTCGATCGGAAAGCGTTCTCAGGTCAAGCATCTGAGCTATCTGGGCGACGCCGAAGTGGGCGAGTCGGTCAACGTCGGCGCCGGGACGATCACCGCCAATTTCGACGGCAAGAAAAAGCACCGCACGGTGATCCGGGACGGG
>DATJEK010000081.1:0-14520 GCA_035496715.1 Candidatus Eiseniibacteriota bacterium | reverse complement strand
GGCGTCCCCAAGGCGCTGAAGGAAAATTTCCCCGGCGCGCGGGTCACGTTCGTGGCGTCGACGGCCGGCGTCGAGCTCCTGAAGGAAAACCCCTTCGTCGACGAGCTCATCGCCTACGACGCGCCGTGGTTCGCGCGCGGCCGCCGCGCGTCGCGGCTGGGTTTCGGCGGGCTCGTCTCCGAGCTGTCCCGCCGCGGATTCGATCTGGGTTTTTCCCTCCGCGGGGATCTGCGCGAGAATTTCCTCCTCTGGTTCGCCGGCGTCAAGGAACGCGTGGGCTACGGCGTCACGGGAGGCGGATTTTTCCTCACCCGCGAGGTCCGCTACCGCACGGACGTCCACGAGAGGCGGCGCACGCCGGACCTCCTGGACGCCGCCGGCGTGCGCGCCGGTTCGGCGGCGGAGCCGCGGCTCTATTTTTCCGACCGCGAGACGGCCGAGTTCGACGCGAAGCTTCCCGCGCTAGGCATCGAGCCGGGCCGCCGCTACGCGGGTTTTCAGCCGTTTTCCGGGACCCGCGCGAAGGACTGGCCGCAGGAGCACGCGGCTGAATTCGTGCGCGGCTTCCGCAAGCGGTTTCCCGCCGTCCGCCTGGTCCTCGTCGGTTCCGGCGAAAGCCGGCTCGAAGGCGCCGACGCGATCGACCTGACGGGCCGCACGAGCGTGCGCGAGCTGTGCCTGCTCCTCAAAAAATTCGAGCTCTTCGTCGGCCCGGACTCGGGACCGGCCCACTTGGCCGCCGCGCTCGGGGTGAGCACCGTGTTTCTCTACAGCGGCACCAATGAACTGAAGGAATGGGGACCGGCGGCCGAAAGCGCGAGGGTGCTGAGGCAGCCGGTCGACTGCTCGCCCTGCGGACTCACCGAATGCGCCGTCGCCGGCCATCCCTGCATGGCCCGCATCACGCCGGCGCAGGTCCTCGACGCCGCGGCCGGGAGGCTGGGAAACGGGTGAAAACGATCGGCTTCGACGCCCGGATGATCGATCACCCGGGGATCGGACGCTACATCCGCGAGCTTCTCCACGAAATGGTCGCCGTCCAGGGCCTGCCCGTGCGGCGCCTTCAGCTCTCCGCGCCGGTGTACGGCTGGCGCGAGCAGATCGAGCTGCCGCTCCGGGCGCGGGGCGTCGAGGCGCTCCATGTTCCCCATTTCAACATCCCGGTTTTTTACCGGGGGCGGCTCGTCGTGACCGTGCACGACCTGACCTATCTGCACGACGCGAAAGCGTCGCGCTCGAGCCTGGGGCCCGCGTACGCGAAGTTCCTTTTCGGACAGATCGCCGCCCGCGCGGACGCCGTGCTGGCCGTCTCCGGCGCGACGCGAGACGATCTTTTGAATTCCTTCCCGCGGATGGACCCCCAAAAAGTCGTCGTCACTCACGAGGCGGCCTCGCCGGTTTTCCGGCCCGCCGAAGACAGAGAGGCGGCCGGGCGGCTGGTCCGGAGCGCCGGCGTGGAAGGCCCCTACGTCCTGGCCGTGGGAAGCCTCAAGCCCCACAAAAATTACGAGCGTCTCCTCGCCGCCATGGAAGAGGCGCGCCGCCGCGGCCTTCCTCACGAGCTGGTGGTCATCGGGCGTCCCGACCCGCGCCGTCCGGAGATCGAGGCGGCGCTGCGCGTTCGGCCGTTCGTCCGCTACCTCGGCGAGCGCAGCGACGCGGAGCTGGCGGCTTTTTACAATCACGCCGATCTCTTCGTGTTCCCGTCACTCCGGGAGGGCTTCGGCCTGCCGCTTCTGGAGGCGATGGCCTGCGGGACCCCGGCGGCCGCCTCGAACGTGTCCAGCCTGCCGGAGGTGGGAGGGGAGGCCGCGTGCTACTTCGACCCGCTCAAAATTGACGCGATCGCGGAGGTTCTATATAATGTTTTGGAAAATAGAGAGTTACGTCAAAAAATGTCCGCGGCCGGGCTCGTGCGCGCCCGTTCGTTCTCCTGGGAGAAAACCGCGGACCGGACCCGCCGCGTTTACGAACAGGTGCTTCGATGAAAGTCGCGCTTTCGCATGACTGGCTGAACGGAATGAGGGGCGGGGAGAAGTGCCTCGAGGTCCTCTGTGAGCTCTATCCAGCCAGCCCCATCCACACGCTGTTCCGCGAGCCCGGCAAGATCTCCGGCCCGATCGCCGAGCAGCCGATCCGCACCTCGCGCCTGCAGCGGTTCCCGAAGGTGTATTCGCAGTACCGCAACTACCTCCCGTTTTTTCCCGGCGCCATCGAATCGTTCAACCTCGAAGGCTACGACCTGGTGATTTCGACGAGCCACTGCGTGGCCAAGGGGATCCGGAAGCCGCGCGGCGCCAAGCATCTGTCCTACTGCTTCACCCCGATGCGTTACGCGTGGTGCCTGTTCGAGGAATACTTCGGGCGGAAAAACGCCCTGTCGAAGGCGGCGATCCAGATCGCGCTCAAGCGGCTGAAGCGCTGGGACCTCGAATCGAACGACCGCGTCGACCGCTTCGTGGCGATCTCGCGGCACATCCAGAAGAGGATCAAGGAATTTTACGGCCGCGATTCCGACGTGGTCTACCCGCCGGCGGCGACGGATTTTTACACGCCCGACGAGACCGTCCGGCGCGAGGATTTTTTTCTCATCGTCTCGGCGCTCGTGCCGTACAAGCGCCTGGACGTCGCCGTGCAGGCGTTCAACCGGCTCGGGCGGCGGCTCGTCGTCATCGGCGACGGGCCCGAGGCGCCCCGGCTCAAGGAGCTGGCGAAAAAGAACGTGACGTTCCGCGGCTGGCAGTCCGACGAAAATATCCGCGACCACTACCGGCGCGCGAGCGCGCTGATTTTTCCGGGCGAGGAGGACTTCGGCATCGTCCCGGTCGAGGCCCAGGCCTGCGGCCTGCCGGTGATCGCGCTCGGGCGCGGCGGGGCGCTCGAGACCGTCGAGGCGGGGAAGACCGGCCTATTCTTCGAGGAGCCCTCGGAAGAGGCGCTCTGCGAGGCGGTGCTTTCATTCGAAGCCGGCGCGTTCGCGCCCGAGGACATCCGCGCCAACTCGCTGCGCTTCGGGCGGCAGCGTTTCAAGGACGAGATGGCGGCGCTCGTGCGCGGGTTCGCGGGGGAGGGCCGTTAGCGTGATGTTCGCCTTCTGGAAGCGCCGGCCGGGGCGCCACAAGCGCCAGCGCGACTCGTTCATGCCGTGGATCCAGATGCTGGTCGACGCGGCGACCGCTTACGGGCTTCTGCGGGCGGCCTTCTGGTTCCGGTTCGACAGCGGGTTCTGCGCTCGCGGCATCGAGGCGGCCTACTACGCGGTGTACCAGTCCTCGTTCACGATGATCGTCTTCATCCTCGTGTTCTTCCTGCGTTACCACAACCTTTACCAGCCGTCGCGAAGCCCGATGTTCGGCGAGGAAGTCTGGCGCGTGGTGAAGGCGGTCGCCGCGGCGATGCTCGTGCTGATGGCGACGACGTTCTTCATCCGCGGCGTGAGTTTCTCGCGCTCGTTTTTGCTCCTGTCGGCGCCGGTGCTCGGGCTCGGCCTGTCGTTCGAGCGCTGGCTGGTCGGGCTCGTCATCATGTGGATCGACCGGCGGCGCGGCAGTTTCCGCAACATCCTGGTCGTCGGAGGCACCGACAGCGCGCGCCGGATCGTCACCTACTACCGGAAGCACGCGCGATTCAGCACGCGCGTGATCGGCTTCCTGGACGACCAGCTTCCCGTCGGCTCGGTCATCGAGGGGGCGCCGGTTCTCGGGCGCGCGGCGGACCTGAAGACGCTCCTGCGCGACCGCAAGGACATTCACGAGGTCGTCCTGGCGACCCGCGGCGTCTCCCAGGAGGCGGTGCTCGGGATGATCTTCGAGTGCGAAAAAGAAATGGTTTCGTTCCGGTGGATCGCGGACGTCCTCGGCCTGATCACCTCGAAGATGAGCGTCGCGTACTTCGGCGGCGTGCCGGTGCTCGCCTTCACCGAATCCCCCCTCGGGGACTGGGAGAACCGCTTCCTCAAGCGCTCGATGGACATCGCGCTGTCGGGGTTGGCGCTCCTGCTTCTCTGGCCCCTGTTCATCGTTCTGGCCGTGCTGATCAAGCTCGATTCGCCGGGGCCGGTTTTCTACCGCCAGAAGAGAATCGGCGAAGACGGCCGGCGCTTCAAGCTGCTGAAATTCAGGACCATGCGGGAAGCCCCGAAAAAAGCCGCCGCCAAGACCTGGACCACCCAAAACGATCCGCGCCGGACGCGCATCGGGACCGCTCTGCGAAAGCTGAACCTCGACGAATTGCCGCAGCTGGGCAACGTGCTGATGGGAGACATGAGCCTCGTCGGGCCGCGGCCCGAACGGCCGTTCTTCGTGCGCCAGTTCCGCGAAGACATCCCTCGCTACATGGCGCGCCACACGATCCGCTCGGGGATCACCGGCTGGGCCCAGGTCAACGGCCTGCGCGGCGACACGTCGATCGAAGAGCGCACGAAGTACGACCTGTATTACATCGAGAACTGGTCGCTCCTCTTCGACATCAAGATCCTCTTCCGCACGGTCTTCACGATTTTCTCGAGCCGGAACGCGTACTAGTGAGGGAGATACACCGGATCCTCTTCGTTCGGACCGACCGGATGGGCGACGCGCTGATGAACCTGCCGGCGCTGCATCTCCTGAGGCAGACGTTTCCCAAGGCCTGGCTCACGTTTCTCTGCGACGCGGGCGTCGCGGACCTCTTCCGGGGCCATCCCGACATCGACGAAGTCATGACGGTCGACGCGGCGGCGCTCGGCCGCTCGTTCCGCGCCCGCCGCGAGCTTTTCGTGCGGATCCGGAAGGCCTCGTTCGACGTCGCCGTCGTCTCGAACCCCGGCAAATTTTTTCACGCGCTCACGTGGCTGGCGCGCATCCCTCACCGCGTCGGGATCGACCGCAAGTGGGGATTTCTTCTGACCAAGCGCCTGCCGCCCGCCGGCGCGGAGAGCCCCCGCCACGAGATCGACCGCAATCTCGACCTGGCGAGCCTCGCCTCCGACAAGACGTGGGACGGGACGCTCCTCCTTCCGGCCGACGAGACGGCGCTGCGCGCGGTCGGGACGCGGCTCGCCGCCGAGTGCCCGGGAGAGAAGGTGATCGTCGCCGTCCATCCGGGCACGAGCAATCCCAGGAAACTCTGGGCCCCCGCGCGCTGGGCCGAACTCTGCGAGCGCGCCGCCGAAGGCGGAGCCGCGATCGTCCTGATCGGCGGAACCGAAGAGGCGGGACGATCGGCGGAAGTCGCCTCGAAAACCCGCGCGCCGCTCGTCGACTGGACCGGGCGCCTGTCGCTGAAAGAGCTCGCGGCGTTTCTCGGTCACCCGCGCGTGAAGGCGCTCGTCTCCTCCGACAGCGGGCCCGTCCACGTGGCCTGGATGCGGGGCACGCCGGTCGTCGCGCTCTACTCCAAAGACGATCCCGGGTCCGATCCGCGCCGGTGGGGTCCCCGGGACGGCGGCAGGAGCCGCGCGGTCTGGAAACCCATGGCCGAGATCACGAGTTCCGAGGTCGTCGCGCTGCTGGCGGAAATCCCGGGAAAAAAATGAAGGGTCAGCTCAGGGTGCTCGTCGTCAACCCGTTCGGGATCGGCGACGCGATTTTTTCGCTGTCGCTCGTCGAGTCCCTGCGCGCCGCGCGGCCCGAGGCGTTCATCGGTTTCCTCTGCAACGAGCGCACGGCCGCGCTCGTGCGGCTCGACCCTTCGATCGACCGCACCTACGTGTTCCACCGCGACCGCTACCGCAAGCTCTGGAAAAAACACCCTCTGCTTTTCTGGAGGAAGCTCTCGGCGTTCCTGGGCCTCCTGAAGGAGGACCGATTCGACTGTCTCATCGACCTGTCGCTGGGCCGCCAGTACGCTTTTTTCGCGGCGGCGATCGGCATCGGCGCGCGGGTCGGGTTCGACTTCCGGGGGCGCGGGACGTTCCTGACGAAGAAAGTCCCGCTGGCCGGCTATCGGGACCGCCACGTGGCCGACACGCAGAGGGACCTTTTGCGGCTTCTCGGCGTGGACGCGCCGGCGCCGGTTTCGCGCCTGCCCCTGCGCGTGCCCGCCCCGGCCGCGGCCGCCGCGGAATCCTTTTTGAAAAAAAACCGGATCGGCCCCTCCGACCGCGTGCTGGCCGTCGCCCCCGGCGGCGGAAAGACGTGGGGGAGGGACGCGGTTTACAAGCAGTGGGCGCCGGAGCGCTTCGCGTCCCTGGCCGCGGAGCTCGCGCGCAGAAAAGGGTTCAGGGTCCTCGTCGTCGGGGACCGGGGCGAGGCGCCGCTTCTCGAGGCCGTCGCGCGGGACGCTTCCCGCGGCGCGGCCGCGGCCGCCGTCGCGGCGGGCGAGCCGATCGAGGTCGTGGCGGCGCTCCTTTCGCGGTCGCGGCTTTTCATCGGAAACGACGGGGGGATCCTTCACCTGGCCAACGCGCTGGGCGTGCCGAGCGTCTCCTTCTACGGGCCGGTCGACGAGCGTGTTTACGGGCCCTACGGGACCGAGACGCCGCACGCGGTGCTGACCGCCGGCGTTCCCTGCCGGCCCTGCTACAAGGATTTCCGGTTTCCGCCCTGCCCGCACGAACGGCGCTGTCTCGAGGAGATTTCCGTCGAGAAAGCGGTCGAAATCGCGGAAAATATCGCTTAAGTTTTCCCTGCCGTTGCTATAGGATATCGATTCATGATCCCCGAGGAAAATTTCACCCAGATGATCGCCCGCCTGGACCGCGAAACCGGCGAAGAGTCCCGGGCCTGGCTCCGCGAAAATCGCGCGCCCGGGCCGTTCCGGGGCTTCTTCCGCGGCGTCCGGCGGTTCGCGTCCGTCTACCGGTCCGAACGGGGGAGCCGGGCCGGGGTCCGGGGCCTTTTTTTCGCGGTCAACGAGGGCATGCGCCCGTTCCTTTCGGCCGCCAAATGCTGGGAGGCGAAGCTGCCCGCCCGGCGCATCCCCATGGGGGACGAGCCGCCGCGCGGCGCGGCCGCGCCGCCCGCGGCCGGACGCGAGACGCTGGCCGCCGTGGTGATGACCAAGGACTGCGAAGACCTCGTCGAGGGCACGCTCCGCAGCGTCGCCGGCTGGGCCGACGAGATCGTCGTCATCGACGGATTCTCGAAGGACCGCACCGTCGAGATCTGCCGGAAATACACCGACAAGGTCTTTCAGAACAAGTGGGACGGGTACCGTTTCTGCACGGAGCGCAACCTCGGCAACGCGAAGGCCTCGGCGGACTGGTGCTTCCACGTGGACCCCGACGAGCGCGCGACGCCCGAATTCCGCCGGGCGGTGACGCGTCTCCTCGAATCGAAGCCCGGCGAGAACGCGTTCGAGTTCCGCAAAAAGAATTTTTTCCTCGGCCGCTGGATGAGGCACGGCGGATGGTTCCACTACAGCCGGCACCTCTTCCGGCGCGGGAAGGCGACCTACGACGGCGTGATCCATGAATCGCTGAAGGTGGACGGCGGAGTCGGCAAGCTCGAGGCGCCCGTCGAGCACTACCCGTTCGTCTCGATCTCGCAGTTCGTCGAGCGGCACAACGGCTACTCGAAGCGCGAGGCGCTCGCACTCAAGGAGTCGCACGGCTCGATCTCCGAGCGCGAGACGCTGTTCAACCTGAAATCCAAGCCGGTGAAGCGGTTCTTCAAGTTCTACTTTAAAAAGAAGGGCTTTCTGGAGGGCGCGCACGGGCTCGTCTTCTCGACGCTCTTCGCATGGGTGCATTTCGTGAATTGGGCCAAGTACTGGGAGCTCGGGGCGGGAGACACGCGTGCCTGACCCCGGCGAAATCCTCATCGTGAAGCTCGGCGCGCTGGGCGACGTCCTGCGCACGACGCCGCTTTTGACCGCGCTGAAGCGCCGCTGGCCCGCCGCGCGGATCACCTGGGTCGTCGACCCGCGCCACCGCGGAGTGCTCCGGGGAAACGCGCTGATCGACGAGCTCCTCGACTATTCGCCGGCCACGCTCGAAGCTCTCGGGCGCCGGCGCTTCGACCTGGCGATCAACCTCGACAAGGACGACGAGGCGCTCGAGACGATGTCCCGCGCGGTCGCGGCCAGGCGGATGGGGTTCGGCCTCGACGCCGCCGGAAAGCTCTGCGCGCTCGATTCCTTGAGCGACTACGCCTACCGTCTGGGCATCGACGACGAGCTCAAGTTCCGCCTGAACAAAAAAAGCTACCAGGAGATCAGCTTCGAGCAGGCCGGTTTCCGCTTCGAGGGGGAGGAATATCTTTTCGCCGTGGACGGGCCGACGCGCGAGGCCGCCCGCGCCCACCTGAAGCAGGCCGGTTTCCGCCGGGGATCCGGCCCGGTCGTCGGACTCAACACCGGCAGCGGCACGCGGTTTGCGGGCAAGCGCCTGCCGGAAGCGACCTGGGCGGAGCTCGCGGAGCGCTTCATCTGCGAGGCCGGGGCGACGGCGCTCCTTCTGGGCGGTCAGGACGAAATCGAGCGCAACGGCCGCATCGCGGCGGCTTCCGCCGCCCGCGGGCTCGCCGTGGTGAACACCGGCAGCCACCCGATCGACCGGTTCGCCGGCATCGTGGGCGAGTGCGACCTGGTCGTTTCGGGGGACACCACGGCGATGCACATCGCGATCGCGCTGAAAGTCCCGGTCGTCGCGTATTTCGCCTCGACCTGCAGCGCCGAGATCGAGCTCTACGGCCGCGGCCGCAAGGTCGTCTCGTCCATCTCCTGCGCGCCCTGCTACAAGAAGATCTGCCCGATCGACGAGCAGTGCATGAAGGACATGACGGCGGCCGAGCTCTTCGCCGCTGCGCGCGACGTGCTCGGGGCGGCCGCGCGGTGACGGCGCCGGGAGGCCGCGGCGTCGTATTCCTGGACCGCGACGGCGTGATCAACGAATTTCCGGGCAAGGGTCTTTACGTGACGACGCAGGAGGCGTTCCGTTTCCTCCCGCGCGCGCTCGAGGCGATCCGCCTCTTGACCGCGGCGGACCTCGACCTCTTCGTGATCTCGAACCAGGGCTGCGTTTCGCGCGGGCTCCTTTCGAAGGCGGACCTCGACCGCATGACGGAGCGCATGGTCGAGGCGGTCCGAGGGGCTGGCGGCCGGCTGGCCGGCGTGTTCTACTGCGTGCACCAGACTTCCGACGCCTGCGAGTGCAAAAAACCCAAGACGCTTCTTTTCCGCCGCGCCGTCGAAGGCCGCGGACTCGATTTCAGCTCGGCTTATTTCGTCGGCGATTCGCGCGAGGACATGGAAGCGGGCAAGGCGCTCGGGATGAAAACGGTGCTCGTGCTTTCGGGCCGCACCGGCGAATGCGACGCGGAGACGCTCGGCGTGAGGCCGAACGCGGTGAAACGGGACCTTTGGGAGGCGGCGCAATGGATTCTAGAAAAAAGATCCTGATCCTGTACGCCTCCGCGGGCCTCGGCCACGAGCGGGCGGCGAAGGCGCTGTTCGAGGCCTTCAAAGGCGTTCCGGGCGTCGAGGCGCGCTGCGAAGACGTGCTCCGCTGGGCCGCCCCGATGTTCGGCAGGAATTATTCCGCCGTTTACATTTTCATGATCAAGCACTGCCCCTGGCTGTGGGGTTTCTTTTATTACCTGACCGACATCCGGATCCTTTACCGTCCTCTTTGGCTGCTCCGGCGGGTCGTGAACACCATCGCCGCCCGTCCGCTCGAACGGCTGATCGAGCTCGAGGCCCCTTCGGTCATCGTGTCGACGCACTTCCTGTCCACGGAAGTGCTGGCCCATCTGAAACGAAAATCCCGCGTCCACGCGAAGCTCGTGACCGTGATCACGGATTTCCAGCCCCACGCTTTCTGGATCGCCGAAGGGACCGACCTGTACGTGGCGGCGCTTCCCGAGACGGCGCTGGAGCTCGAGCGGCGCGGCATCCCCGCCGAGCGCGTGAAAGTGCTGGGGATCCCGATCGCCGCGAAATTCGGCCGCCGTCATTCCAAGGCGGACCTCCGGGAAAAGCTGGGCCTCGACCGGGAGCGTTTCACGGTCCTCCTGACGAGCGGCGGCGCGGGCGTCGGAAAAGCCTCCCGCATCATCGAAAAACTCCTGTCCCTCGGCAAGCCGATCCAGGCGATGATCGTCTGCGGCACGAACCGCTCGCTTTTTTTCCATCTGTCCTCCGAGGCGGCCGCGAGGCCGGGGCTCAAGGTGTTCGGTTTTGTGGAAAACATGGAGGAGCTGATGGGCGCGGCGGACCTCGTCGTCGGGAAAGCGGGCGGGCTGACGATGACCGAATGCCTGGCCTCGGGCACTCCGATGGTGGTTTACGAGCCGGTGCCCGGGCAGGAGGGCCGCAACGCCACCAGCCTCGTGCGAAGCGGCGCGGGTTTTCTCGCGCGCTCGATGGACGACGCGGTGAACGAGGTGCTTTCCTTTTTCGAGAACCCGCGGGAGCTCGCCGCGCTGAGGGAAAAGGCGCACCACCTGGGCCGTCCCGCCGCGGCGCGCGAGCTCGTCGACTGGATCCTTCATGAATCCTGAGACCGCGGGGCTCCGGAAGCTCGTCCGCCAGGCGCTCGAGACGGAGAGGGCGTTCGGCATCGACGAAATCCAGAGACCGGCCGAGGCGCGGGCGGACGTCGCGGCGCCGGGCGCCGTTTCGGCGGACAAGGCGTCCGCGCTGGCCGCGCTCAAGGAAAAATTCAAGGACTGCCGGTTCTGCGCCCTCTCCGAGACGCGGACCCAGGTCGTTTTCGGCGCGGGAAACCCGGACGCCAGGCTCCTCTTCGTCGGCGAAGCGCCGGGCTATGACGAGGACATCCAGGGAGAGCCGTTCGTGGGGGCCGCGGGCCAGCTCCTCACGAAGATCATCCAGGCGATGCGTCTGAAGCGCGAGGACGTGTACATCGCCAACTGCCTCAAATGCCGCCCGCCGCAGAACCGCAGCCCGCTCCCGACGGAAATCGTCTCCTGTCAGCCGATCCTCCTGCGTCAGATCGAGATCATCCGTCCCGAGATCATCTGCGCCCTGGGCAAGTTCGCCGCGCAGACCCTCCTGGCCACGGACACGCCGATCTCGAGGCTGCGCGGCCACTTTCACGACTTCCGGGGCATCCGGCTGATGCCCACGTTCCACCCGGCGTATCTCCTGCGCAACCCCGAAGACAAGAAGCTCGTCTGGGAAGACGCGCAGAAGATCATGAAGGAGCTCGGCCTCTAAGTGGAGCCCTGCCTGATCGACGTGGCGCTCGCCGTTCCGTCCTCCGGGACGTTCCAGTATTCCGTTCCGGCGCCTCTGCGCGACGCCGCGGCCGTCGGCAAGCGCGTCTACGTGAACATGCGCTCGCGCCGGATGGTCGGCTACCTGGTCGGCTTCTCCGCGGCGCGCGTCGTGGACCAGGTGCGGGACATCGACACCTTCGTCGACGAGGCGCCGATCCTGACGCCCGCGTTCCTCGAGCTCACGCGCTGGATGTCGGAATACTATCTCTGTTCCTGGGGGCAGGCGATCGAGGCCGCGCTCCCGGCGCCGTTCCGCAAGGGCCGGTACCTGATGAAAAGCCGGGCGCGCCGCGCGACCGCCGGCGCCGAGATCGTCGACCCCGACCGCCTGACGCTCACGAAAGATCAGGCCGCGGCCTGCGAGCGCGTCCTCGAGAGGGTGCGCGAGCGGCGGCCGGGCACGTTTCTCCTGCACGGGATCACGGGCAGCGGCAAGACCGAAGTCTACATGCAGGTGATCCACGAGATCCTCGAGCGGGGACGGGGCGCCATCGTGCTGGTCCCCGAGATTTCCCTCACGCCGCAGACCGTGGACCGTTTTTATTCGCGTTTCGGAGACTGCCTGGCGGTCATCCACAGCCGGCTCGCCCAGGGGCGGCGCGTCGAGGAGTGGCACCGCATCCGGAAGGGGGAGGCCAAAGTCGTCGTCGGGGCGCGCTCGGCGGTGTTCAGCCCGGTGAAGGACCTGGGGCTCATCGTGATCGACGAGGAGCACGAGACTTCCTATAAACAGGAGGAGACCCCGCGCTATCACGCGCGCACGGTGGCCGCCAAGCGGTGCGAGCTCGAGAACGCGGTGCTCATCCTGGGCAGCGCGACGCCGTCGCTCGAAAGCTATCGCGCCTCGGACCTCGGCCTCGTCCGGCGCGTCGAGCTGCCCGAACGCATCGAAAAGCGGCCGCTCCCGGAAGTGGAGGTCGTCGACATGCGCCTGCCGGACGGGAAATCCGACCGGATTTTTTCGGGACGCCTTCAGGAGCGGGTCCGGGAATGCCTCGCCCGCGGCGAGCAGGCGATGCTGCTCCTCAACCGCCGCGGGTTTTCGACGCACCTGCACTGCTCCTCGTGCGGCTACGTCGCCACCTGCCCGAACTGCCGCATCAGCCTCGTGTACCATTACGACAAGGCGTCTCTCTTCTGCCATGTCTGCCATTACCGGTCGTCGCCCGACCGCCTCTGCCCGGCCTGCCGCAAGCACTACCTGCATTATTTCGGCGTCGGCACCCAGCGCGTCGAGAGCGAGGCGGCGAAGCTCTTCCCGGGGGCGCGCCTGGGGCGGATGGACGCCGATTCGACGTCGAAGCAGGACTCGCACGAGGCGATCCTCCGCGCCTTCAAGAAAAAGGAGATCGACCTCTTGATCGGCACGCAGATGATCGCTAAGGGGCACGATTTCCCGAACGTCTCGCTGATCGGCGTCATCTCCGCGGACACGGCGCTCCACATCCCGGATTTCCGCGCGGCCGAGAGGACGTTCGACCTCCTCACGCAGGTCTCGGGCCGCGCGGGAAGGGGAGACATCCCCGGGCGCGTGGTCGTCCAGACGTACGTGCCGCACCACTATTCGATCCAGAGCGCCAAGGACCACGACTACAAGGAGTTTTACGAGAAAGAGACGGTTTTCCGTCAGGAGCTCGGCATGCCGCCGTATTCGCGCCTGGCGCGGGTCGTCATGTCCGGCGCGATCGAAAAAGAAGTGGTCCGCCAGGTCATGCTCCTGGCGCGGTTCGTCGAAAGCCGGGTCGACGCGCAGCTCTACCGCGTCCTGGGGCCCGCGCCGTGCCTCACCTCGAAGGAAAAAGGGCTTTACCGCTGGAATTTCTACCTGAAAGGCCCCTCGTCGGAGGAGGTCGGCGCCCGGATCAAAGCCGCCCTGTCGGAATTCAAGAAACTCAAAGTGACCGTCACCGTCGATATAGACCCTCAATAGGGATTCTGATAAAATCGTCCCATGGCCGTTTTACCCGTCGTCAAATTTCCCGACAAAGTCCTCAAGACCCGAGCGAAAGAGGTCTCCGAGATCACGGAGGCCGACCGGAAACTCGTGCGCGACATGATCGACACGATGTACGCCGAGAACGGCGTCGGTCTCGCCGCCAACCAGGTCGGCTCGCTGAGGCGGGTCTTCGTCGCCAGCGCCGACCAGGTGAAGGGGAAGGAGCTCGTTTTTTTCAACGCCCAGATCGTCCGCCGCGAAGGCCGGATCAAGGAGTTCGAGGGATGTCTTTCGATCCCCGAGTTTTACGAGCCCGTCGTGCGCGCCAAGCGCGTGTGGCTGCGCGCGGTCACGCTCGAGGGGAAGGGCGTCGAGGTCCGGGCCGAGGGCCTGCTCTCCCGAATCTTTCAGCATGAAGTCGACCATCTGGACGGCTTCCTCTTCATCGACCGCCTCGGCCTCCTGAAGGGCCGTCTCGCCAGAAAAGAACTCACCAAGAAAGCCGCCTCGCGCCGCGCATGAGCGCTGGCGGTTTGGAGGTCGCCTTTTTCGGGACGGGGCCGTTCGGCCTGGATTCCCTCGAAGCCTTGAAAAATTCCCGCCACCGGCTGACTCGCGTTTTCACCTCGCCGGACCGGCCCCGCGGCCGGGGCCTGGAATCCCGTCCCTCGCCCGTGAAAGCCTGGGCGCAGGCGAACGGGGTCCCGGCTCTTTCGCCGGAGAAGCCAGACACCCCCGAGGCGCTGGCCGCGCTCGGCCGTCCGGACGTCCTCGTCGTCATCGATTACGGCCACATCCTCAGGCGGGGCCTGCTCGAGATTCCGCGGCTTGCCGCCCTCAACGTCCACGCCTCGCTCCTGCCGCGGCACCGCGGCGCCGCACCGGTCCAGTGGGCGCTGATCGAGGGGGACGCCGAGACCGGCGTCAGCGTGATCCGGATGACGGAAAAACTGGACGCCGGCGACGTGGTCGCTCAAAGAAAACGCGAGATCCGCGGTTCGGACGACGCCGCGACGCTCGAGAAGGCCCTCGCGGCGGACGGCGCGGTCGCGCTCCTGGAGGCGCTGGACCGCCTCGAGGACGGGACCGCGGTCTTCACGCCCCAGGACCCGGCGCGCGCCACGACCGCCAGAAAACTCACGAAGTCCGACGGCAGGGTCGACTGGACGCTTTCCGCCGACCGCGTGCTCGGCCGGCTCCGAGCCCTGAAAGAGTGGCCCGGTTCGCACGCGTCCTACGGATCCTCCCGACTCATCCTCCTGGAGGCCCGCCCCGCGTCCGGAAGCGCCCGCCCGGGGGAGATCCTCAAGGCCTCCCCGAAAGAGGGGCTCGTCGTCGCCTGCGGACAGGGCGCGGTCGAGATCACGCGCCTGCAGGCCGAAGGCCGCAAGCCCCTCGAGGCGCGGGAGTTCGTGTAAGGTTTTC
>DATJEK010000080.1:0-7374 GCA_035496715.1 Candidatus Eiseniibacteriota bacterium | reverse complement strand
CGACCGGACGATGCCCTTGCCCTGGCAGTACGGGCACTGCTGCGTGGAGGCGCTCTCGAGCGACTTCCTCATGCGCTGGCGGGTCATCTCGACCAGGCCCAGCTGCGAGAGGTTCAGCACGCTCGTCTTCGCGCGGTCGCGACGCAGCGAGTCCTCGAGGATCTTCAGCACCGAGCGGCGATGCTCGGGCAGGTCCATGTCGATGAAATCGATGATGATGATGCCGCCCAGGTCGCGCAGGCGGATCTGCTTGGCGATCTCGCGCGCGGCTTCGCAGTTGGTCTTGTAGGCCGTGTCCTCGAGATTCACCTTGCCGGTGAATTTGCCGGTGTTCACGTCGACCGACACGAGCGCTTCCGTCTGCTCGATCACGATGTGGCCGCCGTTTTTCAGGGACGCGCGCGGCTCGTAGATCTTTTCGATCTCCCGCTGGATGCCGTTCGCCTGGAAGATCGGCTGCTCGCCCGTGTAGAGCTGCAGCTTCGAATGCAGGTTCGGCACGGCGGCGCGCATGAAGCGGTCCACGCGTCGGAACTCCTCGCGGTCGTTGATCAGGATCTGGTCGAAATTCTCGGTCAGGACGTCGCGCACCATGCGCAGCACGAGCCCGTACTCCTCGTGCACGATCGTCGGCGCGCGGCGGGACCCGCAGCGGCGCTGGATCAGCCGCCACTGATGGATCAGGAAACGGATGTCGCGCTCGAGCACCTTGGCGTCGCAGCCCCAGGCGGCCGTGCGGACGATGAGGCCGGTTTCCTTCGGAAGCTGGATCGCCTTGATGATCTGGCGGATCCGCTCCCGTTCCTTGCGGTCATCGATGCGCTTCGAGATGCCGACGTGCGGGTGGTGCGGCATGAAGACGACGAAGCGGCCGGCGAGCGAGATCTGGCAGGTGAGCCGCGCGCCCTTGGTGCCGAACGGTTCCTTGACGACCTGGACCAGCACTTCCTGGTCCTTCTTCAGCACGTCCTGGATCAGGGGCGTGGGCTCGTGCTTGTCCTTGCGCCGGGGCGGGTGGTGGGTCTCCCGGGGCTTTTCGTCCGGCTTCGCGCCGGCCGGCGCGTCCTCGAGATAGACGGCCTCTTCCGTGTCGAACCCGAGGCCTCCCTGCCCCACGACGTCGGTGACGTAGAGAAAGCCGTTCTTCTCCAGCCCCAGGTCGATGAACGCCGCGCCGATGCCCGGCACGATCGAGCTGACGCGACCCTTAAAGATGGAGCCGACCAGCTGCTTGTCCGTGTGGCGCTCGACGTAAAACTCTTCCAGGTGGCCGTCCTCGACGATGGCCACTTTCTTGTTCTGAAACTCGACGTTGACGAGAATTTCCTTTTTCATGTCTCCTTCACTCCGCTTTCTCCCGGTGACCGGGCGATAAAAAAAGCACGCGCCTGTTTGGGTTCCGGATGTCCCAACGACACGTGCTGCTTTTTTGTTTTGAAACGGACCGCTTGTTTAGAGCGGGTGTCCCTGAGGCGGCTCGGCCTTGTCGGGGACGACGTTGACCGTCATGAAAAACAGAAGATCGGTCTTCTGAACGGTCTTGTCCGTATGGCTAAAAAGGTTCTGTAGAAGCGGGATGTCGCCCAATACCGGAACTTTGGTTTTTGTGTCGATTACGTTTTCTCGAATCAGTCCTCCGATGGCAATGGTCTGGCCGTTCTTGATGCGAACCTGCGTTTTCGCTTCCCGGGTGGAGAAGCGCGGCGCCTTGATGTCGGTGGTGAGATCGTCGAAGCCCAGAAGGTTCGTGATCTCGGGGTGGATGTCCACGACGATTTCGTTGGCGGCGTTGATTTGCGGCACGACGGACAGGCGGATGCCGAGGTCCCGGTCCTGGTAGCCGGTGATCTCCATGCGTCCGGTCGTCGAGTTCCTTTCGAACGTCGGGATGGCGATGACCTCCCCGACGAGGATCTTGGCTTCCTGGTTGTTCAGCGTGATGACGTGCGGTTCGGAAAGGACCTTCGCGTCGTCGCGCTGCTGAATCATCTCGAGCACGGCCTGGAACTGGGTAAAGTCCAGCGTGCCGAAAGTGAATTCGTTCTTGTCGGAAACGGGGAAATCGGACTCGTGCGGGACTTCCGGCGTCGGAAAGTCCTGGACCGTCGCGGTCGAGGTGCTGCTCGACGTGCCGACCGAGGCCTGCTCGATCTGCGCGCCGCGGCCTTCCGGAAGGAATCGCCGCAGAGTCTGGTTTTCGGGCCCGTTGGCGGGGAACGGCGCCGTGATCGGACGCGCGGCCCCCTTGATGGTCGCCTTGATGTTCCACTTGATTCCCAGCTTGTCGGTCGAACCGAGGGTCGTCTCGATGACTTTCGCGGAGATCATGACCTGGGGGGTCACGCGGTCGAGGCGCTCGATGACCTTGGAGACCCTCTGGAGGGTCGTCGGCATGTCGGTGACGATGATCGTGTTGGAACGGCTGTCGGAGCGCATCTTGCCGCGCTCGGAAAGGATGTCTTTCAGGGACTTTTCCACTTCGGCGGACTGCGAGTAGTTCAGCGTGAACACCTCCGTCGAGAGCTCTTCTTTCTTCAGGTTCTCGAGAGTCGTCACGCGGATGATGTTGCCGTCGCGGTCGTAGGCGTACCCGTAGGTCTTGAGCACGACGTCGAGCGCCTTCTCCCAGGGAACGTCCACCAGGCGGATCGTGACGACGCCGGTGACGTCCTTGCCGGCGACGATGTTGACGCCGCTCTTGAAGGAGAGGATACGCAGGACGTTCTGGATGTCCGCTTCCTTGAAATCCACGGTGACGTTTCCCGGCGACGTCGCGGCGGTGGGACTCGTCGCGTCGGCGGCCGGCGCGGCGGGAGCGTCAGAGGGGGCGGCTTCGGCGGCGGCCGGCTGGTCTTCCGCGGAGGCCGGAACGCAAAGGGTCATGGAAGCGAGCGGTGAAAAAAGAAAAAACAGGAAAATCCCGGCCAGGCGGAGCTTTCCGGACCGCGTGCAGGTTTTCAACGGTGTGTTTTTCCTTTGCTTTCTTCGTTGTTATAGAGCGAAATGTATGACTCGGTGCCGTTGATGAGGACGCGCACGCCGTTGGGCTCGATCTTCACCACCTTCAGGCTGCCCATCTCCTCGCCTTCCTTCAGGACCGAGCCGTTCAGGACGACGACAGAACCTCGCGGATCGTACACGATGCCTTCGATGTTGATGTCGCCGGCGCTTTCGATCCCCATGAGCCCCGACGACTCGCGGCTCGTGAGCGTCACGAGAGGAACGAACGGATCTCTCTTGCCGTGAGCATCATACAGCTCCTCGGCCGACGCGTCTCTGGCAGCACCGATCATACCAAAAGACGCGCCAAGAATCCAGAAAAAGAATCGGACTTTCAAATTCGTATTTAATCCTTTCCGATAGTTACTGAAACTAAGCATTCTTATTACCCTCTCTTTGCGGGCGTCGAGCCGTAGGTGTATAGCTCGAGATCCAGCTCCATCTGGTGCCGCCGGAGGTCCGGCGTGTCCTTGATGCTCAGGTTCGTGACGCGGAAATAGGTGGTCCCGCCTTCCAGGTTGGCGAGAAACCGGCCGAACTCGTGCGTCCCGGCCATCGCGCTGAGGCGGATCGCCGCCTTGCGATACCGGCTGTCCCCGGCCGCCGCCGAAGGCGCGATCTCCACCGGAATCAGGGTCAGGATCTTCACACCCGAGTTCTGCGCCAGCTCCGACAGGTTCTCGAGGAGCCGCGGGAGCTCGTCCGGCGCGATGAAGCTCTTCTCCCTCTTCAGGAGGTCCTGATGGGTTTCTTCCCAGCTGCGGCCGATCAGGTCCTTGTTTCTTTTGTCCGCGCGCAGTCCCTCGGCCTGGCTCTCGACGCCGGCGAGCTCCGGCAGCGTCGTCCCGAAGACCTGCGTGATCGGCCGGATCAGGACCCAGTAGTCCAGCGCGATCACCAGGAGCGCCGCGAAACCGATGATCATCGTCTTCTCGCGGGCGTTCATCGCGTTGATCGTGTTGACGGCCTTCTCGAAGGCGGGCTTCACGCGGTTGGCGAGAAAATCGCGCACGGCGTCCGGCTTGGGCTTTTTCGGCTGTTCGTCGGCCACGGTCATTTCGCCGCCCCGGCGGGAGCCGGGACGTCCTTGAACACGCAGATGAGGACGAAGTCGTAGACGTCGAACTCGCGGATCTTCTTCTGCGTGATGTTGGCCAGCTTCACGTCGTCAAAAAGAGCGTTGAGGAACGCGTTGCTTTTGATTTCCTTGATGAACTTGCCGATGAACGCCGTCTCCTGCCCCTGGCCCACGACGCTGCCTTCGAGGCGGATCTGGCGGATCCGGCGGCCCCGCGGAGCCGGCTTTCCGGGCGCGGGCGGAGGGCCGGAGGACTCCTGGGTCTCCAAAAGCGAAAAACCCGTCAGCCAAGTCCCCTTGGTCATGGAATCGCTGACGGCGTTGAGAAGCTTCGACCAGTACACGTCGCGCGACGTCAGGGCGTCGATCTCTTTCAGGCGGCTGCGCATCGCGACGATGTCGGCTTTCTTGCGAGCCAGATCGCGCGTCTCGTCGGTGAGCACGGTGATTTCCTTTTTGAGCTCGATCACGCGCCCCCTCTCGTAGAAGGCGAAAATCAGGAGACCCATCTGCGCGATGAAAAAAAAGGCGAAAAGCGCGACGATCGTCTTGCCGATCGGCAGGTCCGGGAGGACGATCTTGAACTTGTCCTTCCGGCGCAGCTCCTCCGGCAGCAGGTTGATTTCGATCATCGCTAACCCCTCAGCCCCATGCCGAGCGCGACGTTCAGGAGCGCCGCGTTGTCCTGCACGAACTTCGGATCGACACCTTCGAACTCGAGCTTCTTCGAGGGATCCCAGAAGGCCGCCTGCTTGCCCAGGGCTCCCGTCAGGAATTCGACCGCCCCCTCGGCCAGCGCGCCGCCGCCGGAAAGCCACACCGACTTGAACGCCTCGCCGATGTTGTTTTCATAATAGTCGATCGAGCTCTTCACCTCGTCCGCGATCGGCTCGAGCCCGTGGTGCGTGGCTTCCTTCAGCTCTGCGAGGAGGTCCGCCTGGTGCGCGACCTTGATCGCCTCGGCCTCGTCTTCCGTGATTCCCCTGGCCTCGGCGATCGCCTTCGTGACGGCGCTTCCGCCCATCGGGATTTCGCGGACGAAAAGGGGCTGGCCCTCCTGCAGGATCGCGAACGAGCTGACGCGATGGCCGAGGTTCAGCAGGCCGACGGTCTTCTCGGGCGGGCACGTGTTGAGCGTATCGAACGCGTTGATCAGCGAAAACGTGTCGACGTCGATGAATTCGGGCTGGATCTCGAGGTCGATCAGCATCTTCAGCCTTTCCTGGATGAAATCCCTCTTGGCGGCGACGAGGAGCACGTTCATGATCTTCTTGTCGGGCACCTGGTTCAGGATCTGGAAATCGAGGATGCAATCGTCGATCGGGAACGCGATGTGATTTTCGGCCTCGAAGCGGATCGCGCTCTTCAGCTCGGTCTGCGACATGATCGGCATCGCCACGCAGCGCACGAGCGCCGACGAGCCGGAGAACACGAAGCGGACATGGTCCGGCGTCGCCTTGATGACGTCGAGGAACGGTTTGATGATCGAGGTGAGGTTGTCGGCGCTTTGCTCGCCCAGGGGGACGACGGACGCCTGCTTCAGGACGAACTTGTCCTTGCGGCGCGTCATTTCGACGAATTTGACGGAATGGTTGCCGATGTCGAGGCCGACGGCAGAGAAACTTTTTTTGCTCTTCTTCAAAGGAAGGGGCGCCCCTCCGGGTGCGCTTGGCTTTTAACAAAAATTGCCAACCGTAAACAGATTATATCGTAAATCAGCAATTGTCAAAAAAAACCGGGCGGGCGGCGTTCACGTTTTGGCGGCGCCGGCGGCCATCGCGGACTCCGCGCGACCCAGGAGGCGGTCGATCATCAGCGGGTCCTCGGATTTCGCCCGCAGTTCCGGCCCGTAGCGCCCGAGGAAGTCCGCGACCTCCTTCCACCGCCCGGCACGGACGTAAACCGTCAGCGCGTACAGCCGCGCGTCCTTGGCGTTGTAGGGGTATTTGTCCTGCGTGAGCTGCTCGTACGCCTCGACGGAGATCTCCCCTTTCAGAAAACGCGCGGTGTCTCCGAACCACGGCGTCTGGCGGTGATGCTCGAGGAGGAGCGCGAGATAACGGTCGGCATCCGCGTCGAGCCCGTTGAGATAAGAGGCGACGAAGGCCTCCATCAAGACGGTGGCGTGATCGACCCTCGCCCGAGCCGGATCGATCGCCTCCAGACCGCGGTCGGCCCACGCGAGCGCCTCCTTCGGGCGGCCCCAAAGCTCGTAGGTGCGGATCAGGTTCTTGTAGACGCCCGACGCCTCGGGAAGCACGCGATGCACCCGCTCGAAGAGCTCCGCGGCCTCGGCGTAGCGGCCGAGCCTCGAGAAGCACATCCCCTCGGCCAGCAGGTTGAGCGGCTGGTGCTCCCCCATGTCGGTTTCATAGGCCTTGCGGAAGTAGCCCCGCGCCTTCTCGTAATTGTGCTTGTTGAAATAATACAGGCCGAGGTTGTAGTTGTTGCTCTCCGACTCGGGGTTCATCCGGTGCGCGGTCAGGAGCGGCACCGCCGCCTCGTCCCACGAGTCTTTCATGATGGCGATGATCGCGAGATTGACGTAGCCGTAGTAGGCGTAGGGCGACTCGCTGCGCGCGAGGGCCCGGTAGTATTTCTCCGTGTCGGCGTAATAGCCGTTGCGCTCGAACGTCCGCCATCCGACGAACGCCGTGAACGGCAGGTACACCGCGAAAAAGACCGCGACCGCCGCGCGCGATCCCGCCGCCAGGACCTCGCGAAGCAGGCATCCCAGAAGAACCGCCAGGCCCATCGACGGAATGTACAGATAGTGTTCCGCCCACTGCGGGAAGAAGGGAATGATCTGGAGCGACGGTCCGAAGCTGAGCGCGAACAGCGTCAGTCCGAAAAACGCCGCGCCGCGCCGCCGCAGCGCCAGGAGCCAGCCCGCCGCGAGCAGACCGAACACCGCGACCGTGACGCCGACCGCGGGGTCCGACCAGCTGCGGGCGAATTCGATCTCCTCGCAGAATTTGAACGGCTCCGGCGACAGGAGCGCCCGGAAGTAACTCAGGATCGGCCCGCCCATCGAAAAAAGACGCAGCAGCGCGCGTCCCGCGTCGAACGTCGGGGGTCCCATCGGCACGGGCGAATAGAGCTTCCGGAAAAGGACGTAGCCCGCGCCGGCCATCGCGAACGGCCACAGGCGCGCGGCCAGGCGCCTCAGCGGCGTGCGGATGAACACCGCGTCGAGGAGCACGAGATAGAGCGGCATGAGCAGGCAGCTTTCTTTGCAGAAGAGCGCCAGGAGATACACCGCGAACGTCGCCAGGTAGAGGCCGTCCCAATACAGG
>DATJEK010000079.1:0-2800 GCA_035496715.1 Candidatus Eiseniibacteriota bacterium | reverse complement strand
CCGCTTCTTGTGGCATAATGTCCCAATGAAAAAGGTCTATCTCCAGACTTTCGGATGCCAGATGAACGAGCGCGACAGCGAGGCCGTCGCGGGGCTTCTCTATGAAAAGGGCTACCAGGCGGCGCCGTCTCCCGAAGAGGCCGACCTCCTCCTCTACAACACCTGCAGCGTGCGCGACCACGCCGAGCAGAAGGTGTTCGGGCGCCTCGGCGGCTTCCGGAAGCTGAAAGAAAAGAACCCCCGCCTCATCATCGGGATCCTCGGCTGCATGGCCCAGGAGCACGGCAGCGCTTTTTTCCGGAAGAACCCCGAGATCGACCTCGTCTGCGGCCCCGGCAACCTGAACCAGGTCCCCGGCCTCGTCGAGGAGATCGAGGCGACGCGCGGGCCCCGCCTGGCCGTCGACCGGCTGAACGAATCCTACGCCCTGGACGGCATCCGCCACCGCTCCGGCGGCCTGAAGGCCCTCGTGACGATCATGACCGGCTGCGATCACCGCTGCACGTACTGCATCGTGCCGTACACCCGCGGGGACGAGCAGTCGCGCCCCTCGGAGAGCGTCGTCGCCGAGATCGAGGATCTCGCCGCGCGCGGTTTCAAGGACGTGATGCTCCTGGGGCAGAACGTGAACTCCTACGGCAAGGGCCTCGGAGAGGGGATCGATTTCGCGGGGCTCCTCGAAAAGATCCAGCGCCGCGCGCCGTCCCTGCCGCGCCTTCGTTTCATCACGAGCCACCCCAAGGACGCGCACACGCGGCTTTTCGGGGCGATGCGCGACCTGCAAATGGTCTGCGAGCACCTGCACCTGCCGGTCCAGTCGGGATCGAACGCCGTCCTCAAGCGCATGAAGCGCGAGCACACGATCGAGTGGTACAAAGACCAGATCGCCGAGTACCGCGCGGCGGTCCCCGGAGGGAGCCTCACGACGGATTTCATCATCGGGTTTCCGGGCGAGACCGAAAAAGATTTCGCCGACACGATCTCGCTCGTCGAGACGCTCGACTTCGACGGCGCCTACGCGTTCGAATATTCGCCGCGCCCCGGCACGCCGGCCATGAAGCTCGCCGACGACGTGCCGGTCGCCGAAAAGCACCGCCGCCTCGAGGCGGTCTTCGCCGCGCAGAAAGCCGCGAGCCTGCGCCGCAACCAGGCGCTGATCGGGCGCACCCTGGAAGTCCTCTTCGAGGCTCCGACCCGCCGGGACGACGGGACCGGGGTCCCGCGTTGGGTCGGCCGCACCCGGGACTACAAGCGTGTCGTCGCGTCGTCTTCCGAAGACCTCGCCGGACGCTTCGAGCAGGTGCGCGTCGCCGGTGTCGCCGACGAGACCCTTCTCGGCGAACTCGAGGCCGCGCGTCCCTGAAGCCGCTTCTCCTGGCGCTCGTCGGTCCCACGGCTTCGGGGAAGACCGAGGTCGCCTTCGAGCTCGCGAGACTGCTCCCCGTCGAGATCCTTTCCTGCGATTCGATGCAGGTGTACCGCTCGATGCCGATCGTCTCCCAGGCTCCGCCCGCGCCGCCCCGGGGCACCCGCGCTCATCTGGCGGAATTCGTCGAGCCGACCGAGGAATACAGCGCGGCGCTTTACCGCAAGGCCGCGGAAGCCGTCGCCCGCGAAGCGGTCGCCCGCAAACGCACGCCGCTCGTCGTGGGCGGGACGGGACTTTACCTGCGGGCGCTCCTCAGCGGACTTTTCGAAGGGGACTCGTCGACGGCCAAGGATGAAGAGTTCCGCGCGCGCCTCGCCGAGGAGGAAAAGGTCGAGGGCCCCGGGTCCCTGCACCGCCGCCTCGAGGAGGCGGACGCCCCTTCCGCGGCGCGCATCCACCCGAACGACCTGCGCCGCGTGATCCGCGCGCTCGAGGTCCTGCACCTGACGCGGGTGCCGCTTTCGGTCCAGATGAAGAACCGCCGCGGCCTGCGCGACGAGTTCCGCGCGAGGATCTTCCTCCTCGCCTGGGACCGCGCCGAGCTGTACGCGCGGATCGACCGCCGCGTCGAGCGGATGTTCGACGAGGGGCTCATCGAAGAGGTGAGGGGCCTCTTGAAGATTCCGCTCAGCCTCACCGCCTCGACGGCGCTGGGAATCCGCGAAGTGAAGGCCTATCTCGAAGGCGCCGCCACGCTCGAGCAAACCAAGGATCTCCTCAAGATGAACACGCGCCATTACGCGAAACGCCAGCTCTCCTGGTTCCGCCACGAACCCGGCGTCGAGTCCGTGCCGGTGCGCGCCGGCGACGAGCCGCGCGACATCGCGGCCGCCATTTTCGGTCGGATCGGGGAGGAGCGGTGAAGGAACGCGCGTTTCTCGTCGGGGTCGAATTCACCTCGGCGTCCCACCGGAGGCTGTGGCCCGTGTTCGACTCCATCGCGGAGGTCGAGGAGCTGTCCCGGTCGGCGGGACTCGTGCCCGCGGGGCAGATGACCTGCCGCCAGGCGAAGCCCAACCCGGCGCTTTTCGTCGGCAGCGGCAAGGCCGGCGAGATCAAGGCGCAGGTCGCCGCGACGGAAGCCGACGTGGTCGTGTTCGAGAAGGACCTCTCGAGCAGCCAGCAGCGGAATCTCGAGGACATCCTCGGCGTGAAAACCATCGACCGCACCCAGCTCATCCTCGACATTTTCGCCCAGCGGGCGCGCTCGACCGAAGGCAAGCTGCAAGTGGAGCTCGCCCAGCTCAAGTATCTCCTGCCGCGCCTGGCCGGAAAAGGCATCTATCTTTCGCGCCTCGGCGGCGGCGTCGGCACCCGCGGTCCCGGCGAACAGAAGCTTGAAGTCGACCGCCGCCGCATCCGCGAGCGGAT
>DATJEK010000078.1:0-5181 GCA_035496715.1 Candidatus Eiseniibacteriota bacterium | reverse complement strand
GTTTACGGGAGCCGGCCCCTGGTCCCGCTCGAAGAGGAGGCTCTGAGGGACAAGGGGATCAGGATCGTCGTGAAAAACTACCTGGAAAAAGGCGGAGACGGAGACTCTTTGAAGCACCGGTTCATTGATTCGCTGGGGGGTGTCCCGGTGGTATCGTTCAGCCCGTATCGCGACTCCGGCCGAAAGTGGGAGCCGGACCCGCTGATCGGCACTGCGTGCCAGCCGCACCGTCGGTCTGATCTCTTCGCCCGCACGCGCCCGGGGCCGTACCTCGAGATCTATGAGCTCAAGGATTGATTTTTAAAGACATTTCGGCGGTTTTTGCATAAATTAGAGGAAATCTCGGAGGCGTTTCGATGGCGAAAAAGAAGCGGATCGGTTTCATCGGCTGCGGACAGTGGGGACCCAACCACATCCGCACGTTTTTCTTCAACCCCGGAACCCAGGTCGTCCGCATCTGCGACACGAACCCCGCCCGTCTGAAGGCCATCCAGCCGCTGTATCCGGGAGTTCAGTCCACGCGCGACTGGCGCGAGATCACGCGCGCGAAGGACTTGGACGCCGTCGTCGTCGCGACGCCGGTCTCCTCTCATTTCGAGATCGCCTCCGACGCGCTCGAGCACGGCAAGGACGTGCTCTGCGAGAAGCCCCTGACGCTCAAGACCTTCGAGGCCGAGGCCCTGACCCAGCTCGCCGACCGCCGCAAGCGCATCCTGATGGTGGGCCACGTCTTTCTTTTCAACCAGGGCATCCTGAAGCTCAAGGAGCTTCTCGACCAGAAGACCGTCGGCCGCAACTACTACTTCCACGCCAAGCGCACGAACCTGGGTCCGGTCCGCCGCGACGCCAACGCCGTGTACGACCTGGCCTCGCACGACATCTCGATTTTCAATTTCCTCATGGGCGCCGAGCCGACGGTGCTTTCCGCGGTCGGCAAGTGCTACCTGCAGAAGGGCGTCGAGGACGTCTCGTTCGTGTCGCTGGAATACCCCGGCGGCGTGCTGGCGCACGTGCACGTCAGCTGGCTCGACCCGCTCAAGGTCCGTCAGATCACGGTCGTCGGATCCGAGAAGATGATCACCTGGGACGACCTCTCGCAGACGGCGGCGGTCGGGATCTACTCGAAGCGCGTGCAGGCGGACGAGAAATTCTACCGCGATTTCGGCGAATTCAACCTGCTCGTGAAGGACGGCGAGGTGCTGATCCCGAGCATCAAGCACGTCGAGCCCCTGAAACAGCAGGCCGATCACTTCGTCGAGTGCATCGTCAAGCGCCGGCGTCCCGTCTCCGACGGCCGTTTCGCCGCCGGCGTCGTGCGCACGCTGGAGACCATCGAGGGCCTGCTTGACGCCTCGCGCCGTTAGCGCGTTCCCGCCGGCGCGGGCGGTCCTCGCGGCGCTCCTCCTGGTCTTCGCGGCCCAGGCGGGCTGGCTCATCCGCGCCAAATCCCCGAGCACCGACGAGGTGCCGTTCCACCTCTGCAACGGCTACGTGGACCTCCTGACCCGCGACTTCCGCATGAGCCCGGTCCAGCCGCCGCTGATCCGCGAATGGATGGGGCTGCCGTGGCTGCTGATCCGCCCCAAGCTCGACCTCGAGAAGGACTCCTGGAAGAACGCCGACTCGGCGCCGTTCTGCACGGAGTTCTTCTACAAAGACAACCGCGCGATCGCCGACCGTCTCCTGTACTCGGCGAGGGCGATGGTTCTCCTTCTCGGCCTCGCCCTGGCGGTGGCCGTCTATCTCTGGGCGAGAACGCTGTACGGCGAGCGCGCGGCGCTGGCGAGCGTCGCTCTCTTCACGTTTTCCCCGATGATGCTCGCGCACTCGGCGCTGGGGACCGTCGACGTGGGCGCGGCGGTCTTCTTTTTCCTGTCGGTCTTCCTGCTGCACCGGCATTTTCTGGGCGGGGGAGACGGCTTCCCGTGGGCCGCCTCCGTCGCGCTCGGGCTCGCGCTGGCCGCGAAATTCACGGCCGTGCTTCTCCTTCCGGTTTTTCTGATCCTGCTCGTTTCGGAGCTGGGGATCTGGCGGGGGCTGGCGCGTTATTCGGGGGTCGTGTTCGTCGCGTTCATGGTCACCTGGAGCGCTTATTTCTTCGAATTCAAACCGCTTCTCGCCGGCGTGCCGCGCGTCGAGGAGAAAGAGGGTTACATCGCGGCGATCGCCGACAAATTCACCGGCATGGATCCCGCCGCGCGCGAAAAATTGATCTACGCGGCCCATCACGTCCCGATGCCGCTGGCCAGCTGGGCGCTGGGGCTGGCCGGGACGGTGCGCGAACGCCGGACGCCGAACGGGCATTTTTTCCTCGGCCACTGGCGGGAGGCGGGGACGGACCACACGGGGAAATGGTATTTCTATCTCTTCGGGTTTCTCGTCAAATCCACGCTGGGTTTCCTCGTCCTTCTCGCGGCGAGAAAGGCGGCGCTCTTTCTGATGCCCCGCCGCGACGACCTGTACCAGGTTCTGCCGGCCGTCTTCGTGATCGCGGCCTCCTGCTTCGATACCTCCTGGCGGGGGAGCCGTTATCTCATGCCGGCGATCCCGTTTCTCTGCGTGTGGGCGGGGGGCGTGTTCCGGATCTTCACGTCGCGCACGGTGCTCGTGCCCTGCGCCGCGGCGCTCGCCGCGCACGTCGCCGCGTCGGCCGCGCAGTTTCCGTATCCCCAGCAGTATTTCAACGCGCTCGTCGGCGGCCCCTCGCAGGGCTGGCGGTACCTCCGCGACTCGGATCTCGACTGGGGGCAGGAGCTCAAGACGTTCGCGGCCTGGGCGCGCCGCCACCAGGTGACGCGCGTGAAGACGTATCTTTTCGGTTCGCGCGACGAGGACTTTTACGGCATCCCCCACGTGGACGTGGAGGAGGCGGAGTACCGCGCGCCCCGCCGCGAGCTTTACGCGATCAGCACGTTCTATCTCTCGCACTTCGACTGGACGGCCGCCGCCACGCCGACGGACACCGTGGGCCACGCCATTTTCATCTATGATTTCCGCGGGAAGGGGGCGTCGTGACCGGCGGACTCTCGGTCATCATCCCGGCCTATAACGAATCGCAAAAAATCGCCTCGACGCTGGACGAGGTCGCGCGCTACCTCGACGGGAAGAAAATCGATTACGAGATCCTCGTCCTGAACGACGGCAGCACCGACACGACCGTCGCGGACGCCTCCGCCGCCGCGGCCCGGCATCCCCGCATCCGCGTGCGGGACCGGCGGGAGAATTTCGGCAAGGGCCGGACCGTGAAGGAGGGGATTGCGATGGCCGCGCACGCGCACTGTCTCTTCATGGACGCGGACAACTCGACGACGATCGCCGAGTGGGAGAAGTTCGAGCCTCTCTTCGGGGCCGGCGCCCGCGCGGTCGTCGCCTCGAGGCACCTGCCGGATTCGAGGATCCTGCATCCGCAGCCGCTCGCCCGCCGGGTGCTGGGGGCGGGCTACCGCGCGATCTGCCGGATGCTGTTCGGCGTCCGCGCCTCGGACTTCAACTGCGGATTCAAGGCGTACGAAACCGCGCTCGCCAAGCGCATCTATGCCCAAACGGAGATGTCGGACTGGACGTTCGACGTCGAGGTGTTCTGCCTGCTCAAGAAAGAGGGGGTCGCGGTCGCCGAGGTGCCGGTGAGCTGGACCCACGAAGACAAGGCGTCTTCTCTGGCGCCGTTCCGGACGGCCTGGAATTCGCTGAAGAGCCTGGCGAAGCTTAAGAGGCGTTTCGGGCGCCCGTAGGCGTCCGGGAGTCAACGAGGAAGCGCGAGGCGACCGCCCACTCGTAGTAGGCGCTCGAGACCGAGTAGAAAAGCCCGAAATAACCGTCGAGGAAGCCCTTCCTCAGGACGTAGTACTGGAAAAAGCGCGCCGCCGGCCTCAGCGCGAGCCAGTAAAAAAGCCTGCCGCCGGAAACCTGCCTCCCGCTCCAGTAGGACGCCTCCGCGGTCGAGTAGGTGTTCAATTTTTTCAGATAATCCTGCACGTTGGTGAAAAAGTGATGCGCGAGCTCGCCCTCGAGCCGGCCCACGGGGCCGTTCACGACCGGTTCCCGGTGGATCTTTTCGGGAAGAGAGACGAGAGCGTCCTTGCGGAAAAGCCGCATCTGGTAGTCGGGATGATGGAGATGGATCGGTTTCCCCCGGTAGAGGTTGCGGCGCAGGACCGCGTACGCGGCCTTCGGCTCGGGCGCGCGGACAGCCTCCTCGATCGAGCGCCTGAGCCCCTCGCCGACCCGCTCGTCGGCGTCGAGGAAGAGGAACCAGCGGTTCCGGATCCGGTCCATGACCTTGAGGCGCTGGAATTCGGCGAGGTTGTTGTCGGTCTGGAGGATGTTCGGCGTGAGCGAGGAGGCGATCTCGCGCGTGCGGTCCGTGCTCCCGCCGTCAACGACCCAGACGTCATCTGCCCACGCCACGCTCCGGAGGCAGTCGCCGATGTTCCGCTCTTCGTTGTAGGCGGGGATGATGACCGAGACGGGCGATTTTTCCATGGCGACAGTTTAGCAGAATCGCCGTCCGCTGGGTAGGTTGTGGCGGTCCCGTCCCAAGTGTGTTAAGATTACTTAAATTAACCTCCGCAAAAGGAGCGCGCTTGGAGATCGTGAAATTCGTCCGCCGTCACGCGGCCATGGGCTGGGCGGCGGCGTTGTACGTGTTGTTCCTTTATCCGCTCTTCGGACGGAAAACCGGCTTCCTGTTCGGCGATTACGGGCTGCAGTTCTACCCGTGGATGAAGGTTTACGCCGACGGCCTCCGCGCGCACGCGCTCCCGCTCTGGACGCCGCTCATCCAGTCCGGATTTCCGCTCTTCGCCGAAGGTCAGACCGGCATGCTGTACCTGCCCAACCTCGTCCTGTTCTCGCTCCTGCCGTTCAAGGCCGCGTACAACGCGATGTTCCTCCTGCACTACTTCCTCGGCGGCCTGTTTTCGTATCTTTTCGCGCGCCGCCGGCGCCTGTCGCCGGAAGCCTCCGCGCTCGTGTCGCTGTGCTTCACGTTCGGCAGCGCCTATGCGGGATCGTTTTACAACATCGTCACCCTGCGGAGCCTCGTCTGGTTTCCGCTTCTGCTTCTTTTCGTCGAACGGTTCATCGAAACCCGGCGTCTCCGTCCGCTGGCGGGGCTCGCGTTTTTCATGGGGCAGTCCTGGCTGGCGGGCTTTCCCCAGACGAGCCTGTATCTCTTTTTCT
>DATJEK010000077.1:0-12665 GCA_035496715.1 Candidatus Eiseniibacteriota bacterium | reverse complement strand
CGGAAATCCCGGTTCGAGGCCGAAAAGTGGCCCTCGAGGAACAGCGCCTCGTAGTCGCCGAAATACTTGAGGTCCGCCTGGAGGCTCTTGTTTTTCGCGATCTCGGTGATGCGGTCGTAGTCGAACACGATCTTCTTGCGGCTGCCCAGGAGCAGATAGTCCGCCTCGACCTGATAAAGGCTGATCTCGGGAAACGTGGAGGCGAACGTTTTCATGATCATGATGAAATCCGCCTTCGACATCTGGTAGGAATGGAACCACTGGCAGTAGACGCCGTCGGGCTTCAATTTCTTCAGCGCGAGCTCGTAATTTTCTTTCGTGAAAAGGCTGGAGACGCCGGAGATCCAGGGGTTGGAGGGGACCGAGATGATGACGTCGTAGGTCTTCGGCGTGAAGCTGATGTGGTTGCGGCCGTCTCCGATGATCAGCTTGACGCGCGGGTCCTTCAGAGCGAAATGGTTCTCCACCTCGAAAAACTTGTTGGCCTCGACGACCGCCGGCTCGATCTCCACCTGCTCGACCGACTGCACGGCGTCGAACTGCAGGACCGATCCCAGGGTGACGCCCGAGCCGAGGCCGACGATCAGCACGTCCTGGGCGTCCGGCCTCGCGAAGAGCGGCAGGAAGCCGCAGTAGAGCTGGGTCGACATGTCGCCGATCGTGGAGGCGTCCACCTTCCCGTTGACGCGAAGCGATTTCGCGGGGATCTTGTCGGGGTTGGGCTCGCGTTCGTGGGAAAAGACCGTGACCGTCGTCGAGACGCCGTCCTTGTAGAAGAGGAGCTTCTGACCTTCCCGGAAAGCCGCCTGCATCGCCTTTTTGCCCAGCCTCGCCTGCTGCAGGTAGCCTTCGGCGTACATGAAGACGCCGCTCGAATAAAGGTTGCGGTCCCATTCGTAGAGGAGAAAAAAACTCGAGACGAACGCCAGCGCCAGCATGATCCTCAGGTTCCTGCCGAACCGGGCGCCCGAGGAGGCGAGCGTGACCGCCGCTCCGGCGGCGAAGCTCAGCACGCTCGCCGTCCGCAGGGACCCGTTCACGCCCATCCGGCCGATGAAGATGAACGCCGCGGTGAACGCCCCCAGCACGCCGCCCAGCGTGTTCACGGCGTACGTACGGCCCACGATCCGGCCGATGTCGCGCGGGCGCCCCAGGTGATACAGCACCGCGGGAAACAGAATGCCGATCAGCGCCGTCGGCACGATCATCGTCATCGCGCAGAGCAGGAACTCCGCCGTCAGCGTCCATCGGAACGTGGTGATGAAGGGATAGAGCTTGACGAAAAAATAGACGGCCCATTCGAACGCCGGGATGAACGCCAGGACGCTCATGGCGGCGGCGATTTCCAGGAACCCGATCGCCGCCAGCGAAAGACGGACGTTGCGGCGCGCCACCTGCCGGACGATGGCCGTGCCCAGGCCGAGACCGGCGAGGAAGGTCGTGAGCATCGCGGAAAACGCGTACGTCGAGGAGCCGAGGATGAGCGCCATCGTGCGCGTCCAGCAGATCTGGATGACGAAGGCCGCGAAACCGTGCACGAACATGAGCCCGAGGATGAGCCAGACGTCCAGCATGGAAGGCTCGGGTTCGGAGGCTTGCGCCGAAGGCGGCGGCTCGTCGGCAGACGCGGCAGCCGCGCCGGAGGCGCCGCCGTTCTTCTGAAAGACCGTCCGGACGTAAAATGCCAGGCCCAGGTTCATCGAGGCCGCGACGAGCGTGGTCTTCCAGAGCCCGAGCGACGCGATGAGGATGAATCCCGACGCGAACGATCCCGCCGCGGCGCCCAGGAGATTCACCGCGTAGAGCGCGTTGATGTTCTTGTTCATCGCCTCTCCGGTGCCGGACAGGAAGCGGCTCAGGAGCGGCAGCGTCCCGCCCATGAAGATGGTCGGCAGGGCCAGGACGAGAAACGACATGAAAAAACGGATCACCGAAATCGTGAAGAAATCCTGGTAGAACGACAGGTAGATCGCCCGGTACACCGGCACGAGCGCCTTGAGGAGCAGCGGGAACGCCAGCGCGAAGAGCCCGATCCCGCCTTCGAGCAGGCCGTAGAAGAGCAGCGCCCGGTCGGGACGCCGGTCCGCGACGCGGCCGAACAGAAAGCTGCCGATCGCCAGGCCCGTCATGAACGCGGCGATGACCGCGGCCGACGCGAGAGTCGTGTTCCCGAAGATCATGCAGGCCTGCTTCGCCCAGACCACTTCGAAAACGAGGGCCGTGAAACCCGAGACGAAAAACGGAATGAGGACGTGCCGCTGGCGGATGGGCATGGTATTTATCATTAGTTTATAAGATTATAAAAGAATAATCAAATCTTAGCTAGAAAGCGGCGGAGAATCGGCGCCAGCCGCTCGGCCGGGAGCCCCGCGGCGTTCTGCGAGGAACCGCGGACTTCCCGCACGATCGTCGCGCGCGGCGACTGGATCGCGTAAGCTCCGGCCTTGTCCAGCGGTCCGATCCGCCGGAAATAGCGCGCCATCTCCTCCGGGCTCATCTTTTTCAGGAAGACGCGGGTCGTCTCGCAGAAAACCCGGCGGCGGACCGAGCGTCCGTTGCGCACGTCGAGGAGCGCCACGCCGGTGTAGACCCGGTGCCAGCGGCCCTGGAGGCGCCCGAGCATGCGGAAAGCCGAGGCGAGATCCGCCGGTTTGCCGATCACGCGTCCCCCGTGGAAGACGATCGTGTCCGAACCCAGCACCACGCCCCGCCGGACGGCCGGCGCCGCGGAGAGCGCCTTGGCGAGCGCGTGCGCCTTGACGGTGGAGGCCGGTCCTTTCCCCCGCAGCGGCCTCTCCTCGTAAGCCGGCTTGAGACAGCGGAACGAAAAACCCATCCCGCGAAGGATCCGGCGCCGGCGCGGCGACGAAGAAGCCAGAAAAAGCGTGATCTTCATGAGAGAAGCGCCCGCGCGGCGGCGCGGCCGGCGACCGTGCCGCTCGACCACGCCCACTGGAAATTGAATCCGCCGATGCGGCCGTCGACATCGAGCATCTCTCCCGCGAAGTGGAGGCCGGGCACGATCCGCGACTCCAGCGTGGAGACGCGCACCTCGCTCAAGGAGACTCCTCCGGCCGTCGCTTCGGCTTTTTTGTAGCCGACGACGCCGGTCACCGCCAGAGGCAGGTGGAGCAGCGAGTGGACGAGCTTTCCGCGCTGCCGGGCGGAGCGCCCGACCGCCACCGATCCGTCGATGCCCGTCTTCTCCAGGAACACTTCGCAGAAACGAGCCGGCAGGCCGCAAACCTCGGACAAAAACGTCCTCACCCGGCGCTCGGAATGTTCCTTCGCGTAATCCGCGAAACGCCGGCCGAGCGACTCCTCCGTTTCCGAAGGCACGAAACTCGCCTCGACGGCCGGCTTCTCGGACGGCGGCGCCGCGGCGAAATGACGGCTGATGTCCAGCGCCGACGGCCCGCTGTAGCCGAAGTGCGTGAAAAGAAACGACCCTTCGCTCTCGGCGGCCTTCTTCCCTTTCCGGAAAAAGGACAGGCGCGCTTCGAGGGTGACTCCCGACAGGCTCTTCCAACCTTCGTCGTCCGTCTCGAGCGGCGTGAGGGCGGGGAACGTCGGGACGATCGTGTGTCCGAGACCGCGCGCGATCGCGAGGCCCTTCCCGTCGCTGCCGGTCTCCGGAAGCGACAATCCGCCGGTCGCCAGGATCACGCGCCGCGCGGCGATCGCGCGGCCGTCTTCGGTCTCGAGAAGGAAACCTTTCTCCCCCTCGGCCCTGAGGCCGGCGACGCGGGCTTCCGTGACGAGGACGGCGCCGGCCTCCTCGAGCGCGCGCACGAGCGCCTCGAGAACGGTCTTGCCGGAATGAGTCGTCGGAAAATACTTGCCGGTGGGTTCGAGGACCAGCTCGACGCCGATCTCCCGGAAGAACTCGATCGTCTCGGCGGGGGTGAACGCGGCCAAGACGTGCTTCAGGAAGTGGCGGGGGCCGCCCTGGTAGTCGGAGGGAAGGACTTCGACGTTCGTCACGTTGCAGCGCGTGCCGCCCGAGACGAGGATCTTGGCGCCGATTTTTTTGCGCGAATCGAGGAGAAGGACTTTCAGCTTTCCGGACGAGGCGCGGGCCGCGGCGATCGCGGCCGTGAGCCCCGCCGCGCCGGCCCCCACGACGGCGATGTCGGCGTCCGGCAAATCAGGCGTGGGCGGCTTTCTGCCGCAGACCGAAGTTCGCCAGTTCCTCGATGTCGTCCCACGGCTCGGTGGAGGACAGCATCGCGAAGTGGATTTTTTTGTACGGCGAATAGTCGGTGCCGACGAACGTGTGCCGGGAGGCGAACGTCCAGCCGGTCTTGCCTTTCACGAATTTGGGGGTGCGCCAGAGCATCTTGTTGTGGCTTTTCACCTCGATGACCCGGCCGTCGCTGCCGGAAAAGCTCCACGCGAGAAGGCCCATCGCCTCGTCGAGGCGGCGGTCCCGCGCCGCGCGGCGCATGAGCAGCGTCAGGTCATAGGCCGTCGAATACTGCGTGCGTCTCTTGTCGGTCAGCCCGGTGGCGTTCACGAAGCGCGTGTTGCGCATGCCCAGCTCTTCGGCGCGGCGGTTCATCAGCTTCGCGAACTCCGGCTCGCTGCCCGAAACCGCTTCGGCGAGCGCGACGGCCGCGTCGTTGGACGAGGCGACGAGCGCGGCGACGATGAGATCCCACGCCTTGTATTCGGCGCCGACCGTGAGCCCCGCCTTCGAGGGGGACGCGGCGGCCGCGTTGCGGCTGATCCGGACCGTGCGGTAGGGCGTCAGGCGCTCCACCGCCAGGAGAACGGTCATGACTTTGGCGGTGGACGCGGGCGGTAAACGGAGGAAAGGGTTTTTGCTGAAGAGAACGCCGCCGTTGGCGGCGTCGACCACGATGGCCGAGCGGGCGGTGAGCGCGGGAAGCTGCAGCCGGCCCGAGGCCTCTCCGGCGGGGACGGCGGCGGAAGACACGGCCGCCAGGACCAGCGCGGCCGACAGGAGGCGTCGCGCCATCGGCGCTAGAACCGCCTGCTCACGGCCGGGTCGCCGTTGTCGGTAAAACCGAGCTCCGTGGACTCGTCGATCGGGACGGAAAAGCGCTCGTCGTCCTCGCGGCGGTCATCCAGCATGCCGTTCAAGTCTTTGCTGTCGACGGTGACGTTGGTGTTGCGCGACGAGGCGGCCCAGGCGGCCGCCGCGAAGCCCAGCCCCAGGAGCAGGGTCAAAAAAAGGGTTTTTCTCATCGTTTCCTCGGCCCCTCGGGGACCGCCTGCTTCTTGCCGAAGCGGTCGCGCGTGTAGCGCAACTCCTGGGCCGGCGCCACGTCCGGCACCTCGAGGATGTCGTGCATGTTCATGTGCGCCCGGCGTTCGAGCTTGTTGCGCGATCGATGCGTGGTCATGCGCGGTATTCTACCATACCGCCACCGGCATGGGAACAGGCGGCATTTACTTCCATTTTTCATTTGTGCTAAAATGAAATTCCACGGAAGGAGACCATGCTCGAAAAAATCTGCGACGTCTGCGGCACCAGCGACCAAGTCGAAATCGAGACGGTGACGAACGTCATGCCCCAACCCGACGAGATGTTCCCCGTGCTCTTGTGCGCCAAGCACAAGAAGGCCCTCCAGGAAAAGCTTCTCGACATCACGATCGACAAGAGCGGCAAGCTCTGTTTCATCCTCAAAAAGAAAACTTGAATCCGGGCAAGCCTTCGCCCCGCCGATGAATCGCCTGACTTCCCGTCTCAAGGCGTTTCTGAGGCGGCGCGTGGGGGCGGGCTCTCGGCTCTATTGGGCGATCGCCCTCTCCTACTCGTTTTTCCGTCACTTGCCCGCCCGTCTCGGGCTCTCGGCCCCGCCGGAGACCGAGGCCGAGACGGCCGCGCGGATTCTCGCCTCTTCGCGGCCCGCGGCACCGGCGGCCGATCCCAGAGACATCGTCTTCTTCTCGGTCCGGGGCTGGAGGGTCCACACGCTGTTCGAAAGCCTGCTGGCCGCGCGCCTGCGCCTCGACGGACACCGCGTCACGGTGCTGACCTGCGAGGACAGCCTTCCGCTTTGTTCGTACGGATCGGTCAACGCTCCCGAGCCGCTGCAAAGGCCCTGCGACCAATGCGGGCGGATCAAAAACGACGCCTGGGGAGACGCGCTGCCCCGAGAAAAGCTACCGGGCCGGGGAGAATGGGCGGATCCGATCGACGCGCGGGTCGAATCGCTCGACCTGGAAGGCTGCCGCCGATTCGAATACGACGGGGCGCCGTACGGAGAGCTGGTCCACCGGGGGCTCGTCTGGCACCTTCACCGGAGCGCGCTGCGTGAGTCCGACGTCCCCCTCTACCGCCAGGCGCTCGTGAGCGCTCACGCCACGCGGCGGGGTCTCGAATCCTTCCTGAGGACCCATCGGGCGGACACGGTTCTCATGCTGAACGGCGATTTCTGCCCCGAACGGGTGGCCGGCTGGGTCCTGGCGAAATCGGGGGTCCGCTTCATCACGTACGACCACGCCTTTTACGAGCTCTTCGGGGTCGGCGTCAACCAGCCGGTCTGGGACGACCTCACGTTCGGCGACCGCGCCCGGGCGATCCCTCCCGCCGGCCCCGGGGAGCGCGCGCGCGCGGAGAAAATGCTCCGGGAGTGGCGCGAAAACGGCGGCTACCAGGGGCAGATCTTCTGGAAAAAAAGCGACCTGGGATCCCGCCTGGACCTGCGCAAAAAACTGGGGCTGGACGGCCGTCCGCTGGCCGTGGCCTACACGAGCTGCAGCTTCGAGGCCAACGTCGGCCGGAAAGACCGCGTCTTCGCGGATCAGACGGAGTGGCTGTCCTCGCTGATCCGTTTTTTCGCCTCCAAGCCGCAGTTTCAGCTGGTCATCCGGGTCCATCCGGCCGAAGTCCGCCCGGGTGACTGGAGATCGAACGAATCGATCCACGATTTCGTCCTGCGGAACTGCGCGCCGCTGCCCGGCAACGTCCGGCTCGTCGGCCCGGGCGACAGGATCTCTTCGCACCGCCTGGGCGACCTGGCGGATTCGGTCCTTGTGTACGACTCCACGATCGGGATCGAGCTCGCCGAGAGGAAAAAATGCGTCATCACCGCGGCCCATTCCCACTATGCCGACCGAGGGTTCACCCGCGATCCGGCGGGGCCGGCCGGATATTTTTCGACTCTGACCGAATCGCTCGAGCATCCCGGGCCGCTGTCCGGGCGCGAGCGCGACGTCCTCGTGGATTACGTCGCGTGGCTGTTCTTCCGGAGACTCACGCCGTTCGAGGCTTTCGGCGGTTTCGACCGGCTCTGGCCGCGGGTGAACGTCCGGCAGGCGGGGGATTTGTTGTCGAAGGACTTTCCGGGCGTCGAGCGGATGGCCCGCCTCGTGGCCGGGGGGCCGGGCTGGTGGTGATTCAACCGCCGCCGAGATAGGCGCCGCGCACCGCGGGATCGCGCTCGATTTCACGCGCGCTTCCCTCGAGGACGACTTTTCCCGTCTCCAGGACATACGCCCGGCTGGCGACCTTGAGCGCCATGCGGGCGTTCTGCTCGACGAGGAGGATCGTCATCCCCTGCGCATGCACGGTCTCGATCATCTTGAAGATCGACGACACGAGGATCGGAGCCAGGCCCAGCGACGGCTCGTCGAGCAGCAGCACCGCCGGCCGCGACATGAGAGCCCGGCCGATCGCCAGCATCTGCTGTTCGCCACCGGAAAGCGTGCCGGCGCGCTGCTTGAGCCGCTTCTTCAAAAGCGGAAAGATCCCGAAGATCCGCTCCAGATCCGCCGCGGCGGCCTCCCGGTCGAAGCGCACCCAGGCGCCCAGCTCCAGATTTTCGAGGACGTCGAGACGCTGGAAGATGCGGCGGCCTTCGGGCACGTGCGAAATACCCAGGCGCACGACCGCCTGCGGCGTCTGCGAGGCGAGCGATTTCCCCTGAAAAAGCACTTCGCCGGCCGACGGCCGGATCAGGCCCGATACGGTTTTCAGCGTCGTCGTCTTTCCCGCGCCGTTCCCTCCCAGGAGCGCCACGATCTCCCCTTTGTTCACCGTGAAGCTGACGCCCTTCAGGCATTCGACTTTTCCGTAATGCGTGTAAACGTGGCGGACTTCGAGCATCAGTCCTCCCCGAGATACGCCTGGATCACGCGCGGATTCGAGCGCACGCTCTCGGGGGTGCCCTCGGCGATCTTGCGGCCCTCGTCCATCACGACGACGCGGTCCGAGAGGGGCATCACGACGCGCATGTCGTGCTCGATGAGAAGAACGGCGATGTTCTTCTGGCGGATCCTCCGCACGAGCGCGGAGATCTCCTCCTTTTCGACCGGATTCATCCCCGCGACGGGCTCGTCCAGGAGAAGCAGCTTCGGTTCGCAGGCCAGAGCCCGGGCGATCTCGAGCCGCTTCTGGCTCCCGTAGGGCAGGTTTCCGGCCGTCACGTTGCCGCGGCCGTCGAGCCCGACGAAATGCATGAGCTCGAGGCTGCGGCTGAAGACCATGCGCTCTTCGACGCGGAAGCGCCGCGTGCGCAGGAACGCGTCGAAGAGTCCCGACTTCGTGCGCGTGTGGAAACCGATCGCCACATTCTCGAGCGCGGTCATGTTCTTGAAAATCCGGAGATTTTGGAACGTCCGGGCCACGCCGGCGCGGAGGATCGACGCGGGCCCCTGCCCGCTCAGCCGGCGGCGGCCGTCGAGAAAGACGATCTCGCCGGCGTCGATCGGCAGGAGTCCGGTGATGCAGTTGAAAAAGGACGTTTTCCCCGCGCCGTTGGGCCCGATCAGGCCCACGATCTCCCCTTCCCGGACTTCGAGGTCCATCGACTTGAGCGCCGTCACGCCGCCGAATCGCTTCGAGACCGCGCGCACTTCAAGCAGGGCCATCGCGAGGCTCCCGGTGGCGGGGGCGGAGCTCCCGCCGGATCAGCGCGCCGCCCAGCATGCCCTGCGGGCGAAAGATCATCATGAGGATCATGAGCAGGCCGAAGATCAGCATGCGGTACCCGGCGAAACCGCGGAGGATCTCGGGCAGCGTGCCCAGGACGAGCGCCCCGAGCGCGGAACCCCAGATGTTTCCCATGCCGCCGAGGACGACCATCGCCAGGATCAGCACCGAAAGCACGAAGTCGAAGCTGTCGGGCGTGACGATCGTCTGCTTGGAGGCGAACACCGCGCCCGCGAGGCCGGCGATGAACGAGCTCAGGCCGAACGCGTAGAGCTTGATCCTGAGCGCCGGCACGCCCATGCACTTGGCCGCGAGCTCGTCCTCGCGGATCGCCACGAGCGCGCGGCCGATCTTCGAGTCCGAGAGCCGGAACAGGAGATACGCGATCACGGCCGCCAGGACGAGCGCGAGGTAAAAATACGGCACCGGGCTCACGGAAAATCGGTAACCGAAAAACGTCGGGCGGTCGATGCCCAGCAGGCCGTTCGGGCCGCCGGTCCAGGTGTCGAGGTTGTTGAAGAGGATGCGCACGATCTCTCCGAAGCCGAGCGTCGTGATGGCCAGATAGTCGCCGCGCACCCGGATCGACGGGACCGCGATGAGGAAGCCGAACAGCATCGCGACCGTGCCGGCCGCGGGCAGGCCCGCCCAGAACGGGCACCCCGTGTGGAGGTTCAAGAGCGCGTACGTGTAGGCGCCGATCGCGAAGAAAGCCGCGTATCCCAGGTTCAGGAGACCGGCGAAGCCGATGACAACGTTCAGGCCCATCGCGAGGATCACGTAGATCGCGACGTTGGTCAGGACGTCCACGTGGTAGGCGTTGCGGTCGAGGATCGGGAAAAGGACGAAGGGTCCCAGGTACACGGCCACCTGCAGAAGAGGGCTTTTGCCGAGGTGGTAGCGCAGAGCTCCGAACATCAGACTTTTTCCGGCAGATTCTCGCCCAGGAGGCCCGACGGCTTGAAGATGAGCACGCCGCCCAGGAGCACGAACGCGAAGACGTCCTTCCATTCCGAGGAGATGTATCCCGCCCCGAGCGCCTCGAACACGCCGAGGAGGACGCCCCCGAGCATGGCGCCCGGGATGCTGCCGATCCCCCCGAAGACGGCGGCCGTGAACGCCTTGAGACCCGCGAGATAGCCGTCGTGGAAATTGACGCTGCCGTAATACAGGCTGAACAGCGAGCCCGCGACGGCCGCGAGCGCGGAGCCCAGCACGAACGTCATGCGGATCATCGCGTCGACCGAGATGCCCATGAGGCGCGCGGCGTCGGGATCCTCCGCCAGCGCGCGCATGGCCTTGCCGGGACGCGTGTTCTTGACGAACCAGGTCAGCGACACCATGAACGCCAGCGACACCGCGAAGATGACGAGTTGGACGAGGGAGAGGGACACGGGACCGAGCTGGAAGAAAACCGGCGGCAGGACGTCGGGAACGCTCTGTTCTTTCGAGCCGAAAATCAGCATCACCGCGTTCTGGAGAAAGAACGAGACGCCGATCGAGGTGATGAGCGCCGTGAGCTTCGGAGAGCCCCGGAGGGGCTTGTACGCGACGCGCTCGATCGCCGCGCCGAGCGCGGCCGAGCCCGCGACCGAGACGACGAACACGGCCGCCAGCACCACGACCAGCGGGGCCGCGGCCCAGAGCGACCCGAACGCCAGGAGCACGCTCAGGCCGAGGAAGGCGCCGACCATGAAAACTTCGCCGTGGGCGAAGTTGATGAGCTGGATCACGCCGTACACCATCGTGTAGCCCAGCGCGATCAGCGCGTAGACCATGCCGATGGTCAGGCCGTTGAAGAGCTGTTGGAGGAATAGCTCGAGCGCGGCGCTCAACTCTTCGGTTTGACTTCTTCCAGGAATTTGAACTTGCCGCCCTCGACGCGGAAGATGCCGACGCTCTTGCCCACCGCATCGCCGTCGGCGTTGAAGTTCACCGGACCCAGGATGCCGGGAAAATCCTTCGTCTTCCGGACTTCGGCGAGGATCGCCTCCCGGTCCTTCTTCCCGGCCCGGCGGATCGCCTCGATCAGGACGTTCGTCGAGTCGTAGGCGTACGCGGAGAACGAGCCGATCTCTCCGTAGCGCGCCTCATAGCGCGCGACGAAGTCCTTCGCCGTCGGCAGCTCGTGCGGGTCGACGCCCAGCATCGTGGAGTAGATCCCTTCGGTGAGCTTCGGGCCCGCCAGGCGCACGAGCGAGGGGTCGTAAATGCCGTCGCCCCCCATCCAGGGCGCCGTCAGCCCCACCTTGGCCGACTGCTTGAGAAGCAGCGCCAGCTCCGGATAGACGCCGCCGTAAAAAATGAGCTCGGGTTTGACCGACTTCACTTTGGTCAGGAGCGGCGTGAAGTCCTTCTCCCCCTGCGTGATCCCGTCGCGCCGCAGGACGTTTCCTCCCGCCGCCTTGAAATACTTCTCGAACTCGTCGGCCAGCCCCTTGCCGTAGGTCGTCTGGTCGTCGAGGATCACGATGTTCGCCGCCCCGAGCTTCGAGCGGGCGAAGTCCGCCGCGGCCGGCGCCTGGACGTCGTCGGTGGCGCAGAGGCGGAAGAACGTGTCGAAACCCTGTTTCGAGATCTGGGGGTTCGTCGAGGCGGGCGTCACCTGCGCCATCCGGCCTTCATGGTAGATCGCGGAGGCGGGCTTGGTGCAGCTCGAATTGAAGTGGCCGACGACGGCGACGACGTCCGGATCCGAGACGAGCTTGTTGGCCGCGAGCACGGCCTGCGTCGGGTTGTGCTGGTCGTCGAGCGGGACCAGCTTCAGCTTCGCGTTCCCGAAGACGGGGCCGCGGATGTTGGCTTCCTCGACCGCCATCTGCGCGCCCTGCATCACGCCGATGCCGATGTAGGCCTGATCCCCGGTCAGCGGCGCGACCAGGCCGATGGAAACGGTCTCCTCTTCCGCGGAGGCCGTCCCGCAGAACGCGAGGAAAAGCGCGAGGACGAGCGCGGGGCGGCGGAGGGACATCAATGTCCGGTCTTGGAGCGCTTGAGGCTCCGGAGCACGACCTCGAGCACCTGTTCGAGCTCTTCGAACGAGCCCATCTTCGAGAAGAACCCCGAAATGTTGAGCTCCTTCGTCTTGTGGATCATCGCGTCGTCCGCGTGGGCGGTGACCATCACGATCGGGATGGTTTTGTTGAATTCGCGGATCTTCGAGAGCACCTCGACCCCGTTCATCAGCGGCATCTTGAAGTCGACGAACACGATGTCGACCTGGCCGGCCTTGACGATCCCGATGCCGGCCTCCGGGTCGCTGGAGGTGATCACGTTGTAGCCTTTGGATTTCATCCAGAAGCCCATCGTCTCCAGAAAATCGGGCTGGTCGTCGATGAATAGAATGCGGATCTGTTCGGTCGTCATGACGGTTTTACACTCCTCCTGTAGGGATCCGGCTCGTCGGCTTCACCGGAAGCGTGAAAGTGAATTTCGATCCTTTTTTCAGCTCGCTCTGCACGGTGATCTCGCCGCCGTGCTTTTCGACGATGTCTTTGGCGATCGAAAGCCCCAGGCCGGTGCCGCTGATACCCTGCTGGTCGCCGAACTGCTCGAACCGTCCGAAGAGCTTCGACACGTTCTCCGGGGCGATGCCGACGCCGGTGTCGGACACGCTCACGGCGACTTTCGCTTGGTCATGCCAGCCCGACTTCACGGTGATCTTTCCGCCGCTGGGCGTGAATTTGACGGCGTTGCCGATCAGGTTGTTCAGCACCTGCACGATCTTGTCCGAATCCATCGGGATCTCCGGGATGCCGCGGTC
>DATJEK010000076.1:0-2443 GCA_035496715.1 Candidatus Eiseniibacteriota bacterium | reverse complement strand
CCCGCCGTACCAGCCCGCGAATTCCCAGTGGACGGCGGGATCCTCCGCCCGCGCCGCGGAGGAAAAAAGAAGGCCGGCGGCCAGAAATAGGAACGCGGCGTTTCGCCGTTTATTTTCCATCCGTCCTCCCCTTCCTGGATTCCAGGAAAATGCGAAAGAGAAACGGCAGGTCGTGCCCGAGATAGCGCGCCCCCATGCGTCCCGGCTCGATCAGGATCCTCCAGCACCACTCCATGCCCGCGGCGCGAAAAAGACGCGGGGCCCTCGGCACGCGGCCCGACAGGTAATCGAAGAGCGCGCCCACGCCGAGGCAGAGCGCGGGCTTGAGACGCGCGCGGTTTTTCCGGATCCATTTCTCCTGGAGAGGAGCGCCCATCGCGACGAAGAGCGCCTCGGCCCCGGAGGCGTTGACCGCCGCGATCGCGGCCTCGTCGTTGTCGAGATAGCCCGCCATCGTCCCGGCGACGACGAGCCCGGGATAACGCGCCCGGAGCCGCCGCCCCGCCTCGTCGGCGACGCCTTCGCGCGCGCCGAGGAGAAAGACGCTCCGCTTCTCGGCCGCCGCGCGCGCGAAAAAAGCCGGAGAAAAATCGGTCCCGTTGCAGTTGGCCCGCATCCGCCCGCCCCAGATCGCGGTCGCGGCGCGCAGGCCGATCCCGTCGGCGAGGACGAGGTCCGCCGCGGCGAGCGCCTCGCGGTACTCGGCGTCCTTCTGAGAGTGATAGAGGCAGTCGAGATTCAGGAAAAAGACGCTGTTCCGCCGGCCGTTGTCGAGCAGCGCGAACGTGCGGTCCATCGCCTCGGCGAACTGGAGATTGTCGTAGCGCACGCCGAGGATCTTCATCGCCGCTTCTCGCGCAGCCGTTTCATCGCCAGACGGCAGAACGGCACGGGGTCCGACGCCAGCAGGCCCAGATCCTTCCAGTTCGCCCGCGAGAAAGAGCCGAGCGGAGAAAAATCGCCCGATCGCGCGGCTGCCAGCGCTTTGGAAGGCACCTCGTAGCGGATCCCGCGCCGGACCGGCGCGGGCAGCGGCTTCCCCTGCGCCGCCAGGAGGCCCGTTTCGACGAAATTGATCCCGTCCCAGAGCGAGGCCCTCAGCGAACCCCAGAAGCGCGGGTTGCATTCGATAAAACGGCACGATCCGTCACGGTCGTCCAGCCGCATGTCGAGATTCGCGACGCCAGTGAACCCGGAGGCCTCGACCAGACGGCGGCCGAGCTCGGCGACGGCGCCGTTTTCGACGAACCGGATGACGCCCGGCCCGGCGGATTCCTGAATGTTCCAGGCGAGCAGGCGCCCCTCGACGGCCAGTAAATTCATGTCGATGTCGTGCCCCGGAACGAATTCCTGGGCCACGAGCGGAGGTCGGTTGAAACGCCCCGGCGCCAAAACATGGGCGGTCAGATCCTCGACGGAGTCGATCTTTTTGACGCCGATGCCGTCGCCCTGGTCGAGCGGCTTGACCACGACCGGATACGCCAGCCCCAGCGCCGGGACCCCCGAGGCCGTCTCAAGAAGGCGCGTGCGCGGCTGCGGCAGGCCGCGCGCCTCGAGAAAACGGGAAAAGCTCCACTTGTCGTTCATCGTCTCAAGCGTCTGCATCGGCGGGACGGGAAAAAGACGGCAATACCGCTCGATCCGGTCCCGAACCTGGCAGACGAAAAAAATGGACATCGTGTCGCAGGGGACGACGAACTCGATGTTGTTCTTCCCGCAGAAATCCTTCATCCGGGACAGCGTTTCCTCGCCGGGACGGGAATATTCCGACGCGGCTACGGAAAACAGTCCCGCGCAGTGCCGTGACCCGCGCGCGGCCCGGAACTCCCCCGCGGCCATCACATAGCCGCGGTGGCCAGCCGACGCGAGGCAGCGCAGGACGTTCAAGGTCAGGCTTTCGATGTGACCCACCGCGAGAACGTTCATGGGGCGTCCTTTGCCCGAGCGGCCGGGACGGCGCAAGCGAATCCCCATCCCCAAAGCGCCAGGCCGACGAGAAAAACCGGCAGGCACAGGATCCAGCCGAAAAAGGGCCCCGGACCCGCCCGGAAAATGCGCCCGGCGATCCGGAAAAACTTGATCGCGAGGAAGGCCGGCAGGAAGAAAAGCGGCCATGCGCCGCGGTAATACCAGTCGCCGTAGTGGTCCCTGCGGTAGAGAAAGATGTATCGTCCCGTCAGCGTCTGAGCCCTGAAAAAACCGTCCCACCGTTCGCGATACACGTGATGCACTCTCGCCTCGGGCACGAACCAGACCGGGACGATTTTCGAAAGCTTGAGGCAGAACAGCGTGTCCTCCGAGGCGCGGATCTCGGGAAATCCGCCCGACGCCTCGAAAAGCCGCCGATCGCAGAAAAAATTGCACGCGGGCAAGAACGGTTTTTTCCGGCGCCGTCCGGCCGGCTGGAACTCGTTCGACTGGAGATAGTACTGCGCGAGCGCCA
>DATJEK010000075.1:0-4938 GCA_035496715.1 Candidatus Eiseniibacteriota bacterium | reverse complement strand
CGGAGCGGTCAGAAAAACGAGTGAAAGCCAGGCCGCCGCGAGTCGGCGTACGGGAAAGCCCATCCGAATTTTATACCATATCCGGCCCAAATAAACCACAGCGGGCGCGCGGCAAATCTTGTATAATGAGCGCATTATGTTCCGTTACGATCCTTTCCAAGAGCAGGCGATCCGGGCCATCGACGAGGAAAAATCCGTGCTCGTTTCCGCCCCCACCGGGGCGGGCAAGACCGCGATCGCCGAATACGCCATCGACAAGGCGCTCGCGCGCGGCGAGCGGGTCATCTACACCGCCCCGATCAAGGCGCTCTCCAACCAGAAGTACCGCGATTTCTCCCTGAAATACCCCGACCAGGTCGGCCTCCTGACCGGCGACGTCACGCTGAACGGCGGCGCGCAGATCTCGATCATGACGACCGAGATCTACCGGAATCAGCTCTTCGAGGACCCGGAGCGCCTGCGGTCCACGTCGTGGGTGATCTTCGACGAGGTCCACTACCTCGACGACCCCGAGCGCGGCACGGTCTGGGAGGAGGCCATCATGTTCTCCCCCGAGCACGTGCGCTTCCTCGCCCTCTCGGCGACGGCCCCCAACGTCGAGGAGCTCGCCGAGTGGATCCGCTCGATCCTGAACCACCCGATCGAGGTCGTGATCGAGCGGCACCGCCCCGTCCCGCTCGTGAACCTCTTCCAGTGCCAGGGCAAGGTCTACTCCGACCCGGTGGTGCTGCGCCGCGAAGGCTACCTCGGCCAGGACCACTGGCCGTCGGACTTCCACGGCCGCGGCGGCCACCGCCAGCAGCAGGGCGGCCGCCGCCAGAACCGGCAGTGGCAGCAGAACCTCCGCGCCAAGCCCAACCGCACCGACGACCTGGTGCGGCACCTGATCGAGGCGAACCGGCTCCCGGCGCTCTACTTCGCGTTCGGCCGCAAGCGCACCGAGGAGCTCGCCTGGGAGATGCAGAAGTTCGACCTCCTGGCGCCCGAGGAAAAGGTCCAGGTCGACGAGCTCTACAACCGCCTCTCCGAAAAATTCGACCTCACGAAGGAGGCCTCGGCCTGCGACATGAAGCGCCTCCTCGACCGGGGGATCGCGTTCCACCACGCGGGCATGCTCCCCACGCTGAAGGAAGTGATCGAGCAGCTCTTCACCTCGAAGCTCATCAAGCTCATCTTCACGACCGAAACGTTCGCCATCGGCATCAACATGCCGGCCAAGACCGTCGTCTTCGACGAGCTGCGGAAATTCTACGGCACGGGATTCGCGTTCCTGCGCACGCGCGACTTTTTCCAGATGGCGGGACGAGCCGGCCGGCGCGGGAAGGACAAGGAAGGGTATGTCTACACGCGCATCAACCCGCACCAGACGCCCTACACCGCCGTGACGCGCGTCCTCTTCGGCCAGCAGGAGCCCATCGAGAGCCAGTTCAACTCCTGCTACGCGACGCTGCTCAACCTCTATGGGCAGTTCGGGGAGAAGCTCCTCGAGATCTACCCGCGCTCGCTCCACTACTACCAGTCCAACCGCAAGGGCCGGATGCAGGGCGCCGCGGCGATGGAGAAAAAGCTCGCGCTCCTGGCCGAGCTCGGCCACCTCGGCGGCGGGAAGCTGACGGTGAAGGGCCAGTTCGCGTCCTGGATGTACGGCTACGAGCTGCTCCTGTCCGAGATGCTGGAGGCGGGATACCTGGAAATGCTGGACGAGGCGCGCCTGTCCGCGCTCCTGGCGGCGCTCGTCTTCGAGCCACGCCGGAACCAGATCGCGCCGAAGCTCCCCCCGCAGATCGCGGGCGTCGAGGCGAAGGCGCTCTCCTACCTCAAGAAGATCCACCACAAGGAAGGCGTGCACAAGATCTATCCGCCGACGAAGCAGCCGCATTTCCATCTGGCGACGGCGCTCGAGGCGTGGCTGGGCGGGGCGGACTTCCACGAGCTGGGGAAATACACGGACGTGGACGACGGCGAGATCATCCGGTATTTCCGGATGGTGATCCAGCTCCTCAGGCAGCTGAAGCAGGCCCCGCAAGTGAGCGAGCGCCTCCGGGAAATCGCCGGAAGCGCTCAGAAGAAGATCAACAGGGACCTCGTCGACGCGGAGAAGCAGCTCAGGAACATGTAGGGCCGTCCCCGCGCCGGACGAAGGAACTCGGACTTTTTACTGGATCAATTTCTCCAGCTCCCCCGCCTCGTGCATCTCGTGCACGATGTCGCACCCGCCGATCAGCTTCCCGTCGATGAACACCTGCGGAAACGTCGGCCATTTCGAAATCTCGGGCAGCAGCATGCGGACCTGCGGGTCGGCGATCACGTCGACGGTGTGGTATTTCGCGCCGAGCTTGTCGAAGAGCTCCATCGTGGCCGCGGAAAAGCCGCACTGCGGCGCGCCGGGGCGCCCCTTCACGAAGAGGACGATCTTGTGGGAGCGGATCTCGTTTTCGATGCGTTCGACGGCGGGATTCGGGTTCGACATGGGTTTTCCCCTTTTTTCGTTTATTTCAGGACGCGCGCGTCCGGAACTTGACCGCGTGGATGCGGTCGGTCATCTCCGTCTCCAGGATCGCGTGAAGCATCCGGTGCTGTTCGATCAGCGGCTTGCCGGCGAAGGCGGCGGACACGACCGTGATCTCGAAGTGGTCGCCGGTGCCCGTCATGTCGCTGACGCTCACGCGCGCGCCGGGCATCTTGTCCAGGATCATCCGTTCGATTTCGGCGGGTTGGATCATGGGCCCAGTCTACCCGAAAATCGGGCTTCGGTTCGAGGTTTTTTTTATGCTATCCTGTTTCCCGCGATGAAAAAACTCCCCCTGGCTTTCGCCCTCGCGGCCGCCGCGTTCGCCGCGCTCCCCTCCTCCGCCCGCGCGGAGGGCTCGGACGGGGACCCGGCCGTCCTGCGCTCGCTCGAGATCAACCGCTCCATGCTGTCGCGCTTCGAGTCCGAGTACGAGCTCCTGAAGGACGTCGAGGCGGCGAAGGCTCCGATCGTCCGCACCGAGATGCGCAACCTCCGGTACAAGATGGAGGCCCTCGACGAGGACTCCCGGCGGCTCGAGTCCCTGCTGTCGGAGGACAAAAAGGCGCAGGCCTTCCTGGAGGAGGTCGTGACGCGGGCCGAGAAGCGGGACTCCGAGGCCGCCCGCCAGCGGGAAGGCCCCCAGCCGGGGACGCTCACCTACCAGCTCCACGAAAAGGCCCTGCGCCTCGTCGCCGAGAAAAAGATGGAGGAGGCCGCGCTGGTCTACGAGGAGATCGTGATGCTCGACCCCGAGGACGACCAGGCCTACCTCATCCTGGGGCACGTGCTGCTGCTGTCGGGGCAGTTCGTGAAGGCCGAGGCGGCGTTCGACAACGCCGTGCACATCGACGCCGCCAACCGCGGCCAGATCGTCCCGTTCTACGAAAACCGCATCCTGCAGGATCCGAACGACGACGAGTCTTACGCGAACCTGGGGTACGCGCATCTGCTCCTGGGAGAGCTGGAGGCGGCGGGGCAGGCGTTCAGCGACGCGCTGGCCATCAATCCGTCCAACGAGCGCGCGGCGAGCGGGATGGGCCTCCTCGAGCGGGTCTAGTCTTCGCGGCCGGTCGCCCGGCGCATCGCCTTCTTTTCGGAATGGAGGCGCTTTCCTTCCAGCATCCTGTCCTTCGCCCGCTTCGAACGCTTCCGCTTCTGCCTCCGGATCTTTTCGATCGCCTGACGGTGGCGGCTGGCGATCCCCTCCTTCTTCTCTTCGATGCGCTCGGCGAGGAGGCGCCTCGCCAGGAAGCGGTTCAGCGCCTGCGAACGCTCGCGCTGGCAGCGCACCTCGAGACCGCTCGGCCGATGGCGCAGGACGACGCAGGTGGAAACCTTGTTGACGTTCTGGCCTCCGGCGCCGGAGGAGCGGATGAAGCTTTCTTCGAGGTCGGACTCCCGGATCCCCAGGCGCGCCATCCGTTCCTCGAGCTCGCGGACTTTCGGCGGGGAAACCGGGTAGTGGATCAAGCGGGGACGAACACCTTCTCGCGGTAGAAGCGGAGCTCTTCGATGGATTCGCGGATGTCCTCCGCGACGCGGTGGGTCTGGTTTTTCATGCGGGGCATCTTGAATCCGTCGGCGTACCAGCGCCCGACGAGCTCCTTCACGGAGCTGACGTCGATCACGCGGTAGTGCAGGTAGGACTCGAGGCGGGGCATGTATTTCACGAGGAAGCGCCGGTCCTGCCAGATCGTGTTGCCGCAGAGCGGGGCCGTGTTGGCCGTGCAGTGCGCCTTCACGAACGCGAGGACCTCGTCCTCCGCGCGCTTGAGCGACGTGCGCGACAGGCGGCAGGCCTCGGTCAGGCCGGACTTCTTGTGGTGGTGGCGGCTCCAGCTTTCCATCCCCTTCAGCACCTTCTCGCTGTGGTGGATGGCGATCGCCGGCCCTTCGGCGACGACGTTGAGTTCGCCGTCGGTGATCACCGCGCCGATCTCCAGGATCGTGCAGACTTTCGGGTTGAGGCCGGTCATCTCGAGGTCGAGCCAGACGAGCCGGTCGTTCTTCGGTTTGGAGCTCACAGCCACCGCCTTTCCGGTTTAACGCGAGTCGGTCATTGTACTGCCGGCGACCGGCCGGGTCAAGGTGTCTTCGGCGAGAAACACGAACTGATAGCCGAAAAGGCCCTTCCATACCGTCGAAAGCGCGACGTCGATCCAGTGGATCAGGCGCAGCGGGAAGAGCCGGAAGACCGGAAGGACGTCCATCAGGGGCAGCGGCGTCGACTCGGTGCGCAGGATCTTGTAGTTGGCCTGGCGAAGCAGGTTCCGCGCGGTGCGCAGCGTGAAGAAACGCACGTGCGTCTTGTCGAGGATCCCCTTGTCGCCGTAGTCGAAGCGGCCGGTCAGGAGATGCAGGCGGACGGACCAGTGCGCGACGTTGGGGATCGAGACGATGATCCGGCCGCCGGGCTTCAGGTAGTC
>DATJEK010000074.1:0-2690 GCA_035496715.1 Candidatus Eiseniibacteriota bacterium | reverse complement strand
GATCTCCTCGGGCCGGATCGGGCGGTTGACCGACGCGGCGGACGCCTGAATCGTCTCAAGGGGCAGGCCGTACGTGTCGAAATATTTGAAGACGAGCTGCCCCACGGCGGACGCGTCCTGCGAAGACTTTTGAATCAGCTTTTGAAACTCCTCCCTGAATTCGGGCTCGCGGACCCTGGAGATCTCGAGGAAGTTCCCCTCTTCGTTCTCCACGATCGACGCGATGGTCTTCTGCCGGTCGGCGATCTCGGGGTAGACCGCGCCGTAGACATCGACGATCGCGGGGATGAGCCTGTGGAACGAGCCGGGCCGCGCGGCGCCGGCCTTGCTCAGGTGGTCGGTCCCCAGGCGGATGATTTTCCGGATGACGTAACCGCGGCCTTCGTTGGAGGGCAAGGCACCGTCGGCGATCGAGAACACCACCGCGCGGACGTGGTCCATGACGGCGTTCTCGCGCGCGCGGTCCTCGGGCGCCCCGCTCTTGAGGAGGCGCTTGAGCTCGGCGCGGATTCTCGCGAAATTGTCGGTGTCGAAATTGGAATCCACGCGCTGGATCACGGCGGCGCAGCGCTCGAGGCCCATGCCGGTGTCGATGTTCTTCTGCGGCAGCGGCGGCAGCGAGCCGTCCGACTGGCGGTCGAACTGCGTGAAGACGAGGTTCCAGATTTCCACGCCCTTCCCGGGGACCTTTCCGACGTAGATCTCCGAACAGGGGCCGCAGGGGCCGTTGGGCCCGTCCTGAGGGGCGTTGGAAGGCCAGAAATTGTCCTCGGCGCCCATGCGGACGATGCGCGATTCGGGAATCCCGATCTTGGACTTCCAGATGGCGAAAGCCTCGTCGTCGTCCTGGTACACGGAGACCCAGAGGTCGGACGCCGGCAGGCCGAGCGCCTTGGTGACGAATTCCCAGCCCCACTCGATCGCGCCCTCCTTGAAATAATCGCCGAACGAGAAGTTGCCCAGCATCTCGAAAAAGGAGTGGTGGTAGGCCGTCTTGCCGACGCGGTCCAGGTCCGCGGTGCGCAGGCATTTCTGGCAGCTCGCGGCGCGCTTGACGTCCTTTTTCTGGCCGAGGAAGTACGGCTTGAACTGGTTCATGCCGGCGCCCGTGAAAAGGAGCGACGGATCGTCCGCGGGGACCAGCGAATCGCTGGAAAATACCTGATGGCCCTTGGCCCTGAAGAAATCGAGATAAGCCGAGCGCAGCGCGTCTGTTTTCATGCGTCTTCTTCCATGTCCCTGAAAAGTTCGTTCAATACCGCGTAGATCGTCTGGCTCGCGAACCCCCGCCTCTTGAGGAAACCGAAGAGCCGCGATTTTTTCTTTTCGTCCGAAACGCCGGTCATCTTCGCGAACCGGCCGGCGACGAGGTCCCGGGCGGTCTTTTTTTCATCGACCTCGCCGAGATCCTCGATGGCCTTTCCGATCGTCTCCCTGGAGAGGCCCTTGCGGCGCATGTCGAATTCGAGCTGGCGCCTTCCCGACGGGCGCGTGTGCACCCGCGACTGGGCGAACAGCTTCGCGAACTTCTCGTCGTCGAGCAGGCCCTGTTTTTTGAAGGCCTCGATCACCTCGTCGATCAGCTCGTCGCCGTATTTCTTCTGCTTGAGGCGCGTCCGGAGCTCCTGAACGCTCCGCGGCGCGTGCGCGATGAGCCGCAGCGCGTCCGATTTCGCCTTCAAAAGCCGGTCCTCGGGCCCTTCGAGAGTCTTTTCCTTCACGGATCACCTTAAAATGGCAACCCGCCCTCTTGGAGGGCGGGTGCCGTTTGAACTTTTTCGGCGTCCCGGTCAGGCTTTCGCGGGAACCGGCGCTTCCAGCCGCTCGAACACGCGCTTTTCGATCTCGCTCAGGATCTTCGGATTCTCGCGCAGGAACGCCTTGGCGTTTTCGCGGCCCTGGCCCAGCTTCTCGTCGCCGTACAAGACCCAGCTGCCGCTCTGCTTCGTGATCTCGAAGCTTTCGGCCACGTCGAGAAGGCTCCCGATCGAGGAGACGCCCTCGTCGTACATCAGGTCGAACTCGGCCTGCTTGAACGGAGCGGCGACCTTGTTCTTGGCCACCTTCACGCGGACCCGGCCGCCGACGGTCTCCTCGCCGCGCTTGATCTGCGCGATGCGGCGGATGTCGAGGCGGACCGAGGAATAGAACTTGAGCGCGCGCCCGCCCGGCGTGGTCTCGGGGTTTCCGTACATCACGCCGATCTTCTCGCGGAGCTGGTTGATGAAGATGAGGCACGATTTGGATTTGGAGATCGTCGCGGTGAGCTTGCGCAGCGCCTGGCTCATGAGACGCGCCTGCAGGCCGACGTGCGAATCGCCCATCTCGCCTTCGATTTCAGCTTTGGGAACGAGCGCCGCGACGGAGTCGACGACGATGAGGTCGACCGCGTTCGAGCGCACGAGCATCTCGGTGATCTCGAGCGCCTGCTCGCCGGTGTCCGGCTGGGAAATCAGAAGGTCATCCAGGTTCACGCCGAGCTTTTTGGCGTAGGTGGAATCGAACGCGTGCTCGGCGTCGATGAAGGCCGCGGCGCCCTTTTTCTTCTGCGCCTGCGCGATGATGCTCAGGGTCAGCGTCGTCTTTCCGCTCGACTCGGGCCCGTAAATCTCGATGATGCGTCCGCGCGGAATGCCGCCGACTCCGAGCGCGATGTCCAGCGAGATGGCGCCCGTCGGGATCGCCTGAAC
>DATJEK010000073.1:0-27581 GCA_035496715.1 Candidatus Eiseniibacteriota bacterium | reverse complement strand
CCCCGGCGATGCGCTTGGCCATGACGTCGATCTCCTTCTTCAGGTCGATCATCGCCGGATACTTGGGACCGAACTGCTTGGAAAGGCTGTCGTACTGCTGCTGAAGGTGGGAAAATTCGGCGTTGAGAGCGGACATCCGCTGGTTCCGGATGAATGTGAGTGAGCGGCGGCTCAGGTTCTCCTGGGCGTAGACGTCGGCCAGGCGGTTGGCGAGGTCCGCGGCCTTCTGGGGGTCGGGATTGTCGACGGAGACCGCGAGCATGCGGGTACCGGGCACGCGCTGCAGGTGAATGTCGTCCGTGAACTTCTTCTCGAGCAGCTTGCCGAGGCCTTCACGCTTCTGGTAGCGCGGGGATTCCGGAAGCTTGAATTCGTTCGCCACGGCGCCGGCGATGCTCCGGGACTTGATCAGCGCCATCTGGGTTTCCAGGTAATTCTCGAAGAGGTCGAAATTCATCCCGCTGGACCCGGACTCTTCCGCGTGCAGGACGGTGTTCTCTCCTTCGACGATCAGCGTCGTGCTCGCCCGGTAGAGCGGCGTCATGAGATAGGTCCCGAGCGTCGCGGTCCCCGTGCAGATCACGAAAAACGACAGGAGGACCCAGCGGCGGCGCAGGAGGATGCCCCAGTAGTCCTTGAGCGAGCGTTCGGGGGCTTCGGGAACCGGCAAGGAGGGTTAAAAGAAGCTCTTGGAAACCACGATCACGTCGTCCGCCTGGATGCTGACTTCGGAGCTCAGCTTGCCCTGGTCGGTGATTTCGGTGGTGTCGATGTCGATCGTCTGCTCTTTGCCCTCGGCCTTGCGGATGATGCGTACCCCGCGGGAGTTGGCCACGCGCGTGAATCCGCCGGCCATCGAGATCGCCTCGAGCACGGACACGTGGCCCGTGATCTCATAGGTGCCGGGCCGCTGGACCTCGCCGAGGATGGAGAAACGGCTGAATTCGAGGACGAAAATCGTGACGTGCGGGTTGACGATGTAATCGCCGGAGAGCTTTTCTTCCATGATCTTCTCGGCCTCGGCCACCGTCTTCCCGGCCAGATTGACCCGGCCGACCAGGGCGTGATTGATGTTGCCGCCCTCGTCGACCCGGTAGATCTGGTTGGTGGCCGCCTCCCCGAAGATCTTGACCTGGATGACGTTCTGCGGGCCGATGACGTAGTCCTCGTTCTCGGGGACCGCGCCTCCGGTGACGGGGGTCCCGGACTGGGGCCGGGACGCCTCCGCGGACGGCAGGATCGCGGCGGAAAACGCCAGAAAAGCCAGAAGCGTGATCGCCTTCCGGCGGGACCCGAAAGCCCGCATGAGCCTAAAAAACCGCCTTCACACCCAGGGAAACGGTCTGCGCGTCGTAGTCCAGGTTGAACGTGTTCGAATCGCGGGCATTGAACTTGTACTCCGCGAAGAACGAGATGTATTCGTTGGGCAGGAAATACTCGACGCCGAGGCCCGTCTGCCACACGTAGTCGCGGCGCGTCGTGGAGTCGCCGTTGACGGTCGAGATGCGCGAATACTCGTTGTAGTCGAGGATTTCGCGCGTCTGGAAGAAGAAGCGCTCGCGCAGCTGCTGCTTCCAGATGAACTCCATCCGGTTGCGCGTGTAGAAGCTCTGATTGTCGAACGTCGACTCGTACGGCGTGCGGCCTCCGCGGACCATGAGATAGCTCTTGTCGCTCAGGTCGTACTGGAGCGCGCCGCGCGCGATGAAGCCCGAGAAATCGGGCCGCGTGTCGTCGTTGTAGACGCGCCACTGGCCGCCCAGCCACAGCTGATAGGTCGTCTTCGTCCCCAGCGCCCCGCGGATGCCGCCGGCCCACTGGTCGGCGTCGCCGTCCCGGTCGCCGAACGTCTCGAGCTCGTAATTGATGAAGAGGTGCGCGTACTCGGCCAGGATCTGCGTGTTGGGACCCAAGTCGTAACCGACGCGCTGATAGACCGTGAAGATGTCGTGGTCGAAGACGTCGTTGTCGTTGTTCTGGTAGTGGATGTAGAAGTTGTCGAGCTCCGTCTCGAGGAAGAAGACGGCGAACGGCACTTCCAGGACCCCGTCGAACTGGTATTCCTTGCGCAGGACGCGGTCGGTGAATTCAGTGTCCGACCGGGAAACCGTGTGCTTGAACGAATCGCGCAGGTTCACGCTGAACGGGACGAAGTTGAGGTCGAGCCCTCCCTGCAGCGTCTGGTCCGCGTGGCTCTCGGAATCGTTCGTCGAGAAACGCTCGACTTCGGCCATATAGCCCAGGCTCGCCAGGTGCTGGCCGCCGTTCAGGGGCATCTCGGCGTTCGCGCCCGCGTCGATGCGGTGGATGACGTCGTCCTTGTGACCGCTGTCGGAGTAAAAGATGTTGCTCTCGTAATTCACGCTGTATTCGGCGAGCGGCTTGATGTGGATGCTGCCCAGCTGCATCCCCTTGCCGTATTCATAGAAGGGCTGCGGCGTGCCTTCGTACGACTCGGAGCTCTTGGTGCCTTTGTTCTGCATGAATTTGCCGTCGGACTGGGGAACGACCGAGTCCGCGTGAGCGGCCGACGCGGAAAAACCGCAAAGAAACGCGACCAAAACGGAGAAAGAAAACGACTTGAGCGTAATTCTATTTTTCATGGGCACCTTCCGCGGGTTCATCTGGATCGTCCTACGCCGGACTTAAACGGTGCCATTATAAGCGGTTGGGTGTTTCAGATCAAGACAAAAACCGGGGCGCCCGATCGACGCTTTTCAGGCAGGAAACGACGTTGACGCCGGGTTTCTGGGGCTCTTTAGAGGTGCGCGCGAAGAAGACCGAGGAGAGCTTCGGCAAGGAACGGCTTGATCAGATAGCCGTCGGCCGAAAGCGGATGCTTTTCGTGAGTAAACCGAATGCTGGCGTCCGCGGTGAGAAAAATCACGGGGATGGGGTTGTCGACGGTGGCCGTTTTGATCCGGCGGCAGGCTTCGATCCCGTCCATCAGCGGCAGTTTGATGTCCATCAGGATGAGGTCCGGCCGGATCTCGAGGGCCAGACGGACGGCCTCCGCTCCGTCGGCCGCGGAGGACACCTCGTAACCGGCGGACGTCAAACGCGTCGTCAGCGACGCGAGGATGTCCGCCTCATCGTCGACGATGAGGATTTTCCGCTTCAAGAAGGATCTCTCCGCGCCGGCAGGCTGAATGAAAACAGGCTGCCGCGGCCGAACTCGGAATCGACGCGCATCGAGCCGCCGTACTGTTCGATGATCTTCTTCGAAATCACCAGACCGAGCCCCCCGCCGCGGCTGCCGTCCGCGCGGCTGCGCAGCTGGCCGAAAGCCTTGAAGATCTTGGACAGGTCTTCGGGCCGGATGCCGACGCCGGTGTCCTCGACGGAGATCACGAGTTCCCCGTCCCGGCGGGCGGTCCTGGCGGTGACGGTCCCCTTTTCGGTGAATTTCACGGCGTTGTTGAGGAGGTTGAGGAGAACCTGAGTCATGCGGTCGCGGTCGTACCGCACCACGGGGAGCCCCGGGGTCAGCTCGAGCTTCAGGTCGATCCCCTTGCGCCTGGCGACGCCCTGCATCGTCCGCACGACGTCGGTGACGACTTCGTTCAGGTCGTAAGCGTCGGCCTCGTAGGCGAGACTGTGAACGTCCAGCCGCTGGACGTCCAACACGTCGTTGATGAGCCGCGTCAGGCGCTCGACATTGCGCTGCGCGATCGAAAGCGACTCCCGCTGCCCCTCGTTGATGCCGCCGAGAAGCCCCTCGAGCACGACGGCGATGCCCTCCTGCATCGATTGAAGCGGCGTCCGCAGCTCGTGAGACACCATCGAAAGGAACTGCGCCCGGCTGTCGATCGCCTCCTTCTGCCGCAGCGCATCCTCGGCGCGTTTGCGTTCGGTGATGTCCTCGGAGATCCCGAGCAGGTATTTCGGATGTCCGGCGGCGTCGAGGATGGGCACTTTCCGCGTGTGCAGGATCCGCCGGCCCTTATGCCGGGTCTGGATCGTCTCCTCGGGGATGTCGACGGGTTTCCTTCCCTCGAGGACTTCCCGGTCCTTCGCGGTGAAGAAATCCGCTTCCTCTTTCGGAAAAAAATCGTGATCGTTCTTACCGACGAGCTCGGCGCGCGAATAGCCGAGAAGCTCTTCGCCCGCCTTGTTGAAACGGACGAATCGCAGATCCTGGGCCTCTTTCACGAAGATCATCAGGGGGATGTTTTCGATGATGGAGTCCAGCTCCGCGTCGACTTTTTTCAGCAACCGTTCGGTTTTCTTCTGCTCGGTGACGTCGCGGATGACGCCGACGATGCACTCCTTTCCGTCCCTGCGGCAGAGCGTTTTCGTCGTCACGATCGTGTGCACGACCCCCTTGGAATCGGTGACCTCTTCCTCGTTGACGTTCTCCCGCCCGGTCGTGAAAACGAGCTCGTCTTTCTGATGGAAAATATCCGCTTCGTTCTTCGGGAAAAACTCGTATGCGGTCTTGTTGAGGAGCTCCTCGCGCGAATAGCCGAGGAACACGCAGCAGGCGTCGTTGATGAAAATGCAGCGGTGCTGGCGGTCGATGATGAAGATCGGTTCGGTGAGGACGTTCAGGATATCTTCCAAGACGCTCCCCTGTCAGGCCGGGCGGCCCAGCAGATACCCCTGGCCGTAGAGCACGCCCAGGTCCTTCAGAGCCTCCAGGTCGTCGCGCGTCTCGATGCCCTCGGCCACGACTTCGGCCATCAGCACCTCGGCCACGCGCAGGAGGCGGCGCAGCGCCTGGCGGCGGCTGCGCTCCCGGCCGATGCCCCAGACGAAGCGCTTGTCGATTTTGATGATGTCGGGTTCGAGCAGCACCAGGCTCTCCACGCAGCTGCGCCCGAATCCGACGTCGTCGATCGCGATCAGGATCCCCGAGTGCTTGAGAGCGTTGACCGACGGCACGAGGTAGGACGGGTCTCCGATGATCTGCTGTTCGCTGATCTCGACGCAATAGGTGTCGGAGCGCCGCTCGGCGGCGAAGGACCGCAGCAGGTGCTCGGTCGGCACGTCGATCATCGTCGACGGGAAAAGATTCACGTGACGGCGCAGATTTCTCGGGAGCTGGCCGGCCGCGGCGAGGCAGCTGCGCAGGCACCGGTGGTCCATCAGCGTCAGCATGTTTTTTTCCATGCAGAATCGGAAAAAATCGTCCGGCATTTCGAATCCGGTCAGCGTGCAGCGCGAAAGGATCTCGTAGGCGATCTCATGGCCCTCGGACAGGTTGAAAATCGGCTGTTTCACGGTCGTGAGGCACGTCGCGCCCGCGTCCTCGTGCATGCCGGAAAAGACGTCCTGGGAGGCCGCGCCGTCGTCGCCGTCCAGGCAGGAGCTGACGCGGTTTTTGCCCGCCTTCTTGGACTTGTGGAGCACGATGTGCGAGCGGCAGAGGAGCTCGTCGATCGACGGAGTCATCGCCGTCGCCGTGATCACGCCGACCGAGCCGCTGACCTTGATCAGGTGGCCGGACGTGAGCGAGATGGGCTCGCCGGAGATCGACAGCCGGATGCGCTCCGCGATCAGGAGCCCCTCGGCGGGCTTCGTGTGGGTCAGAAGGATCATGAATTCGTCCCCGCCGATCCGCGCCAGATAATCGGTCACGCGCAGGCATTCCTGGAGCTTTCGCGCGGTGTCCTTCAGCACGACGTCGCCGACGGCGTGGCCCAGCGTGTCGTTGACGCGCTTGAAGTCGTCGAGATCCACCAGAAGCGCGATCGGGGGCTCTTCCCCCCGGCGCGTCATCTCCAGCTCGCGCGAGAGCACCTGCTGGAGCCCCCGGCGGTTGAAAAGCTCGGTGAGGGGGTCCAGAAGCGCCTGTTTCTCGAGCTGGCTGTTGGCCGCGCGCAGGTCCTCGGTGATCGAATAGAGCTTCTTCGTGATCTCGTGGCGCTCGATCGCGTAGCGAAGGATGCGCGGAAGCATGCGTCCGTCCAGACGACCCTTCACGAGATAGTCCTGCGCGCCTCTCTGGATCGCCTCGACGGCCAGGCCGTCCTGGTCGGCGCCGGAAAGGATGACGGTCGGGATGTCGGGAGCCGCCTCATGAAGGCGAAGGAAGGTGCGAAGACCCTGGCTGTCTTTCAGGCCCAGGTCGATCAGCACGATGTCGACGCCGCCTTCCGCCAGGCGGCTCATGCCCTCGGCCAGCGACGCCGCGTAGACGACGTCGAACGGGTCGGAGTCGCGCATGAGTCGGAGCCGGATGAGTTTCGAGTAATCCAGGTCGTCTTCGATGAGGAGCACACGGGTGCGGGCGGGCGGGACGGGGACGGAGCACGTTTCCGGCTCGGGATTTCCCATGAAAGCCCTCCTAATTCAGTTGCCTCTGGATCTGCTCCATCAAACGCTCGGGATCGAACGGTTTTTCCATGTAGGCGTTCGCTCCGATGACCATGCCGATGATGCGGTCCACTTCCGAACGCTTCGAGGTGAGCATGATGATCGGGATCTTCGAGACCGCTTTGTTGCGGTGTTCGCGGATCGCCTTGCAGACTTCCTCGCCGGGAAGCCGGGGAAGGAAAAGATCGAGGATGATGAGATCCGGCATTCCGAGCGTCGCGCGCTCCAGCCCCGTCTGCCCGTCCGGCGCCGTCGTCACGTCATATCCGCGGTTCTCGAGCCGGATATGCAGCAGCTTGCAAATGTCTTCGTTGTCTTCGATCACCAGAATTCTTTTTTTCATTTTTATAAGATGCTCTGACTCGAGTTGCGGGTGGTTTATCGGGTAAAGTATACATGATCCTGAGAGGGTTTGAATAAGCAAAAGTAAAATTATTAAGTAAGACTATCACTTTGTAAATGTTTGTAATTTATCGGCTTAGATCAAATTTTCAATCTAAATATAATTTTTCTAACAGTCGTAAGTTCATCAGTGAAAAGGGGCTCCGTAAATGAAAACGACCCCTCCACGAAGAGGGGTCGTCAGGATTCAAAGCGCGCGCCGAAGAACCGGCGGCGGGCTCAGTTTTTCGGCTTCTTTTTGGCCTTCCAGCGGGACAGAGGGATCTCCCAGTTGAACGAGTCGGACTCCGGCTTGATGATCACCGAATCCACCTGATACCGGTCCATCGTCATCAGCATTTTCAGCACGTCGCGCTTTTTCAGCGTGAGCCGCTCCCTCGGAGCCGCTCCCGCGGGGCGTTCAACTGCCGCAGGCAAGGCAATCGTCCTTGTTTTCGAGCGAGCACGTGATGTCGGCCATCTTCTGCTGCTTCGAGTCGACGCTCGCGGGCGCCGCCTCGACGATCTTCTTTTCTTCCCGCTCGACCGTGAACTTGATCGCGTCGGCCGCGGATTTCGTCCTCAGATAGTACATCCCCGTCTTCAGTCCCCTCTTCCACGAATGGAAATGCATGGACGTCAGCTTCGCGAAGTTGGGGTCCTGCACGAAGAGGTTCAGCGACTGCGACTGGCAGATGAACGCCCCGCGGTCGGCCGCCATGTCGATCAGCGACCGTTGCTTGATCTCCCAGACCGTGCGGTAGATCTCCTTGATCTCCTGGGGGATCTCCTCGATGCCCTGGATGGAGCCGTTGGCGGCGATGATCTTCTCCTTGATCTTGTTGTTCCAGATGCCGAGCTCGACCAGGTCGCGCAGCAGGTACTTGTTGACCACGATGAACTCGCCCGAGAGGACGCGCCGGTTGTAGATGTTGGACGTGTAGGGCTCGATGCACTCGTTGTTGCCGAGGATCTGCGAGGTCGAGGCGGTGGGCATCGGCGCCAGGAGAAGCGAGTTGCGCACGCCGAACTGCTTCACTTCCTCGCGCAGCGAGGTCCAGTCCCAGCGGTCCGTCGGCGTCACGTTCCACATGTCGTACTGGAAGATGCCCTGCGACAGAGGCGAGCCGGGAAACGTCTCATAGGCCCCGTTCAGCTTGGCCAGATCCTTCGAGGCCGTCATCGCGCCGAAGTAGATCGTCTCGAAGATCTCCTTGTTGAGCTCGCGCGCCGGCTCCGAATCGAACGGCATCTTGAGCAGGATGAACACGTCCGCGAGCCCCTGCACGCCGATGCCGATCGGGCGATGCCGCATGTTGGAGCGCCGGGCCTCCTCGATCGGGTAGTAGTTGATGTCGATGACTTTGTTGAGGCCGCGCGTGACGACCTTCGTGACGTCGAAGAGCCGCTGGTGGTCGAACTTGCCGTCGATGACGAAGCGCGGCAGCGCGATCGAGGCCAGATTGCAGACGGCCACCTCGTCGGGCGAGGTGTACTCCATGATCTCGGTGCAGAGGTTCGAGCTCTTGATCGTGCCGAGGTTCTTCTGGTTGGACTTGCGGTTGGCCGCGTCCTTGAAGAGGATGTACGGCGTGCCGGTCTCGATCTGCGCCTCGAGCACAGCGAACCAGAGGTCCTGGGCCTTCACGGTCTTGCGCGCGCGGCCCTCGCTCTCGTAGCGGGTGTAGAGCGCCTCGAATTCCTCGCCGTAGCATTCCGAGAGGCCCTTGGCCTCGTTCGGGCAGAAGAGCGACCACGTGCCGTTCTCCTCGACGCGCTTCATGAAGAGGTCGGGGATCCAGAGCGCGTAGAACAGGTCGCGGGCGCGCATCTCGTCCTTGCCGTGGTTCTTGCGGAGCTCCAGGAATTCGAACACGTCGGCGTGCCAGGGCTCGAGATAGACCGCGATCGCGCCCTTTCGCTTGCCGCCGCCCTGATCGACGTAGCGCGCCGTGTCGTTGTAGACGCGCAGCATCGGGACGATGCCGTTGGACGTGCCGTTCGAGCCGCGGATGTAGGAGCCGGTCGCGCGGATGTTGTGGATCGAGACGCCGATGCCGCCCGCGGACTGCGAGATCTTGGCGCAGGACTTCAGCGTGTCGTAGATGCCGTCGATGGAGTCGTCCTTCACCTGCAGGAGGAAGCACGAGGAGAGCTGGGGCTTGGGCGTGCCGGAGTTGAACAGGGTCGGCGTCGCGTGCGTGTACCAGCGCTCGGACATCAGGTTGTAGGTCTCGATCGCCGCGTCGATGTCTTCGCGGTGGATGCCCACGGCGACGCGCATCAGCATGTGCTGCGGGCGCTCGGCGACCTTGCCGTTCAATTTGAGGAGATACCCCTTCTCCAGCGTCTTGAAGCCGAAGTAGTCGTAGTCGAAATCGCGGTCGTAGATGATCGTCGAGTCCAGGAGCTCCGCGTTTTTCTCGATGATCTGGTAGACGTCCTTCGCCAGGAGCGGGGACTTCTGCCCTGTCTTGGGGTTCACGTACTTGTAGAGGTCCCGCATCGTCTCGGAAAAGGACTTCTTGGTGTTCTTGTGGAGGTTCGAGACGGCGATGCGCGAGGCCAGGAGGGCGTAGTCGGGGTGTTTGGTCGTGAGCGAGGCGGCGATCTCCGCCGCGAGGTTGTCGAGCTCGCTCGTCGTGACGCCGTCGTAGATGCCCTGGATGACTTTCCGCGCGACGTCCGCCGGGTCGACGTGTGTGGGGTCGAGGCCGTAGCAGAGCCGCTCGATGCGGGCGGTGACCTTGTCGAACTTGACCGATTCTTTTCTGCCGTCTCTTTTAATAACGAACATAGAAAGTCCTCTTTTTTTTAGAAGTCTTCGTCCGTCTTAAACGAGTACGACTTGTCCTTCTGGGTGCCGTTGGTGCCGTTCATCACGCCCGCCTTCTGATACTCCCCCACCCGCTTCTCGAAAAAGTTGGTCTTGCCCTGGAGCGAGATGAGCTCCATGAAATCGAACGGGTTCGAGGCCTTGAAGAGCTTCGGGTACCCGAGCGCGACGAGGAGACGGTCCGCGACGAACTCGATGTACTGGCACATCATCTTCGCGTTCATCCCGATGAGGTCCACGGGGATCGCGTCCGAAACGAACTCCTTCTCGATCTCGACGGCGTTGCCGATGATCTCGTGGATGCGCTCGACGGTGAGCTTGTTCTGGAGCATCTGATAAAGGAGGCAGGCGAAATCGCAGTGCAGGCCTTCGTCGCGCGAGATGAGCTCGTTGGAAAAGGACAGGCCCGGCATGATGCCGCGCTTTTTCAGCCAGAAAATCGAGCAGAAGCTGCCCGAGAAGAATATCCCCTCGACGGCCGCGAACGCCACGAGCCGTTCGGCGAACGAACCGTTCGTGATCCACTTCAGCGCCCACTCGGCCTTCTTCTGCACGCACGGGACGGTGTCGATCGCGTGGAAAAGCTTGTCCTTCTCGACGTTGTCCTTGATGTAGGTGTCGATCAAAAGCGAGTACATCTCGGAGTGGATGTTCTCCATCATGATCTGGAACCCGTAAAAGCAGCGCGCCTCGGGGATCTGCACCTCGCGGACGAAATTGATCGCGAGATTCTCGTTCACGATCCCGTCGGAGGCCGCGAAGAACGCCAGCACGTGCTGGATGAAGTGGCGCTCGCCGCCGTTCAGCCGCTCCCAGTCCTTCTGGTCCTGCGACAGATCGACTTCCTCCGCGGTCCAGAAGCTCGCCTCGGCCTGCTTGTACATCTGCCAGATCTCGGCGTGCTGGATCGGAAAAAGAACGAAGCGGTTTTTATTTTCCTGAAGAATGGGTTCCGTCATGGGGCTCCTTTATGAACATTCGGAAGGCAGGGCCTTCCTACAGAGAAAGTTTAGGCTATGGCCTGAACCTTGTCAATAAAAAATACTATATATTGTGCTTTTAACTCTAATTTTCTGCAGGAACCACTAGGGCTTTCTGAGGAGGAAACAGAGGAAAAGCTTCATTTCGATCGCAAGAGCGATTATAGGCCAGGCCGCGGACTCAAGTCAAGGATTTCTCGACCGGATATCCTTTTTTTTCCCAGCTTTGGAAACCTTCGCCGGCGGCGCGCACGTCCGTGAAGCCGAGTTTCTTGAGTTTAAAGAGAAGAACGGCGCTCGCCTGACAATCGTCGTTGCAATAAGTCACGATGGGGCGGTCGTGCGGCACGCGCCGCATGCGGCGGGCCAGCGAAACGGCCGCGTCCGGGGGGTCCCGGCGTATCTTCTTGAGGAAAAGCTCCTGCTGGCGGTAATACTCCGCGTCATAAGCCGGTTCGGCGGCGGGGAGATGGCCGTCGTTGTAGCTGCGTCGGCTTCGCGCGTCGAGGATGAGGAGGTCCGTCTTCTTTTTCTGCAGGGCGCGGAGCTCGTCGAGCGAAATGAGCTCGTTTTCGAAGAGCCCCATCTTCACTTTCTTCGGGGCGGGCCGCGCGGAAGCGTCCGCGGCGCGGGCGGTCTCCCCCGCCGCGCCCGCGCCGAGGGTCAGCGCGAAGAGGAGAACGGCGGCTTCAGGAAACAGCCGGTTTCTTGTCACGTCTGAAGAGCTGCCGGACGAATCCCCAGACCATCCGCAGAAAGAAATACGTCGCCACGAGGATGAGGAGGATGACGCCGACGGCGAGGTAGGGATGTTTGATGAAGAGCCAGAAGACGCCGATGACCAGCGAATGCTCGGCGACGCTGGCCGCGATGTTCGAAAAAGGTTCCGGAGACGTGTTGATCGCGAGCCTGCTCGAGGCCTTCACCGCGTGCATGTCGAGCGCGATCGTGCCGGACAGGAGCGCGTATCCCGTCTGGGCCAGCGGCCCGTACTGCGTCCCCGCCATCGCTCCCAATCCCGCCGCACCCAGAGGGCGGATGAACGTGTGAACCGAATCCCACGCGGAGTCGATGAAGGGAATCTTGTCCGCGACGAATTCCACGGCGAAGACGAGGATCGCCAGCGCGATGATGAGGGGATGGGTCAGGGGATCCATGCCGGACGGAAGATCGATCCATCCGAAGCGCCCGCTCAGGCCCAAAAGCGCCACCGTCAAATACACGCTGATGCCGGAAGACCACCCGGCCAGAAGAACCACCGCCTGCTGCATCACCGCATCCATCTTCCCTTCCTCCTTCGGGCGCCCAAATGAAAGAGGCGGCCCCCTCCTTGCGGAGAGGGCCGCCCGATTTTCAAAACGTCTTACCGGACCTGAATGACCGCCTCAGGCTTCGTGTTGACTTCCGCGACGAACGAGTCGCTCGAGGTGCTGCACTCGCTGCCGGAATCGTCCGAGACCGTCAGGACGACGCGGTAGCTGCCGCTCTTCTCGTACGTGTGGCTCGTGCGGGCCTCGTCGGCACCCTGGCCGTCGCCGAAATCCCAGTGATACTTCAGCGGGCTGCCGTCGGGGTGGCTGGACTTGGAACCGTCGAACGTGGTCGACTGGCCGACGCAGCAGGCGAGGTTTTCGCCGGCATCCGCGATCGGGTTGGTGTTCACGCGGACCGTCATGGAATCGACCGCGATCGAGCAGCTGTCGCCGTGACCGTTGTCGGCCGTGACGCGGACCGTGTAGGTGCCGCCCTTCTTGTAGGTGTGGCCCATGCTGGAGCCGCCCTCGGCGGTTTCGCCGTCGCCGAAATCCCACGTGTACTTCCCGCCCGTGCCCTGCGCGTCGAAATGCGCGTTGCGGCCGACGCAGGTGGCTTCGGTGCCCTTGAGCGTGACGCTCGCGCGGTCCGCGACGGTCGCGACGAGCGCGTCCGTGGCCACCGAGCACTCGGTCGACTTGCCGTCATCGACGGTCAGGCGCACCCGGTACGAACCGGGCTTCTGGTAGCTGTGCGACACGACGGAACCTTCGCCGGTCTCGCCGTCGCCGAAATCCCAGGTGTACTTGGGGGTCGAAGAAGCCGTCGAGGAGGACCCGTCGAACGAGACGGACTCACCGAGGCAGACGCGCTTGTCCTCGCCGGCCGCGGCCGTCGGGGGGAAGTTCGCGCTGACGCTGGCCGTGGCGTATCCGCTGTCGCAGACCATGCCGGAGCTGTCCTTGACGGTCAGGGCCACCTTGTAGTCACCGGCCTTTTCGTAGCAGTGAGTGACGACCGGCTTGTCGCTGGTCGTGCCGTCGCCGAGATCCCAGAGAACGCTCAGCTTCTGGCCGTCGACGTCGTGCGACTTCGTCGCGTCGAACGTGAAGCAGTTGCAGCGTCCCACCGGCTCTTTGGAAACACGCTCGACCCGGTTGGTCGGCGAGTAGTCGAAGGGTCCCGTGAAGGACTTCTGGTTGGGGTGCTTGTACGTGTTCACGTCTCCCGAATCATGGATGCTCTTGTCCGTATAACCGCCGGCGAACGCCGACGCCTGAAAACCGAACAACCCGGCCGCCAGGGCGACCAAGAGGCCGGATTTGAATCCGAGTTTATTTTTCATGAGTCCTCTTCCTTTTTTATTCAGACCGATGGCTATTTCTTTTTTCCCAGTAAAAAATACAAAATCATGCCGACGACGGGCAGGATGAGGATCAGGACGATCCAGAGGGCCTTCTTCCCCGAAGTCATCGCACTCTTCACGACGTCCAGAATCGCGATGATGTCCAAAACAAGGACAACAATGCCGATTAACCCGTTCATGCTTTGACCTCCGGCGACTCTGCTCGTTGATTTCTATGGATTTGGATCGACTAACTACTTGTGGGGCGGTGACTCTTTATACGACAAATCCTTGCAAAAGTCACCAAAAAAATGACGACCGCGGAAGGGCCCGGCAGAGAAGCTTCCTAGAAAATCTGCGGACGAAGGCGCGCGACGCGCCAGATCCACACGATGAAGACCAGCTGAAGCGGCAGGCGCGCCCAGTAAATCGACGGCGGGATGAGGTGCGGAAAGATTTCGGGGTGGAGCGCGATATGCACGTTGGCCGGAAACACGGCGACGAGGAGCGCGATCAGTCCCCACGCGGCGACGCGGCGCGATTCGGGCAGGAAGAACAGGGCGCCGAGAGCGATCTCGAGCGCTCCGCTCAGATAGACGAGCACCAGCGGAAACGGCCAGGGCGGCGGAATCATCCGGAGATAAAAATAGGGCATCACGAAATGCAGGATCCCCGCGACGATGAAAAAGAGGCTGATCGCGGCGGTCACGAGGTCCTCGGCGCGATTCTGTCGAGGAACTTCGACACGCCCCGGCGGTACGTCGCCTGGGAGACGGGGTCGTTCTTGTTGTTGTGCGGACCCGTGATCTCGAGAAATTCTTTGGGCTCGGGGGCGGCCGCGAACAATTTTTTCCCGAAGTCGAACGGAATGAGCTCGTCCTCGCGGCTGTGCGTCACGAGCACCGGGCAGCGGACCTTCGGCAGGCGCGAGAGAGAGTCGTAGGTCGACCCGATGAGGAGCTTCACCGGAAAATACGGGTGGAGCTTCTGCCCGATGTCCGCCATCGACGTGAAGGCGGCCTCCACCAGGAGCGCGCGCGGGGTGTCCCCCGCGGACGAGTGACGGACGGCCAGCGGGATCGCCACCGCGGCGCCGAACGAGCGGCCGCAGAGGATGATGTCTCCCGGAGGGACCTTGCGCACGTTCACGAGGTAGTCCCAGGCGGCTTCAGCGTCCGCCTCGATCCCCTTCTCGGCCGGCGCGCCCTCGCTCCTGCCGAAACCCCGGTAGTCGAAGAGAAAGAAGTCGAAGCCCAGCTCCGTGAACAATCCGATCGGACCCGATTCGTCGGAGATGTTGCCGGTGTTTCCGTGGCAGAAGAGCAGGACGCCGCGGCGTTTCTGACCGCCCGCGGCGGGCACGTACCAGCCGGAGAGCCGCGTGCCGTCCGCGGAGCGGAAGCCGACGTCCTCGAACCCGAGCCCCGCCGCCTGGGGCGTGAATCCCCAGCCGGGCCGCGGATGATAGATGTAGGCGGCCTGATGAAAATACAGCTCGGCCGCGGCGGTCGTGTAAACCGCCAGGAAGACGGCGACGAGAAGCGGCACGAACGCCAGGATTTTTTTTCTCACGACGAACCTCCGGACAAACGAGACGCCGCCTCCGATTCAAACCAGAGCTTCACGCCGTCGGGCCAGGGCGGCGACGCGACGGAGGTCCCCAGGCCGGCCAGGACCTCGGCCGTCGGCACGCTGCCGAGCGGACCCCGGAAAAGGCCCCTGATCAGACCCGCGGCTGCCACGACGCCGTCCGTCTCGAAGCGCTGATCGATGAAAACCCACTTTTCGTCCCAGCAGACGATCCTAGTCTTCAGCTCGAAGGGCTGGAAGGCCTTCAGCGGCTTGCGATAGCGGATCGTCGCCGAGGCGACGAGCGGCGTCCAGCGGTTTCGTTTCACGAGGCGTCCCATGCCCGTCCGCAGGATCAGGTCGAACCGGCCCAGGTCCATCAGCGTCAGATAGCGCCCGTTGTTCAGGTGGCCGTAGATGTCCAGGTCGTTCGGCCAGACGCGCAGGCGCAGGACCGACTCCCCCCGCACGTCCAAACGGCCGCGGCGGCGGGCGCCTAAAAAGACGCCGAGGACTCGCAGGAGAAGGCTCATCCAAGACCCGGATTGTTGGGCCGCGAAAAGATCATCTGCGCGATCCCGATGTTGCGCATGCGGAACGCCCCCTCGCAGTAGGAGAAATAGTAATTCCACTTCCGCAGGAAGGCCTCGTCGAAACCCATGGTGAGCGCGTCGGCGCGCCGCGCGTTCAGGTTGTCGCGCCAGCGCGCGAGCGTCCGCGCGTAGTCCGGCGAGAGATCCTCGTAGTCGTGCAGGCCGAGGTCGCCGGTGCGCCGCACGGCCGCCAGGATCGCCTCGAACGACGGCAGGAGCCCCCCGGGAAAGATGTGCTTCTGGATCCAGTCGGAATTTTTGCGGAAGCTCTCGTAACGCGCGTCGGGCGCGAGGATCCCCTGGATGGCGAGCACGCCGTCCTTCTTCAGCAGACGGTGGCACTGCAAGAAATAGGCGTCGAGGAATTCGTGGCCCACGGCCTCGATCATCTCGATGGAGACGATCTTGTCGAACCGCCCCTCGAGACGCCGGTAGTCGACCAGGCGGATCTCCACGCGGTCGGACAGGCCTTCTTCGCTGACGCGCCGCCGGGCGTACTCGAACTGCTCCGACGAGACCGTGATGCCGGTGACCCGGCAGCCGTAGTTTTTCGCCGCGTGGACGGCGAAGCCGCCCCACCCGCAGCCGATCTCGAGCACGCGGTCGCCGGCGCGCACCCGCAGCTTCGAGCAGAGCTCGTCGAACTTGCGCCGCTGAGCCGCCTCGAGCGTCCCGGCGTCCGCGCCGAACATCGCGCACGAGTAGGTCATCGTCGGGTCGAGGAAGAGCGCGAAGAAATCGTTCGAGAGGTCGTAGTGCGCGGCGATGTTTTTGCGGCTGCCGGACTCGGTGTTCGGCCGAAGGCGGTGTCGGAGGTTGTTGAGGGCGCGGAGGAAATTCACGAAGGCGCGCTTGGGGCGCGAGCCCATCAGCGTCGGATGGTTCTCGACGTTCAAGATCATCCACGAGATCACGGCCGTCACGTCGTCGGTGTCCCAGTCGCCGTCGACGTACGCCTCGCCGAATCCGACGTCCCCGTAGAGCGCGCACTTGCGGAAGAAGTCGTCGCTCCTGACGACGACGCGGGCGCGCCCGCGCGCGGCGTCGGATCCGTACACGCGGGTCTGTCCCGAGGGCAGCGTCATCTCGAGCCTCCCGAGGTTCATCGGCTCGAGGAGCTTGAGGACCAGAGACTTTGAAAAGCGGCTCTCAGCGCGCGTGCTCACGGGTGACCTCCCTCTGCAGTTCGGGGTGTTCTTCCTTGCGGCGGTGCGGCACGCCCAAAAAATGCAGCCGCATCGCATGCCAGTGGATCAGCGCGATGACCATCAGCGTCACCAGCGGAAACCGCGCGGTGTACCGGAGAAGGTTCCGGTCCGTCAGCTCGCGGCGGGGACCGGACATCGACGAGACGAAAAATTTGCCCTTCGCGTTGCGGTCGTCGACCCGCAGGTCCAGGCTCTCGCCGGGCACCGCCAGCCCGAACTCGAGAATAGCATCCAGATCGATGAAAGGCGAGATGTAGAAATACTTCACGCGGCTCGCCCGGTAACGGCCGTCCCGGAATTCCTCCGCCGGAAGGAAATACGGCTTCATCTCGCCGAAGGTGTTCCCCACCTCGGCCACGCAGCACGCCGGCGACCCGTCCGGGCGGAAGCAGAAATAAAAGGAGACGGGGTTGAAGAGATAGCCCGCCGTGCGCAGGTTCGTCAGCAGGAAGACCTTCAGGCCCGACGCGTCGACGCCGTTCGAGGCCAGATAGCGCGAGAGGTTCTCGCGGACGGTCGCGGCGCCCTGCAAAAGATGGTCCGAGTCGCGGAACGAATACAGGCCGAACCGGTTGCGGCCGACGAGCCGGAGCTTTCCCGCGACTTCGTCCAGCTCGTCGAGATCGAGGTAGAACATGAACGTCCTGTGCCGGAAACCGTACCGTTTCGGGACGAACCGCTCGTGGCGGATCTCGCACTCGTAGAGACAGGAGTTCAAGGCCAGAACCTCTCGCCGGCCACGGCGCGGGCGGCCTCGAGGCCGGAGCGGAACGCGTCTTCGTGGAAACCGTAGCCGAAGTAGCTGCCGCAGAACGCGAGGACGCGCCCCTCGTTCAGCCGGGGCAGCTCCTTCTGCGCCCCGACGGCCTCGCCGTCGTAGGTCGGGTGATCGTAGTCCGCCTTCCAGTAGGCTTTCGACGGGTCCACGTCGCCGGGGTCGTTGATCGACACGAAATAGTCTTTTTTCTCCGACACCCGCTGGAGGCTGTTCATCGAGTACACGGTCGCCGCCGACTCCCGGCCCGCGCCGTCGGTCCGGATGCGGTAATTCCAGGACGACCAGGCGCGTTTTTTCTTCGGCATGACCGAGGCGTCGCCGTGGAGGAGCGCGGCGTTCCTCTGATAGCGGAAACGCGACAGGAGCCGCCGCTCGAGCTCCGTCGCCTCCGTGCCCAGGAGAGCCAGCGCCTCGTCGGCGTGGCAGGCGATCACCGCGTGGTGATAGACCCCGGCGCGGCCGTCCGAGCCCTCGACGACCGCCAGGCCCGAGCCGCGGGCGACGCGGCACGCGGCGTTTCCGAGAAGCACCCGGCCCGGAAAGAGCGCGAGCACCTTGTCGCGATAGACGCGGCTGCCTCCTTCGACCGTCCGCCACGTGTAGTGGCCGCTCAGACCTCCCAGGAGGCCGTGGTTCCTGAAAAAGCGCACCAGCGTCACCGCCGGAAAGCGGCGCATCGCGCCCGGCTCCGTCGACCAGACGGCCGAGCTCATCGGAACGAGATAACGGTCGAGAAAATCGCGGCCGAACCCTTTCGTTTCGGCGTATTCGGCGATCGTCGCGCCCGCCCAGCGGTCGCCCTCCAGCACTTCGGGCGATTCGCGGTTGAACCGGTCGATGTCGCCGAGCATCCGGAGGAATCGCGGATTCAGGAGGTTCCGCCGCTGGGCGAAAAGGCCGTCCAGGCCCGTGCCGCTGTATTCGAGGGCGGACGGCAGGTGCTGCACGCTGAACGACATCGACGTGGGCTTCGTCGGCACGCCCAGCTCTTTAAAAAAGCGCGTCAGGAGCGGGTAGGTGATCTCGTTGTACACCATGAAGCCCGTGTCCACCGGCACCGCGCGGCCGTCCTCTTCGAGCGTGACCGTGTTCGTGTGTCCGCCGGGGACGGCGTTTTTTTCGTAGAAGGTCACGTCGAAGCGCTCGCGCAGGAACCAGGCCGCCGACATGCCGGCGATGCCCGTGCCGATCACGGCGACCTTTGGACGCGAGGAACTCACGACGCCGGCCGCACGAAGCGGTAATGGCTCACCCGCCACTCTTCGCCGTTTCCGTAGCCGAAGAGCTCGGCGCACGCCATGAAGAACACTCGCCAGTAGACGCGCCATTTGCGGTGGTCGCCGCCGTACACCGAGCGCAGGATCGGCTCGATGCGGGCGCGGTTCCGGTCGAGGCGCTCGAGCCACGCCTCGCAGGTCTTCTGGTAATGCGTGCCCGGAACGGTCCACCGCTCCTCGAGCGCGAGGGCACCCTTGAAATCCAGGAGCAGGTCGTCGCTCGGCATCGTGCCTCCGCTGAAAAAATGGCGGGCCATCCAGTCCGCCGAGTCGGCGTCCTCGTACAGATAGGCGTACTCGCGGTGCGTGAAAATATGGACGAAGAGCCTGCCGCCCGGCTCGAGCCAGTTCGAGATGCGTCCGAAGAGCGTCCCGTAATTGCGCATGTGCTCGAACATCTCGACGCTCACCACGCGGTCGTACGTCCGGCCGGGTTCGAAATCGTTCATGTCCGCCGTCACGACCCGCAGGTTCGGGAGCCCGCGCTCGCGGGCCCGCGCGTCGATATAGGCCTTCTGCGTGCGCGAGTTGGAAACGGCCGTGATCCGCGCGGCGGGGAACCTTTCCGCCATGAAAAGGGACAGCGAGCCCCAGCCGCACCCGAGCTCGAGGATCCGCTGGCCGTCGGCGAGGGCGGCCCGCCGCGCCGTGAGTTCCAGCATGTCGAGCTCGGAACGCCCGAGGTCGGTCGAGGCCTCCGCCCACCATCCGGAGCTGTATTTGAGGCGGGGCCCGAGGACGAGCTCGAAGAATTCCGTGGGCAGCTCGTAATGCTGTCCGTTCGCCTCGGCCGTCCGGACGGCGATGGGGCTTTGTCTCAGCGCCTCGACCAGGCGCGCCCGGCGCTCCCGTCGCGCGGCTTCTCCCCCCGCCGACTCGGCCTCGAGCTTCTTCTCCAAAAGCGTCCGGATCCCCCATCGGATCGCGAAATCCGGCAGGACATCCTTTTCGAGCAGCCCCTGAGTGGCGTCGACGAGGGCCTTCACGCGGCGCTCCGCTTGAACCACGGGACGAAGACGCTCGTCGTCTTCTGGTAACGGCGGAACGCGTCTCCGCGCGAGGCGAGAGACTGCGCCTCGGCCGGCGGGACGCCGCTGACGTTGAGCAAGAAGTGCAGCATCATCGCCGGGCAGATGACGGCGGTCCAGCCGTGGGGCGAGCCGAGCGCGAAAACGGACCACGCGACCCACTGCAGCGCCTCGAAGAAATAATTGGGATGCCGCGAGTGGTTCCAGAGCCCCCGTTCGCACACCTTGCCGCGGTTGGCGGGATCGCGCTTGAAGTCCGCGAGCTGCCGGTCGGCGAGCGCCTCGCCGGCGAAACCGGCGGCCCAGAGGAAAACACCCGCCCACTCGACCGGCGCGAAGACCGCGCGGGGATTGGCCGAGGCGAGAAAGTACGGCAGCGCGAGAACCGCCGCGACGAGGGCCTGCAGCTGAAAAAAAAGGAAGAAACGCAGCTCGGTGTCCTGTTTCCATTCCTCGCGGATCTTCCGGTAGCGCGGGTCCTCCCTCCCGTCGCGCAGGAGCCGCCCCAGGATCATCGACGCGAGCCTGCCGCCCCATACGGCCGCCATGAAGGCCACGGCCAGGCGGCGCGGCTTCCATCCGGCGCCCGTGACGGCGGCCCACACGGCGAGGAGGACCAGCGCCGCCGCCCAGCCGAAATCGACCCAGCCCGCGTTTTTCGAGCGAAGCCCGACGAGCCACAGAAGCAGCATGAGGAAGGCGGCCCCGAGAAAACCCAGGGCCATGAGCGGCAGGATCACTCGGGTCTCGCGAGGATCGAGGATACCGGCATGCCGGGCCTCCATTTCGAAAGCTGAAGAAAAACGTAAAACGCGGTCGCGATGCTGCCGAGCGCCGCGAACGCGAGGATCCACAGGACCGCGACGGCGGATTTTTTCTCGCGGTACAGCGCCCAGGCCGAGAGGATCGTGATGTTGAAATAGAAATCGACCAGCGTCGCGGCCATCCACGGCTCGCGGGCGAGCCTCGGCCAGGCCTGGAAGAGGTCGGACTTCGCCGAGACGGCGACCGTAGTCACCACCATCGCGGCCGAGAGGAGAAGAAAGAGAACCTTGAGCGACGAAACCGTTTTCCGGGCGCGATCCATCGATGCCTCCTTTAAGAGTTGAGACGCACGACGCCGAAGCGCTCGAGCGCCCGGATCAGCGGATAGGTGGGGTCGAATTCGAACCAGCGCACCGCGAAATTGACCCGCTTGCCGAACCGGTGGTGATTGTTCTGCATGAGCTCCCCCATCGTCAGAAGATCGGCGAAAAACGTGTTCCGCGAGCGGTCGCGATTGTCGAAATTGGCGTACCCGTACTTGTGGCCGCACCAGTTGACGATCGCGCCGTGGACCGGCCCCATGAGGAAATGGACCGGCAGGAAAAGATACATCCACCACTCCGTGGCGAAGTGCGCGTAAAACGCGACGTACCCCGCGCCGAACGCCGCTCGGGGCAGCGCGCCGTCGGCGAGGCGGTCGAACGCATCCCAGCGGGGGTAGTCGTCGTCGGGTCCGGGTTTCCGCTTCCCCGAAAAAATGTCGAGATAGACCCGGAGCGTGTTCCACATCATCGACAGAGGCGAGCGGAAAAAAACCGGCGAATGAGGGTCCTCCGCGGTGTCGCTGTGGGCGTGGTGCATGCGGTGCAGGAGCGCGTAGGTACGGGGATTCAGATAGGAGGTCCCCTGCGTCAGGAAGGTGAGCGCGTAGAAGAACCGCTCCCAAAAAAGCGGCATCGAGAACATCCGGTGCGACGCGTACCGGTGCAGGAAAAACGTCTGGCAGAAGGCCGAAAGATACCAGTGCCCGACGAGAAAAAGAAGTATGGGTGTCATGATTCCCTCATCACACCCTTGCTACGACACAGGGGCGCGATTGGATTTCTTTTTATAAATTATAGCCGGCACTCGACTTAAATCAATCAAATACGGTATGATAGATCCCGTCATGGAAAAAGAGTCCCCGGAAGCGGTCGCCGCCCTCATCGACCGCATCGCCCGCCAGGACCGGAAGGCCTTCAGCCGGCTGTACGACCTTTATGCCCCCTTCGTCTTCTCCTTCGCCCTTCGCCTGGTCCGCCTGCGGCCCGACGCGGAGGAACTCCTCCAGGACGTCTTTCTCCAGGTCTGGAACCAGGCCGCCCGCTACGACGCCTCCCGCGGCAAGCCCGAGGCCTGGCTCAGCAATATAACGAAAAGTCGCGCAATCGATAAACTGCGTTCCGTACGTAGGAGAGATGTAGGGGCCGAGTCGTTCGGCCGGTTCGAGGAGACGACCCAGGGGGAGCGCGTCGAGCGGGCCGACGCCGCGGCCGACGCCCGGCTCCTCGCGGGCGGGGCGCTTCAAAAGCTGCCCGAGGATCAGAAAAAGGCCCTGGAGCTGTCGTATTTCGAAGGCCTGACGCACGAAGAGATCGCCGAGGCGCTGGGGGTCCCCCTGGGGACGATCAAGACGCGGATCCGCGCGGGCTTGAAACGGTTGAGGGAGATGGTGGCATGAGTCACGAAATCTGGCTGGAACTGGCCGAAATTTACGCGCTGGGCACGCTCGGCGGCGAGGATCTGAAGCGTTTCCAGGGACACCTCGCCGGGGGCTGCCCCGAATGCGAGGCGCTCCTCAAAGACACGCGCGAGGCGCTCTCCCTTTTGCCGGCGTCGCTCGCGCCGGTCACCCCCTCCCCGCTCGTCAAGAAACGCGTGATGGAAGCCATCGGCGGCGCGCCCGCCCCTTCCGCCTGTGGGCCCCTGACTTGGGCGATGGCCGCGGCGGCGGCGCTCCTGACCTTCCTCCTGGTATCCTCCCAGACCCAGCTGGCGGCCGTTCGCGGCGACGTCACCGCCCTGCGGGCCGAGCTGGAGGCGACCAAAGGCACGCTGAAGCTCCTCACGAACCCCCACGCGCAGGTCGTGCGCCTCGACGGGCTCAAAGCCGCGCCGCAGGCCGTCGGCACGCTGATCTGGGACGCCAAGTGGAAGAAAGGTTTTTTCCTCGGGCAGAATCTGCCCGAGACGCCGATCGGAAAAGTGTACGAGCTCTGGGCGATCGAGGACGGCAAGCCGTTGGCGGCGGGCACGTTTTCGGCGGGCCCGAGCGGCCGCGCGATGCACGAGATGCCCGACCTTCCCGAGGACATGAAGGTCGACACGTTCGCCGTCACGATCGAGCCGGTGGGCGGAACGCCGCAGCCGACCGGAGCGATGGTCCTGCTCGGGAAGCCGGCTTAAGAAGAAATCAGGCGGGTTTTTCGAGGAAGATCGCGCCGAGGAATCCCCTCTCCTGGCGCCAGTCCAAAAGGTCCGTATTCCCGTAGATCCGAAGTCCCGACGGCAGGATCACGTCCGCGTCGAATTTCGCGCGGTAACCGAACCGAAGCCCCCGGTCGACGGTGAGCACCGTGTGGTTGGGGTCGTAGCACATCGTGATCGCCGCGATCCCTCCCGGCTTCAGCACCCGCCCCACCTCCGCCATCATGAGGCGTCTCACGTCCGAGGTGAGGTGTTCGATCGTGCAGATGGAGAAAACGCGGTCGATCGAGCCGGAAGCGAACGGCAGGCGGCGCGCGACGTCGCGGTCGAAGGCTTTCAAATCCCACCCCATCTTCCGCGCGACGTAATCCGAGTTGAACAGCGTGCCGCAGTTGCCCCAGTCGTTGTCGACGACCGAGACCTTGCAGCCCATGTCGGCGAGGTAAAAGGAAAAAGGGGTCGACGCGCCGCCGATGTCGATCGCGGTGTGGCCCGCCTTCACGCCGGAGTGGCGGATCGTCCAGAGATTTTCCCAGAGCTTCGTGCGCTCGGAGCGCGGGTAGAACATCCTCGGCAGGAACGTGGCGGCGGTGTTCGTGAACTTGAGCCCCCGGCCCCGCAGCTTCTCCTTCAGCGCCTCCATCCGCTTGGCCAGGACGTCGAACTCGGGACGCGCCAGGTCCTCTTCGATCCAGATGGCGCTGCGGTTGATCGCTCCAGGCGGCGCGGTCTTCGGCGGCTCGCCCGGCGCCCAGACGCCCTCCCCGTCGGGCATGACCCCGGCCGGCGGCCGCAAACGCGCGGCCCTCTCGACGCGGCGGACGGCCGCCTGTCGCACGGCTTTCCTGAGCTTCACTCCGATGCGGTAATGGGCGGGAACGTAGGAAGGGAAACGCTCGTTCTTGTCCTTCACTTGGCGGGCTTGCCCTTCAAAAGAATCTCGCGGTACTTGAGGTAGCTCACGATCTGGTAGACGCCGCTGAAAAAAGCGACCGCCCAGCCGTAGATCCCGTCCTTGTAGCCCCTTTTCAGAAAAAGGCGGCGATAGAAACAGCGGTCCAGCGCGCGCCAGATCGCCTTGCCGGCGGTCATGCGCCGCCCGCTCTGAGCCCACTTGCGGGCCTCGAGCGTGGTGTGGCTGTTGAGGCTGCGCAGGTAGTCGGCGAAATCCCGGTGGGAATAGTGGATGATGTCGCCCTTGAGGTAGCCGGTCGCGCCCTCCATCAGCGCGCGCGGATGCACGTCGGCTTCCTCGTAGCGGAATTCTTTTTTCAGGAAAAGACGGACCTGCTGGGCCGGATATTCGCCGCCGTGCCTCAGCCAGTAGTCGCCGATGAAGTTGCGCCGCGGGATCGCGTAGGCCTTGAACTCGGGCTTTCCCTTGAGGAGCGCCTCGACCTCGGCGGCGAGCTCGGGCGTGATGCGCTCGTCCGCGTCGAGACTGAGGACCCAGTCGTTGGAGGCCTGCGCGTAGGCCCAGTTGCGGTGCCGCCCTTCGTTCTCCATTTTCCGGCCGAAGATCTTCGTCGTGAAACGCCCGGCGATCTCGCGGGTCTTGTCCGTGCTCTCGTCATCGACGAGCACGATCTCGTCGGCCCACGCCGCGCTCGCGAGACACTCGGCGATGTTGTCCTCTTCGTTCTTCGTGATCACGACGACGCTGACCGGGACCTTAGGCACGCGCGGCCTCCTTCGGGCGGAGCCGTTGGCAGGCGAGGCCGGCCGCGACGCCCAGGATGCTCCAAAACAGGGTCCTGAGCTGGGTCGACTGGAGGAGCGACTCAAAGAGGGCGTTCACGAGAAGCCCCGCCGCGCCGGAAAAGAGCGCCAGCGCCGCGAGCTTCGGAAAACTCTCCTCGGCGCGCAGGACCGAGCGCGCGATCCGGAAGAGGACCGCCGCCAGAAACGCGAGATAGAGCCCGATCCCGAGCACGCCGCTCTCGGCGGCCATCTGGACGTAGCTGTTGTGCGCGTACATGTACGAAGGGTAGCCTTCCGGGCGGAATTTCGGGAAATAGTCGGAATAGGTGTTGAGGCCGAGGCCGAAGAGCGGGCTCTGCTTGACCATGCGAAGCGCCGTCTTGAGAAGAAGGAGCCGCTCCGGCATGGTGTCCGACTGGGGATTGACGAGCCCGTGCAGGCGCGCGCTCGTCTCGGACGGCACGAACCAGAGAAGCGCGCACGCCAGCGCGACCGCCGCCAGCGCCTTCCACCTCCAGCGGAAAAAGAGGCTGAAGACGACGAGCGAGGCGAAGACGCCCACCATGGCGGAGCGGGACAGGCTGCGAAGGAGCGCGTAGGAAAGCAGGGTGAAAAGAAGCGCGGCCCCGGCCGCCGCGAGCATGCGGCGGCGCCGGAGCGCCTCGATCAAGAGCGCCAGCGACAGGCCGAATCCCGGCAGGAGAAAGGTCCCGAAATCGTTGCACTGCTTGTACGTGCCGGTGACGCGCAGGATTTTCTCCCCGTGATAGGGGTTGGCGGCGCGCCAGTAGATGAAGTCGGCGCCGAAACGGTCCTGCCACGCCGCGGCGAGCGTCGCGACGACGTAGACCGTCACGAGCGCCGTCACGAACCCGCGCAGGCGCGCCGGATCGCGCATGAGGTCGATGCCGGCGTAGAGAAGCAGGAATCCCTGGGCGTATTTTCCGAAGCCGCGGGCGGACACCGACGGGTAGCGGCTGATCGCCACCGAAACCAGGAGGCTCGCGCACAGCGCGGCGGCCAGCGGGAGAAACGGAAACCGCGGCCAGCCGGCGCCGCGGCAGGCGGCCGCCTCGAGGAGCGCGGCCCCGGCGTAGACGCCGAGCCCGATGCCGCAGACGGTGATGGAAAAGCCCGTCCCCGCGACCGCCAGCAGGAAACCGGCATATTTTAAGTTGGAAAGATACGGGCCCAGGACTGCCTCCTCAATTCGGACCTTATTCTATCGGGAGGCAGGGAAAATGACAAGCAACCCGGACGGCTAGAACTGGACCTGAGCGCGCGTCAGGATCACGTGCTCGGACTTGCGGTCTTCGGCGGGCCCGCCGTCCCGGAACGTCGAGAGCGAATAGTCGAGCATGAGCTTCACGTTGCGGTTCAGATACCAGTTGAGGCCGAGCGCCCATTCCTGAATCGCCGACACCGAGACGGCGCGGCTGGCGAAACCCAGGTCGAACGCGTCCGGATCGATCAGAAGCTCGCCGTAGCGGGTCGCGAGCTCGAAGGCGCCCCACGTCCTCTGCGAGGGATCGAACGGATGGCGGGGAGTCACGCCTTTGTAGGAGGCGTCCTCGCCGGTGAGGACCCACGTCCCCAGCACCTGCCAGGCGTCGTTTTTGATTTTTTTCTTGAGGCCCGCGGTCGTGCGCGACAGCTCCTGGGTGGATTCGACGTACTCCCCCAGGACGCCGAACCGGTTCCAGTACCAAAAGGCCTGCGGCGAGAATCGGCCGCGCGGTTCGTCGGCGACGCTGTTGGTGTTGTACGAGAAGACCGTCGCCTGGCCCATCGAGCGGATCGTCGGCGTCGCGCCCTCTTCGTGCCCGAACGTGAACGCCGCGCCGCCGCCGAGCCCCCGGATCGGCTCGAAGTCGAATTCCTTGAACGGCTGCGCGAAAACCCTCGCGGCCACGTCCTTGTCGTTGTTCGAGTCGAGGTCCGCCGATCCGCCGTCGGCCACGCCGTTGAAAACCCCGACTTGATAGGTCAGCCAACCCTCGTCGAAGTCTCCCGAAGCCTGAACGCCCACGTCGCGGTTGGGAGTGAGAAGCGTGGGCAAGCCCGTCTCGATGAAAGACGTATTCACGTCCGACTGCAGGCGCTCCAGACCGAACGGCTCCTTGAACTTGCCGGCGCGCAGTTTGAGCTGGGGCCAGTATTTGTACTCGGCGTAAGCGTCCTGGATCGTGACCGTGTTGTTTCCGAAATCCGGCTGGATCAGGAAATCGTAGTCCTTGAACACCGTTCCCTCGAAAATCGGGCGGACACGGCGCGGGACGAAAGTGTCGGTCGTGCCGAGGTCTTTTTTGTCCTGCGTGAAGAAGCGGCCGTCCGCCTGCACGTAGCCCCGCGCGCGAAACTTGAAGCTGTCGTCCGCCGCCTCGATCGAGAAGCCGTCTTTGGCGTTGGCGGTGACGACGGGCGCCGCGGAATCAGCCCTCCCCTCCGCCTCTTTTTTCGCCTCGAGTTGGCGTCTCAGCGACGCCACTTCCTGCTCGAGCGCCGCCAGGCGCTTCTCGAGCGCCGCCGTGTCGGCGTCGGCGAAGGCGGGAGAGATCCCGGCCGAAACCGAAAGAATAAGGACGGCGGCGGCCAGACGAAGCGGAGAAGCGGAAAGTTTCATGGATTGACCATACAACTCCGGACCGGAGTTGTCAAAAAAATACGGCGGGAAGGCACGAAAAATCCCGGAGACCCCGCTGTTCTGCGGGAATCCCCGGGATACATCCGTAAGTTACTGAGCCGAGCCGGCCGCGGAAGCGCCGGTGCCCGCGCTTTCTCCCGCGCCCGCCGAGGCCATGCCGGTGCCGGTCGAGCCGGTGGCGCCGATCGCCGGCGTGCTCGCGGCGACGGCGGCGCCGGTGGTTCCGGCTCCGGCCGTCTCGGAGGCCATGGATCCGCCTCCGGTCATCGCCGAGGAACCGGTCGACGGCGTCCCGTTCGTGACGGCGCTGGCCGCCGTCCCGCCGGAGACCGTCAACGAATCCGCCTCCCACCCGCCGAGAATGCCCTTGTTGGCGTTGGTGAGAGTGACCGTGTTTCCGGTCTGGGCCTGACCCAGCGTGCCGGCGTCCTTCACGGA
>DATJEK010000072.1:0-3535 GCA_035496715.1 Candidatus Eiseniibacteriota bacterium | reverse complement strand
CGTAGCCGAGCGCCGCGTTGTAGAGGAGGTTGAGCTCCGCGTCGGTGACGTAGCCCAGAAAGCGGACCTCCTCCGCGATCCCCAGCTCCTCGGCGAGCCGCCGCAGCTCCGGCTCCTGGCCGCCGGACTTGCCGGCCAGCGCCAGGCGCGCGCCGTCCGGAGCGCTTTTCCGGTAAAGCGCGAACGCGCGCAAGAGGCGCGGCAGGTTCTTGCGCGGCTCGAGCGTGCCGACCGTGATGAAGAAGGGCGTCCCCAGGCCGAAGCGCTGGCTGAGCCTGGCGGCCGCGTCCGCGCGGTCCCCGGGCGCGAACGCCTTCCCTGGCGCTTCCAGGACGACCCGCACGCGGGAGGCCGGGATCCCGAGAAAGCGCTCGATGTCGCGGCGGGTGCATTCCGAATTGGCCAGCACGGCGCGGGCCCGGCGCACGCAGAACGGCAGCCAGGTCGACCAGTAGAAGCGCGCGCCCGGCGGCAGGTTCCGCGGAAAGATCCGCCCGATCAGGTCGTGGATGGTGACGACCTGCGGCACGGGACTCCAGACGGCCGGCGCGAACGCGGGCCGAAAGACGACGTTCGGCCGGTCCCCGAGCGTGCGCACCGGGATCGCGAACGACTCCCAGACCATGCGCTCCGCCGCCCCGAGGTCGCGGTCGGTGCCCGTCTTGTAGAGGAGGAACTCCGTGTCCGGCGCCTCTTCGCGCATCGCGGCGACGAGGTTCTCGGTGTAGACGCCGAGGCCCGTGCGGCGGCCCTCGGCCGACTGGTAGTCGACGGCGATTTTCACCGGGACACGTCGACGAGGAGCATGAGCGGCCGCCTGATCAGGAAATTGCGCTTCACGCGAAGATAAAAATAGTACTCGGCGCCCACCTTTCCGGTCCCTTCCAGAATTTTCTTCCACTCCTTGTCCGTCAGGAGCCGCTCGTCGCCGAAGTCGCGGTGGTTGTAGTACTTGCTCGGCACGCTGATCCAGACGCGGCGGGCCACGCGCAGCTGCTCGCGGACGGCCCTGCGGATGTCGTCGTCGGAGAAGTGCTCGAGCACCCCCTGGGAAAACGCGGCGTCGAAGGTCCCGTCCGAGAAAGGCAGCTTGAAAATATTCCCCTCGCGGTAGACCGCGCGGCCCCCGAGCGCCTCGCCGCTCTGCTTCGCCTTGGCGAGCACCTCGCGGTCGCGGTCGAGCGCCGTCGTCTCGATCCCCTTTTTCGAAAAATAGACGGACATGATCCCCGAGCCGCAGCCGGCCTCGAGGACGCGGCGGGGCTTTCCTTCTTCGACGCGGTCGAGGAAGGTCTTGTGGATCTCGACGTGCCTCCGGTAGTACTCGGGCGTCCCCGAGTCCGCGTAAAAGTGGCCCCAGCTTTGTTCCGGCTTTCCCATTTTTTCTCCTAGATCGAGCGTGACGTTTCGAAAATCCGCCGGTCCGTCAGCACGCGCGGCCCCCGCGTCGCGCGGCGGCGGTCCATCGCGCGGCCGAAGAGCCCGCAGGCGTCGAAGAAGCCGCCGAGAAAGTCGGTCTCCCCCTTCACCGCGTACTTCACGAGGTGGACCGGGATCCAGAGCGCGTGCGCGGCCAGGCAGAGCGGGTCGCGGATGTTCTTCCAGACGAAAAGGTAAAGGTTGCGGCGGTTCATGCGGCGGATCCCCGAGGCGCCGAACGCCTTCTTGAACGTCGCCTGACCGATGTGGTGGACGACGCTCTCCGGGCAGTAGTAGCCCTTCCACCCGCGCCGCCAGCCGCGGAAGCACAGGTCGCTGTCCTCCATCGTCCCCGGAAAATACAGGTCGTCGTAGCCGCCGAGCTCCGTGAAACGCTCGCGCCGGAACGCGCCGAAGCCGCACTGCATCGTGATCCCCTCGCGGCGGATCTTGGACTCGTGCCCCGGGAAGCGGCTCGATCCCCAGAGAAGCCCGCGGCGGAATTCCATCTTCGACAGCGAGCCCTCGTAGGCGCCGTTCCAGTCGAGCGACCGGGGCGCGGCGAAGAAGGCGTCCTCGTGCCGCTCGAGCGCCTCGAGAAGCGGGTCCACGAAGCCCGGCTCGACGCGGATGTCGTTGTTGAGGAGGATCACGAACTCCTCCTCGAGGGCCGCCACGCAGGCGTTGAACGAGAAATAGACGCGGTTGGCCGGGCTTTCCACCCACGCGACCGTCGGAAACTTTTCCCGCACGAGCGTTTCGCTGTCGTCCTTGCTCCGGTTGTCGAGCACGGTCACGCCCGTCGGATGCTTCGCGGCTTTCGCCGCCTCCACGATCGACGGCAGGCACTCGGCGAGGAGGTCGCGGCCGTTGTAGTTCAGGACGATGACGCGGCAGGCGCCCTTTTTCATCGCGACACGGCCCCCGCCCGTCGCGGGATTCCTTTTCCGCGGGACAGCGACTCCAGGAGATCGACGTAGGTCGCCAGGACGTCGTGCGGCTCCCTATCGCCGTAAATGATGAGTCGATCGAGCTTCCCCGTCGCGTACGGCACGCGGGTATCGCCCGGCGAAAGATCCCGGACCGTCTCAACGAGCTCTTCTTCGCTTCCAACCTGGAGACCGACGCCCATCGCCTGGTACATCGTCGCGTGACGGTAAAGATAAAGGGGATCGATGAAGAGCTTGCCGCGACACAGGGGCTCGAGTCCCACGCTTGATCCGAAGCCGATCGTGAGGTCGGCCCAACGCGCCAACGATGCCGAGTCGACTTCCCGAATCGCCGTTCCAGCTCGGAAACCCGAACGGATCCAGGTCCCGGTCTTTACCGATCGCGCACTCTGGATCACTTCCGTGTTGTCCTGTAGCGCGTATTTCTTCCGCCCGTCTTCCGGGAGGTTTCCCGCGCCCTCGCGGGTGTGTTCCTTGACGACCAGATAAACATTCGGGAGCGCAGTGAGCCTCTCGATCGCCGCAAGTGTCGCTGGCCGATCGACCGATTCGCCCCAATGTGGCATGAAGAAAACTACTTTCAGTTTTCCCGAAGTGCCTTTGGCGGGTCGAAAGACGGCCGCGATCGACTCGTTCACCGCCATCCATTCGGGGCAAAAACGGGCACTCCCCAGCTTGACGATGCGCTCCACCCCCGGGAAGTTCTGCTTCCGCCAAAGATGCGCTTCGAGGGACGTGGCGGCGACGATGGCGTCAAAAATTTTGAACGATTCGAAGTTTTCGTCGCCCTCACGGTAGACCTGGACCGGGCGGATCGGCCGGTCGGAACCGCGGTCATCGGGATTCAGGCTCAAATAGACATTGGGTCCATGCGGCAGGGAGACTGTGCCGATTCGGAGCCTTTCCGCGGCAAGGACGATCCGCCCCTCCAACTCCCATTCCCTCGGCGCGTGCGAATCGACGGCCACGACCGAAACGTTGAAATGTTTGAGTACTCTCTCCGCCCACGCCGCCGTCCAGACGCGCTTCAGCATGAAGGCCTTCCATGCCCGCACCACTTTTACAAGGAGCGGGTTCGTCGGAGAAAAAAGAAGTCGGTTCGGAAACTCAGGACGGAACCCCTCGAGAGCGTACGGGTAGGTCACGGGGCAACCGTTTTTTTGCAG
>DATJEK010000071.1:0-4431 GCA_035496715.1 Candidatus Eiseniibacteriota bacterium | reverse complement strand
TGCGGTGCACCTTTTTCATGTGGTCCCGGAAATCCATCCGGGCCAGGTGGAATCCGAAAAACCGCACCTTGTCGATCAACCGTTCGAGATCCCGCGCGGCGAGCGGCGCCTTGTTCTGGGCGAGACTCGCGCGCACGATCTCGAGATCCTCGAGAAACTCCTCCGCGGACCGGTAGCCGGCGCCTTTTTTCGAGAGCGTGTTCTTCAGCTTCTCGTGCATGAACGAAAATTTCTTCCGGTAGACCTCCTGCGTCTCGAACCGCTCGAGCTCGCGCGCCTCGTCGGGAAGGAGCCGGCGGTCCCGCGCCAGCGAATCGGCCAGTGCCTTGGACACCGGCGCCATGCCCTCGGACTGGCTGAACTTGAGGATCAGCTCCCGCGCTTCGGACAGGTAGTCCTGCAGGATCAGCCGCTGCTGCATCGAGGCGGCCTTCTCGGTGATCGGGCAGGTGACGAACGGGTTGCCGTCGCGATCGGCCCCGACCCACGATCCGAAGCTCACGAACGGCCTGATCCCCGAACCGTCCGCGCCGTAGGCCCGCTTGAATTCGCGGCGGACCTTCTCCTGCATGTCGGCCAAAAGATCGAGGATCGTGCGCTGGAAATAAAAGAGGGTCTGATCGACCTCGTCGAGCACCTCGACCTTGCGCTGGCGGATCTCGGCGGTCTGCCAGAGGATCTCGAGCGTCTCCTTGATGCGCTCGACGCCCTTTTCGCGCTCCACCATCGTCAGGTCCGGCCGGTCGAGCTGGACGAGCTGGGAGGCGATCCGCAGGAGATGATCCAGCACGGTGCGGCGCTTGGCCTCGGTCGGATGGGCGGTGAGGACCAGCTCGATGTCGACTCCCGCGAGAAAACGCAGCACCTCGTCGGCCGAGAGGCCGTCTTTCTTGAGGTCGAGGAAGAGCTTGCGCAGCGACATGTCCTGGAGGCGAGACGGATCCATCTCGTATTCGCGCAGCCGGCGCACGCGCTGCGTCTCCTCGGCGATGTTGACCACCTGGAAATAGATCGTGAACGCGCGGGCGACCTTGCGGGCGTCTTCCAGGCCGAGAGAGCCGATCAGCCGTTTCTGCTCGGCGATGAGCGCGGGCGAAGGCTGCTTGCGGAGGTTTTTGGCGACCGCGCGGATCTGCTCGACTTTCGCGAAGAGGCGCTCCCCTTCCTGCTCGCGGATCACGTCGCCGAGCAGCGTCGTCAGGAACCGGACGTCCTTTTTCAGCGCGTCGAATGAAGAATCGGCGGGGGACTTGGTCTGGGCTTCCATTTTCTCCTTGGAAAGAATCGTGTCCATATCCTACACCAGCGGCAGCAGAATAGTAAACTTCGTGAGTCCCGGCCGGCTTTCGACGGCGATCGTGCCGCCGTGCTGTTTGACGATGTCGGCGCTGATCGACAGCCCCAGGCCCGTCCCCTCGGCGGCGTCCTTGGTGGTGAAAAACGGCTCGAAGATGCGCTCCTTCACTTCGGGCGGGATGCCGGAACCCGTGTCGCTGATCTCCACCGCGGCCCGGCCGTCGCGGACGGCCGTCGCGACGCGGATCTCGCCCTGACCCGGGATCGCCTGCGCGGCATTGACCAGGAGGTTCAGGAACACCTGGCTGAGCTGCTGGGCGTCGCACGGGACCGGAGGCACCGCGCCGAATTCGCGGACGATCTCGGCCTTTTTGGAGACGCGGAACGAGACGATCCGCAGAACCCCCTCCAGGATCCGCCCGAGGTCCTCGGGCGCCCGGCGGCCGGCCGCGGAAGCGCGCGAAAACGTCCGGATGTCGCTGACGATCGTGCGGATGCGCTCGAGCCCTTCCTCGCAGTCGGCGAGGATCTTCGCGGCCTCGCCGGGATTTCCGATCGCGCTCCGCAGGAGCACGAGATTCCCCTGCGCGAACATAAGAGGGTTGTTGATCTCATGGACGATGCCGGCCGCGAGCACGCCGACCGTCGCCAGCTTGTCCGCCTGCATGAGCCTCGACTGCGACGAAAGGAGGTCGTCGTAGAGCCGGCGCATGTCCTCCATCGCCAGCTTCAGAAGGCCCTCGTGGCCCTCGACCTCCGCGCGCGACTCCTCCAACTGGCGGCGAAGCGCGTCGAGCTCGGCGGAACGAGCCGCCAGCAGCGCTTCGAGACGTTGGACTTCGCCGTTGTCGCCCATCAAACCCTCGCGCGCGTATTGTAACATAAACCCACGGAGCAATTGACTCCGGACCGCCGACGCGCTAAATTGGTCGTCAAGGAGGACCGGTCGAATGAAAAACAAAATGCTCGCCCTGGCGCTCGGCGCCCTGCTCGTTTCCGTTTGCATCCCGGCGTACGCGTATGAGGAAGAAACTTGGAACGGCAACGAAAGGGGCAACTGGGAAGCGGGCTTCGACGTCGCGGGCGCGTTCCCGACCGACCCCCAGAGCGAGGTGCTCCTCACCGCCGAACTCGACCGGGCCCTGAACCCGCAGTGGGCCCTCGGCGTCTCCGTCAGTTGGACCGACCCGAACTTCAAGGCCGACGGCGCCGGATTCACGGACCTCAACGCGGGCTCCGTCACCATGATCCCCGTCTTCTTCGACATCATTTACCGGTTCAAAACCGCCGACAAGACGCTGCGGCCTTACTTCGACCTGGGCGTCGGCGGCGTGTTCGCGAGCCATCACGGGCAGCGCGACCTGAACCCCAACAACCTCAACGCCGAAGCCCAGGACGGCTTCGCGATGAAATTCGGCCTGGGCGTGGACTGGGACGCCTGGGAAGACTGGGTCTGGAACGTCGAGGGCGGCTACGTCTGGAACGACGCGAGCCTCACGGTCCGTTCCAATGTCGACAATTCGGAAACGGACAACATCGATCTCGATTACTGGTACCTGGGCGGCGGTCTGAAATACCAGTTCGGCTGAAGCCGGGAGGCCCCTAGCGGGCCTTGCCCGCCCGGCCGGTCTTTTCGTTGATCGCGAGAATTTTCTTGTTGATCGCGAGCGACCCCATGCGCTCGAGCGAGACCGGCATCGTGAGCGTCCAGTTGGCGTCGCTCATCGTCCCCGGGAAATTGATCCGGAAATTCCAGACGTCCTCCCCCTCCAGATCCCGCCCCAGCGAGAGCCAGTCCTGCAGGAGCTGGCTCGTGAACACCGACGCCGAGGCGTTGGCCTTTTCGAGCGCCGCCGCGACGAACGCGGGGCCGCTCTTCTCCGGCGGCGCGCCTTTCAGGCCCAGAAACGCCCAGAATTTCTCCTTCTCGTCGAACGTCTGCCGGTGCATCTCGAGGAAATCGCCGACCTGGTGCTCCGCCTTCCCGAGCAGCCCGGGCAGGAGCCGCCCGTCCGCGACCTCCGATTTCCAGCGAAGCCGCCCGTGCCTCGACCGCTCTTCGTCGAAAAGCGACGCCCGCGCGGACGCGTACGCGATGCCGTGCGCCTCGCATTTGCGGCGGAACACGACCTCGTCGACGGTCCCCGCTTCGAATTCCCACCAGGCGGCCAGCGACGTCAGGTCGTGCGTCGAGACCGTGGCCATCGAATTGAGGCGGTAGTCCCGCGGATCCCTGAACTCCCCGGTGTCCCAGTTTTTGGACCAGCGCTGGACGTCCATGCCCGGCACCGAAAATTCGCGGAGGAGTTTGTACGAGCAGTCGGGGACGGTGCCCAAATCCTCGGCGCAGGGCAGCATCGAGGTGTTCGCGACGATCGTCGTGAGGATGCGCCGGCCGTGATCCTCCCAGACGGATTCGTCCGCCGGATCGAAAAACCCTTCGCCGCCGGCCAGGGGGAACGACCATAGCCGGAAGAGTCCCACGAAATGGTCGATCCGGAAGAGGTCGTAGAAGTTCTCCGCGTATCGCAGCCGTTCGATCACGTACGAATAGCCTTCGGAGGCGATGCGCGCCCAATCGTAGGGCGGCATCCCCCACTTCTGACCCGCGGCGAAGCAGGCGTCCGGCGGCGCTCCGGCGGCGAGATCCAGCTTGAAGCGGTCCTGCCGCGACCAGACGTCGGCCGAATCGCGCGACACGAGAAACGGCAGGTCGCCCATGAGGAGAACGCCCTGTCTGGCGCACGCGGCGCGCGCCCGCCGGAACTGGGCGTGGAGCTGCCACTGCACCCAGTCATGAAAATCCGCCCGCTCGAGGTCCGCCCCCGCGAGGGCCGTCCGTGCGAGGCCGCCCCGGTACTCCGCAGGCCACTCCTCCCAGGAGCGGAAATCCATTTTCTCCTTGAGCACCTTGAAGACGCCGTAAGGGCCCAGCCAGCTTTGATTGTCCTTCTGGAAGCTCCGGAACGCGGCCAGCCCGTGCGGGGGGTGCTTGCGGTAGACGTCCCAGAGGAGATCCAGCTTGGCGCGCTTGACGCCGGTGTCGAAATGGCGGCCGGTGCCGCCGGGAGGAAATTTGGAGCGGAGCGCGGTGATCTGCTTTTTGAACGCCCCCGCGTCGACGCCTTCGAGCCC
>DATJEK010000070.1:0-4792 GCA_035496715.1 Candidatus Eiseniibacteriota bacterium | reverse complement strand
TAGCATGAAGACTCCAGAGCCGCGACCCGGCCGAAAGCCGATCCGGGCTCGGGCGAAAGCGCCGCGCGCAGGTGGCGGACCACGCAGAGCCGCCGCAGACCTTCCCGGGACGCCTCTTCCCCCAGGAGCGCCGGCAGCTCCCATGGAAGGAAAAGGCCGCGCTTGAGATAATACGCGCCGGCATAGCTGCCCGCGTAGCGCAGCAGGCCCGCCCATTTCTCGCGGCCCGCCGGCAGAAGGCGGCGGAGCGCGGCGGCGGAAACCGCGCCGACGAACGGCACGCGCGCGGCCGGGCCCGCCCAGGACACCGCGCGCGGCACTTCACGAAACGAAGGGTAACCGCCCAGCAGCTCGTCCGCGCCGACCCCCGAGAGCGCGACCTTGAGGCCGGCTTCCCGCGCGGCGCGGCTGACGAAATACGTGTTCACCCCGTCGATCGTCGGCTGGTCCATCGCCGCGAGAAACCGCGTCATCTCCGAAGAAAATTCCTCGAAAGCGAGCGTCCGCACGAGGTGCTCCGCGCCGTACGCCGCCGCGGTCCGGGCCGCCAGCGGAGACTCGTCGGAGGCCGTGCCCCGATATTCTTCGAACGCGAGCGTCACCGCGCGGGGCGCCCGGGGCCCCGCCTCCGCGGCCAGGCCCAGCAGGGCGCCCGAATCCACTCCCGCCGACAGGAAGAGCCCCACTTCGACGTCAGCCACCAGGTGCGCACGGACCGAGTCGGCGAAAGCCGCCCGCGCGGACTCCGCCGCGTTCTCGTCGCCGGCCGGGCTTCTGCCGCCCGCGAACACGGAGGCGACGGAAAAATAAGAGACCGGCGCGCGGGCGCCGGTCTCGCTGAAAGTCACGTAACTGCCGGCGGGGACCTGACGGATGTCCTGATACAGGGTGAACGGCTCGGGCACGCTGCCCAGGAGAAAGAATCCCGCGTGGCCGGCGGGCTCGGGGGCCCTCGAAACTTTTCCGCACGCCAGGAGCGCGCGCACCTGCGACGCGGCCCGCACGCTCCACCCGTCGTCCGCGTAGTAGAGCGGCTTGATGCCGTACGGATCGCGGGCGAGAAGGAGCCGCCGGCGGGGCCCGTCCCAGACCGCGAGCGCGAACATCCCGCGCAGGTCCGAAAACATCTTCTCGCCCTTTTCGAGATAGAGCCGCAGCAGCACCTCGGTGTCGGAGTCGGAGCGGAAGCGCGCCCCGCGGCCGGCGAGGCCTTCGCGGAGCTCACGGTAGTTGTAGATTTCCCCGTTGAAGCTCAGGACGACCGAGGAGTCCTCGTTCGCCATCGGCTGCGCGGCGCGGTCGGTGAGATCGATGATCGAAAGACGGCGATGCGCCAGCCCGGCGCGGCCGTCGGGCGACATCCATTCCCCGCATCCGTCGGGCCCGCGGGGGGCCATGGCTTCACGGACGCCGCGCAGCTCCTCCGCGTCGATCTCCGGCGCAGCGTAATGATAGGCGTAAAAAGCCGCGATGCCGCACATTCAACGTTTCCTCACAACGACACGTGCAGTTTCCAGTAGTCGTGAAAGAGGCCCCGCCGGCCGATCAGCTCGTCGAAACTCCCCTCTTCGCGGACGACGCCGTCTTCGAGAAAGATGATGTGGTCGGCGTTGCGCACCGTCGAGATGCGGTGGGCGACCACGATCATCGTGGTGTCCTTGGCGATCGTCTCCAGCGTGTGCTGGATCTCCTTCTCGGTCTTCATGTCGAGGGAGCTGGTCGCCTCGTCGAAGATGAAAATTTCGGGACGCTTCAGCAGCGCGCGCGCGATGGCGATCCTCTGACGTTCCCCGCCGGAAAGCCGGATGCCCCGGTCGCCCACGAGCGATTCGTAGCCGGCAGGGAGCGACCGGATGAAGTCCAGCAGGTGCGCCTGCCGGGCGGCGAGGTCGAGCTCCTCGTCGGTGCAGCCTCCCTCGAGACCGTACAGCAGGTTCTCGCGGATCGAGGCGTTGAAGATCGAAACCTGCTGGTCGACGACGGCGATCTTCTTCCTCAGAGAACGCGTCGAAAACCGCGACAGGTCGTTTCCGTCGATCAGGATCCGCCCCCCGGTCGGCTCGTAAAAACGGGGGATCAGGTTGATCAGCGTCGTCTTGCCCGAGCCCGTCGGCCCGACGATCGCCGTCATGCGCCCTTTCGGGAGCGAGAGGCTGACTCCCTTCAGGATGTCCATCTCCCCCAGCCGGATCCGCACGTCCTCGAATCGGATCTCGCCGGTGAAACGCTCGAGCGTCTCGTTCCCGTCGCGGACCCGCAGCTTGTCCGCGTCGTCGAACACCCACAGCACCCGCTCCACCGGCGCCGAATAGCGCGACAGGTCCATGACCGAGATCCCGACGCTGGTCAGCGCGGTGGAAAGCCGCCGCAGGAGGACGAAAAAGGCCAGAAACGTCGCCGGCCCGTGCGCCTGCCCCCGGAAGAAGAACGCCAGGCACAGCGTGATGAGTCCCGCGATGGCGTAGGTCTGGATGACCTCCTGGGTATGCTGGGCGAAATACATTTTCTTCATGATCCCCTGAAGGTTCCGGCTCGAGTCGCGGCTGATGGCCCGGTAGCGGTCGGCTTCCCTCGCCTCGTTCGTGTACGCGTGGATCAGCGTCATATTCGAGAGGATGTCGAACATGAACGAGCTCATCTGCTGATCGAGCGCCAGACGGTGCTTCGACGCCTGCTGGAGACGCTTCGAGACGATGTGGATCAGCACGTACAGGCAGGGGAACAAAAGCGCCGAGAGCAGCGTCAGACGCCAGGAGATGAACAGCATCATGCCCAGATAGACCACCAAGAGAGACGCGTTCATCGTCAGCAGGTGAAGGATCTGGTAGACGTTGAACGCCTTCATCACCTGCCCGAGCGCCACCTCCGTCAGGTCGCCGGCTTTCTGAAAATCGTAGAACAGCTTGCTGAAATCAAGGTAGCGCTCGAACACCTTCACGCGGACCGTGTGTTCGGCGTCGCGGGTGAACTTGGACATCGCGAACTCGCTGATGAACAAAAGCAGATGCCTCAGCGTCACCGCGACGAGGATGGTGCCCAGAAGCAGGAAAAAGACGTAGCGGATGCGCGCTTCGGGGACGAAAGAAATGAGCCATCCGACGAACGGCATCGAGGACAGGTGGGACAGGTTCCCGCCGCGGATGAAGATGTCGAGGACCGGCACGAGAAGACCCATGCTGATGGCCTCGAACGCCGAGGAAACGAACACGAGGACGATCGAGAAGAAGAAAAGACGGAGGTCGGGCTCGGCCAGGCGGGTCAGCTGAGTCAGCCGCGACCAGGACCGGGCTAAAAACACGGGCTATCGTCCTTCCCTGTCGAGCGCCTCCAGGTCGGCCCGCACCATGAGACGCACGAGTTCCTTGAAGCTCGTCTTGGGCTTCCAGCCGAGCTCCCGCCGGGCCTTCGACGCGTCCCCTTTCAGCACGTTGACCTCGATCGGGCGGAAATACCGCTTGTCGATCCGGACGTGTTTCTTGGGGTCCAGCTCCGCGCACCGGAAGGCCTCGTCGACGAACTCGCGCACGCTGTGCGTCTCGCCGGTGGCGATCACGTAATCGTCGGGTTTACGCTGCTGGAGCATGAGCCACATCGCCTCCACGTAGTCTTTCGCGTATCCCCAGTCCCGCTTGGCGTCGAGATTGCCGAGGTAGAGCTTGTCCTGGAGGCCCTTCTTGATGCGGGCCACGGCCCTCGTGATCTTGCGCGTGACGAAGGTTTCGCCCCGGCGCGGCGACTCGTGATTGAAGAGGATGCCGTTGCAGGCGAAGATCCCGTAGCTTTCGCGGTAATTCACGGTTGTCCAATACGCGAAGAGCTTGGCCACGGCGTAGGGGCTCACCGGCCGGAACGGCGTCTTTTCGCTCTGGGGCACTTGCCGCGAGCGCCCGTACAGCTCGCTGGAAGAAGCCTGGTAAAACCGCGTTTTGACTCCGGAGGCGACGATCGCCTCGAGGATCCGCAGCGCCCCCAGCGCGGTCACTTCCGACGTGTATTCGGGGATCTCGAAGCTGACCTTCACGTGACTCTGCGCGGCGAGGTTGTAGATCTCGTCGGGACGCACGGTGCGCACGATGCGGTTGATCGAGCTCGCGTCGTTCAAGTCCCCGTACACGAGCTCCATCTTCCGGTCGCGGATCCACGGCTCCTCGTACAGCGAGTCGATGCGGTGCGTGTTGATGGAGCTCGAGCGGCGGACCATCCCGACGACGCGGTAGCCCTTGGCGACGAGGAATTCGGCGAGGTACGAACCGTCCTGCCCGGTGATCCCGGTGATCAAAGCCTTTTTTTTCTTCATTTTGCGGCTGCCGTCCGTATTTTGGAGTAATAGTTTTTATAGGTACGGTAGTATTTGTACCGCCCCATGCCTTTTTCGTAATTGACCTTGTTGAGGATGATGCCGATGAACGAATGCCCGATCGAGTCGAATTTTTCCTTCACCGTCTTCACGGTCTTCTTGTGGACCATGCCCGACCCGCAGATCAGCACGCCGCTGTGCACGTGCTTGGCTACGATCAGCCCGTCCGGGATGAAAAGCACGGGCGGGACGTCGATGACGACGCGGTCGAAATTGTCGGAGCCGTATTCGAGGATCTGCCGGAAGAGGTCGGAGGCCACCAGCTCCGACGGGTTCGGGCTCATCCCGCCGGCCGTGACGACTTTGAGCGTGCTGCCGGGAACCTCCCGCACGATTTCCTCGATCGTCGCCTGCCCGGTCAGGAAGTCGCTCAAGCCTTTCCCGTTCGGCAGGCCGAGGTAATGATGAGCGAAAGGCCGCCTCATGTCGGCGTCG
>DATJEK010000069.1:0-6100 GCA_035496715.1 Candidatus Eiseniibacteriota bacterium | reverse complement strand
CCGAGGCCGCGCTCGAGAGGCTGTTCGGTTGGGAGTTGAAGAGCCTCGGTTATTATTGGTTCAAGGCCGTCCCGTTCCAGGGGACGCAGGTGTGGGTCTCCCGGAGCGGTTACACGGGCGAGGACGGCTTCGAGATCTTTTCGCCGAACGCGCTGGCGACCCCGATCTGGGACCGCCTGGCCGCCGCCGGCGAAAAAGAGGGGATCCTGCCGGCCGGCCTGGGTGCGCGCAACACGCTTCGCCTCGAGGCGGGCAACGCGCTCTACGGCAACGACCTCGACACCTCCACGACGCCGCTCGACGCCGGGCTGGGCTGGGCCGTCTCGTTTCAGAAGGAGGGCGGGTTCGTTGGTCGCGACCGCCTGATCAAGCAGAAGGAATCGGGAACGGCGCGGAAGCTGGTGGCGTTCCGGGTGCTCGACAAGCCGATCGCGAGGGAGCATTACCCCATTTTCAGACAGGGCCGGAAGATCGGAGACGTCACCAGCGGCTCCTTTTCGCCGACCCTGGGTTGCAACATCGGTCTGGGCTACGTGCAGCGCGGCGCGGACGTCCCCGGAACGGCCATCGAGATCCAGGTGCACGGCCAGGCCGTCCCCGCGGAGATCGTCCGCCGTCCGTTCGTCCCGTCCAAACACAAGAAAGGGTCATGATGGACACGTCCAAATTGAGGTACACCCCGACCCACGAGTGGGTCAACCTGAAGGGCAACGTCGCGGAGGTCGGCATCTCGGACCACGCGCAGAAGGAGATTTCGGACGTCGTCTTCGTCGAGCTGCCGAAGGCCGGCCGCCTCGTCAAGCAGAAGGAAAGCGCGATGGTGATCGAGTCGGTCAAGGCCGCCTTCGACATTTACGCCCCGATGTCCGGCAAGATCGTCAAGGTCAACGAAACGCTGAAGGACAAGCCGGAGCTCGTCAACCGCGCGCCCTACGGCGAGGGCTGGCTTTTCCAGATCGAGGTCGCCGACCCGAAGGAATTCGATGCGCTCCTGACCGAGACGCAGTACAACGGCGTGAAGGAGCACGGAGCCCACTAGACCGATGCAATACATTTCCAACACCGACGAAGACCGGCGGCAGATGCTCGCCGCGATCGGCGTGCCGTCGTTCGACGGCCTGCTCGAGAAGATCCCGGCGAGTCTGAGGAAGTTCGAGCTCGGCCTGCCGGCGGGACTGTCCGAAATCGACCTCGTGCGCGAGCTCGCGGACACGGGCCGCGCCAACCGCCACTTCATCGATTACGCCTGCTACCTGGGCGGCGGCGTTTACGACCATTTCGTGCCGTACGTCGTGGGGCATCTGGCCATGCGCGGCGAGTTCGTCACCTCCTACACCCCCTACCAGGGCGAGGCGAGCCAGGGCACGCTCCAGAGCATCTACGAATATCAGAGCCTGATCTGCGAGCTCACGGCGATGGATTTTTCCAACGCGTCGATGTACGACGGGGCCTCCGCGCTCGCGGAAGCCGCGCTCCTGGCGATCCGCGCGAGCGGCCGGCGGAAAATCCTCGTGCCGTCGACCGTGCATCCCGAATACCGCCTCGTCATGAAGACCTATCTGTCCTGCCTCGACGCGGAGATCGTCGAGATCCCGTCCCGCGACGGCACGACCGACGCGGCGGCGCTCAAGCAGGCCCTGGGTCCCGACGTCGCGGCCGTGATCGGCCAGCAGCCCAATTTTTTCGGCCTGCTCGAGGAGATGCCGGAGCTCGCGGCGGCCGCGCACCAGGCGGGCAGCCTCTTCATCGCGTGCGTGAACCCCGTCTCGCTCGGCCTCCTGCAGCCCCCCGGCGAGTACGGCGCGGACATCGCCGTCGGCGAGGGGCAGCCGCTCGGCAACCCGGTTTCCTACGGCGGCCCCCATTTCGGATTCTTCACGGTGAAAGAGCCGCTTCTCCGCAAGCTGCCCGGCCGCATCGCGGGCCTGACGGTCGACAAGACAGGCCGGCGCGCGTTCGTCCTCACGCTGCAGGCGCGCGAGCAGCACATCCGCCGCGAGAAGGCGACCTCCAACATCTGCACGAACCACTCCCTATGTGCGCTCAAGGCGGCGATCTATCTCTCGCTTCTGGGGAAAGAGGGCCTCCGGAAGCTCGCGCTCCTCAACCTGGAAAACGCGCACGCCGCGTACGACCGGCTCCTGCGGATCCCGGGCGTCAAGCCGTTCTCCAAAAAGCCGTTCTTCAATGAATTCGCGCTCCTCATCGACCGCGACCCGGAGCTCCTCAAGGAGAGCCTGCGCCGGAACCTCATCCTCGGGCCGCTGGCGCTCTCGGATTTTTATCCCGAAGTCCGGAACGGTTATCTGGTCGCCGTGACGGAAAACCGCACGCCCGACGACCTCGAGCGCCTGGCGAAAGCGATCGAGGCCGTATGAGCGGCGCGGAGCTGATTTTCGAAAAGCACTCCCAAAACCGCGCCTCCTGGCTGCCGGAGCTGAAATCCTCCGAGGAGTCGCTGATGAAAAAGCTGCCCGCCTCGGTTCTGCGCAGGCACGCTGCCGAGCTGCCGTCCCTCTCGGAGCTGGACGTCGTGCGCCATTTCACGAACCTTTCGCACAAAAACTTTTCGGTCGACGCGAATTTCTATCCGCTGGGCTCCTGCACGATGAAATACAACCCGAAGGTCCTCGACGCGATCGCCTCGACGTCCGCGTTCTCCCAGATCCACCCGTACGCCGAGGAGGCGGACGCCCAGGGGGCCCTGAAAGTGCTTTATGAAATGCAGGGCTTCCTCTCGGAAATCACGGGCATGGCGGAATTCACCCTGCAGCCGGCCGCCGGCGCGCACGGCGAGCTCTGCGGCCTCCTCATCGCGGGCGCCTATCACCGCTCGAAGGGCCGCAAGAAAACCAGGGTGCTCGTGCCCGACTCCTCCCACGGCACCAACCCGGCCACCGCCGCGCTCTGCGGGTACGAGGTGGTCCAGGTGCGGACCGACGAAAAGGGGCACGTGGACCTCGCCGACCTGCGCTCCAAGCTGGACTCGAGCGTCGCCGCTTTCATGATGACGAATCCCAACACGCTCGGCCTCTTCGAAGAGGACATTCTCGAGATCGCGCGCGCCGTTCACGCGGTTGAAGGGCTCGTCTACTACGACGGCGCCAACATGAACGCGCTCCTGGGCGTCTGCCGTCCCGGCGACATGGGCTTCGACATCGTGCACATCAACCTGCACAAGACTTTCGCGGTGCCGCACGGCTCCGGCGGACCGGGATCGGGCCCCGTCGGCGTGAGGAAGGAGCTGGTTCCGTTCCTGCCGTCGCCGAGGATCGTCCGCGACGAGGAAGGTTACCGTTTCTTGAAGAATTCCCCGCAGTCGATCGGAAAGCTCCGGTCGTTCTACGGAAATTTCGGCGCCGTGATCCGCTCTTACGCCTACATCAAGGCGCTCGGGCGCGAGGGCCTGAGGGCGGTCTCCGAGAACGCGATCCTGAACGCCAACTACCTCAAGGCGCGCCTGAAGGACGCCTTCGACGTGCCGTTCGGCGGTTTCTGCATGCACGAGTTCGTGGTCTCGGCCGTCCGCCAGAAAAAAAGGGGCGTGAAGGCGCTCGACATCGCCAAACGGCTTCTGGACTTCGGCGTGCACGCGCCGACCGTGTATTTCCCGCTGACCGTCGAAGAGGCGATGATGATCGAGCCCACCGAGACCGAATCGCGCCAGACGCTGGACCGCTTCGTGGAGATCCTCCTGGCGATCGACCGCGAGAGCGTCGAGGACCCGGCGAAGGTCCTCGCGGCCCCGCACACGACGCCCGTGGCGCGCATCGACGAAGTGCTGGCCGCCCGCCAGCTGAACCTCCGCTACCGGAAGCCGCAGGCCCCTCCGAAACCCGTTGAAGCAAAAGATCCGGCTTATTCTCGATAGCGCCCGGCCCGCCGCCCTCAACATGGCGGTCGACGAGGCGCTGATGGAATCCCAAAAATCGCCGGAAGCCGCCCCGGTCCTGCGCCTGTACCGCTGGAGCTCTCCCGCGTTCTCGATCGGTTATTTCCAGGACGTCGAGAAGGTCGCCCGCCGCTTCGCGAAAGAGAGGGCGGCGGTCGTCCGCCGCCTGACCGGCGGCGGACTCGTTTTTCATGATCGCGACGTGACGTTTTCGCTCGTCACGAAAAATCCGGGCGACCTCCTGCCGTCGGACGTGAAGGCATCCTACCTCTGGGTGAACGAAGCGCTCATCGCGGGTCTGCGGGATCTGCACGCCTCGCTGGATTTCGCGCCGTGCAAGGACGTTCCTTCGGCGCGAGCGAAAGGGGAGAGGATCTGCTTCGAGAGCCCCTCGTGCTACGACGTCCTGCTCGGAAAGAAAAAAATCGTCGGCGCCAGCCAGCGGCGGACGGAGGGGGCGATCCTGCACCAGAGCACGGTGTTCCTGGAAGACGACGCGAAAACGGTGGGGGAGAAGATCGTCGCGGGGTTCGAGCGCAAATGGGGGATGGCGTTCGAGGAGCGGCCGCTCGACCGCGCCGAGCTCGGGCTCGCCGAGGCGATCGCGCGGAAACGCTACGCGTCTAGCGAGTGGGCTTGCCCCGCCGCTTAGATTCTTCTTTCTTCGCGAAGCAGTCGGGACAGTTGTAGAGCGGTTTGGCCATCGTGCGGTCGTATCCCGAATCGACCACGACGCGCCGCACTTCGGGGGTTTCCTTGCCGCAGGTGTCGCATCTCATGATGCTTCGAGCTTATCAGGAGTCGGCGCCCGCGTCAATCGGCGGGGAATTTCTTGACATCGCCGCGCGGGCTTCGTATATTAATCTCTAACACTTTTAATCGGAGGGACGAATCAGCGATGGCGGTTCAGACGAACGGGCAGGCGACGGCGCTTCAAACTCATCTCGACAAGGGCCAGCAGCTTCTCGTTCCCAAGAAAATGTTCTTCACCAAGGGCGTCGGCTCTCACAAGCACGAACTGAGATCGTTCGAGCTCGCCCTGCGTGACGCCGGCATCGAGAAGTGCAACATCGTCCACGTCTCGAGCATCTATCCCCCGAACTGCGAGCTCATCTCCAAGAACGAAGGCATCAAGTACATCTATCCCGGCATGATCACTTTCGCGGTCACCGCGCGCACCTCCTCGAACGAGGCGCGCCGTCTGATGGCGGCCTCGATCGGCTGCGCGATCCCCTCCGACAGCAACAAATACGGCTACCTGAGCGAATATTACGCGTTCGGGCAGACCGAGAAGGAAGCCGGCGACACCGCCGAGGACCTCGCGGCCGCCATGCTGGCCTCGACGCTGGGCATCGACATCGACGAGGACAAGAGCTGGGACGAGAAGGAAGAGATCTTCCGCATCTCCGACGAAATCGTCAAGACCACCAACTGCACCCAGTCGGCGATGGTCGAAAAGGGCGGTTATACGACCGTCGTCGCCGCCGGCGTCTTTATTTTTTAGCCCCAAAAGCACCCCCGACAGAGCGAATTTCCCTCCAAAAGGGCTCCGGCAACGGAGTTCTGAATCTGCCTTTTTTGTTTGTGTTAATCCGTCTCCTTGCTATAATCATTCTCCCGGGGATCAGCATGAAAAAAGGCCAACCGAAAAAGCCCAAAACGTCGAAATCGCCCAAAGCCAGGGCGAAATCATCCCTCAAATCTTTTAAAAAGAAGATTCAAAAGAAAGTTCTGGAGCCCCTCCGCAAGCTGAAAAGCGGATTGAAGCGGAAAATCACGTCCAAAAAAAGCGCCGTACGGCCCGCGGCCGCCGTTCGTCCCGCGTCCCGTCCCGCAGCGCGCTCCGCTTCGAGGCCCAGGAAGGCCGCGCTTCTTCCGAAGCCGGAACCGGCTCCCGTCGCGATGGCGCCGGTCAGCCTGCCCCAACCCGCTTTCGAGCTTCCGGCGCAGTACGGCGACAACAAAGTGGTTCTCCTCGTCCGCGATCCCTGGTGGATCTACGCGTACTGGGAAGTGACGCAGGACCGGGAGCGCGAAACGATCGAAGTCATGCGCCGCCAGGGTTGCGACAAGGACAAGACGGTCCTTCGCGTCTACGACGTGACCGGCTCGTCGGTGGAAAAGCCGCGCTCCTTTTTCGACATCGAGATCGCCTTCCTGGCGAGCAACTGGTACGTCGACGTCGGCATCCCCGACCGTGACTGGGTC
>DATJEK010000068.1:0-4225 GCA_035496715.1 Candidatus Eiseniibacteriota bacterium | reverse complement strand
GGAGGCTTAAGGCGCGTGGACGGGATCCTGCTCTTCAACAAGCCCATCCTCTGGACGAGTCATGACGCCGTGGACTTCGTGCGCCGCCGGACCGGTCAACGCGCGGTCGGCCACGCGGGCACGCTCGACCCCCTCGCGACGGGACTTCTCATCCTCCTCGTGGGCCGCGCCACGAAGCGCTCGGCGGAATTCGCCGACCTCGACAAGGACTATTTCGGGACGATGACTCTCGGCGTCGAGACGGAGACGCAGGACATGGAGGGGAGGATCCTCCGCCAGACGGACGCGTCGGACGTCACGCCGGAGCGGCTCGGGCGCGCCTTCTCCGGGTTCGTCGGCCAGATGCGCCAGACCACGCCGCTCTATTCCGCGGTGAAGCGCGGCGGCCGGAAACTTTACGAGCTCGCGCGAAGCGGCGCGGTCGCGGAGGCCGCGCCCTCGCGCACCGTCACTCTTTCCGATTTCCGTCTGCTCGAATTCCCTTCCCCGGAAGTCCATTTTTTCCTCACCTGCTCGAAGGGCACGTACGTGCGCGCGCTTTGCGACGACGTCGGCCGCGAGCTCGGCTGCGGCGCCGCGCTTTCTTCGCTCGTGCGAAGCCGCATCGGCCCGCACCGCCTGTCGGCCGCGCTCGGCGAAGAGGACGTGCGCCGTCTCGGTCCCGCCGGCCTCGAGGGGAGCCTGCTGGCCGCCGGATGAGCATGAAGATTTACGAAGGCTTCGAAGACCGGCGGCTCAAGGCCCGCCCCCGCAGCGTCGCGATCGGCGTTTTTGACGGCGTCCATCTCGGGCACCAGAAAATCCTTCGGGATCTTTTCCGCCGGGCGAAGCGTCTCGGCGCCCGCCCCACCATCGTCACGTTTGACCCCCATCCCGAAAAAGTGCTCCGGCCGGGAAACGCCAATCCCATCCTGATGTCGTTGCCGCACCGTCTGCGCCTGTTCGGGGAGCTCGGCGTCGCCGAGACGGTCGTTGTGCGGTTTAATAAACGTTTCGCGGCCGTCACGCACCAGCGTTTCCTCGAAGAGCTCCTCGTCGGCCGCCTCGGCATGCGGTCGCTTTCGGTCGGCAGGGATTTTCGTTTCGGCCGCGGCGGCAGGGGTGACATCGGTTATCTCGCCGCCTTGTCGTGCGCTCTCGGCTACGAATTCACGGCGGTACCGCCGTTCAGGCTGGGCGGTCACGTGGTCTCCAGCACGCGCATCCGCAAGCTCATCCGCTCGGGCCGCCTGAAGGACGCCTCGCGCATGCTCGGCCGGTCCGTTTCCGTTTACGGGACCGTCGTTCGCGGCCGAGGGAGAGGGAAGTCGGTCGGGTTTCCCACGGCGAACCTGAACCCTCACCACGAGACCCTTCCGCCGCCGGGCGTGTACGCGGCCTGGGGGATCCTGGACGGCCGCCGGCTCCAGGCGGTGCTCAATCTCGGCTCCCGGCCGACCTTCGGCGACCGGGAGACGGCGCTGGAAGCGCATTTTCTGCGTTTCCACGGCGACCTGTACGGACGCGAAATCGAGCTCGATTTCGTCAAAAAACTGCGGTCCGTGCGGCGCTTCGCGGGCAGGGAAGAGCTGGCGCGGGCCATCCGCGCCGACATCCGGCGGGCCGAGAGGGTCCTGGGGCTACATTAGAAGAAGATTAGAAATTGGCCTTTACAAACGGTCGGTTAACCAGTATAATTTAGCCTAACCTAATCAACTAAACGAATGAAGGAGAAAGAGTTACAGTATGTCCATCACGAAAGCCAAAAAAACAGAACTCATCGGTAAATACAAAAAGCACGAGAAGGACACGGGTTCGCCCTTCGTCCAGATCGCCGTTCTTACCGAACGGATCAACACTCTGGGCCAACACTTCAAATCCCACGTCAAAGATCATCATTCTCGCCGCGGCCTGCTGAAGATGGTTTCCCAGCGCCGCAAGCTTCTCGATTATCTCAAGAGAGAGAACGAGACAGAGTATTATAAGCTCATCGAAAACTTAGACTTAAGAAAATAAAAAACAGGAAAAAATGAAAACCTACCAGACCCCCTTAGGCAGGCTGCCTATCCATTTTGAAACCGGCCGTATGGCCAAACAGGCTGACGGCGCGGTTGTGTGTTCCTACGGCGGCACGACCGTGATTGTGGCCGCTTGCGGCGCGCGCCAGCCTAAAGAGGGCGGAGACTTTTTTCCGCTGAGCTGCGATTATCAGGAGAAGCAGTACGCGGGCGGAAAGATCCCCGGCGGCTACTTCAAGCGCGAAGGCAAGGCGAGCGAGAAGGAAACGCTGACGGGCCGTCTCATCGACCGCCCGATCCGCCCGCTGTTCCCCGAAGGATTCTTCCATGAAGTCCAGGTCACCGCGACCGTGGTCTCCAGCGACAAGGAAAACAACGCCGACGTCCTGGCGATGAACGCCGCTTCGGCCGCGCTCATGATTTCCGGCCTGCCGTACATGGGCCCGATGGCGGCCTGCCGCGTCGGCGAAGTCGACGGCAAGCTGATCGTCAACCCCACCTACAAAGAACTCGAAAACGCCACGCTCGAAATCGTCGTGGCGACGACGGAGCTGGGCATCATCATGATCGAGGCCGGCGCGAAGGTCGTCTCCGAGGACCGCATCGTCGCGGCTCTCGAGTTCGCGACCGAAGCCCTGAAGCCCGTCCTCAAGCTCCAGAAGGACATGCAGAAAGAATGCGGGAAGCCGGCGATCCCGGTCACGATCTACAAGCTCCCCGAAGCGCTGATGAAGGCCGTGCGCGATCTCTGCGCGAAGGACATCGACGCGATCAACAAGAACGAGAAGACCAAGGAGTCCCGCGAGGCGAAGCTCGAGGCCCAGCGCGAAAAGGCCGTCGCCGCTCTCGTCAAGGAAGGCTCCGAATACACCGAAGACCAGGTCTCGCAGGCGGTCCACGACGTCGAGAAGGAGGAAGTCCGCGAGTTCATCCTCAACGGGCTTCGCACCGACGGCCGCAAGTCCGACGAGATCCGCAAGGTCACCTGCGAAGTGGGTGTGCTCCCGCGCGTCCACGGCTCCGCGCTCTTCACGCGCGGTCAGACGCAGTCGCTGGGCGTCGCGACGCTCGGCACGACCCGCGACGAGCAGATCATCGACGCGATCGAAGGCGACATCTACAAGAACTTCATGCTTCATTACAATTTCCCGGCGTTTTCCGTCGGCGAGATCAAGCCCAACCGCGGCCCCGGCCGCCGGGAGATCGGGCACGGCGCGTTGGCCGAGCGCGGCCTCCGCGCGGTCATGCCGTCGACCGAGGAATTCCCGTACACGATCCGCCTGGTCTCGGAGATTCTCGAGTCCAACGGCTCTTCGAGCATGGCGAGCGTCTGCTCCGGCTCGCTGGCCCTCATGGACGCGGGCGTGCCGATCAAGGCTCCCGTCAGCGGCATCGCCATGGGTCTCGTCAAAGAGAAGAACCGCGTCGCGATCCTTTCGGACATCGCCGGCGTCGAGGACCATCTCGGCGACATGGATTTCAAGGTCACCGGCACCGAAAAGGGCGTGACCGCCGTCCAGCTCGACATCAAGCTGAAGGACTCGCTCGAGATCGACACGCTGCGCAAGGCGCTGGAGCAGGCCCGCCAGGGCCGGTTGCACATCCTCAAGATCATGACCGCCGCGATGGCCGCGCCGCGTCAGGAGATCTCCGAGTTCGCGCCGCGCATCACGACGATCAAGATCGACCCCGAGAAGATCCGCGAAGTCATCGGGCCCGGCGGCAAGATGATCCGCAAGATCACCGCGGACTCCGGAGCCACGATCGAAGTCGAGGACGACGGCAGCGTCAAGATCGCTTCGAGCGACCAGATCTGCACGCAGAAGGCGATCGACATGATCCAGGGGATCACCTCCGACGCGGAAGTCGGCAGGGTTTATCCCGGGACGGTCAAGCGGATCATGAACTTCGGTGCCTTCGTCGAGATCATGCCCGGCAAGGAAGGTCTCGTCCACATCTCGGAGCTCGCCGACGGCTACGTCGAGAGCGTCGACAGCGCCTGCAAGATCGGCGACCGTTTCGACGTGAAGGTCATCGAGATCGACCAGCAGGGCCGCATCAACCTGTCCAAGAAGCAGGCCTCCATCGCCGGACCTCCGGTGGTCAACAAGCGCAGCGAGCGCGGCGGACGCGGTGAAGACAGTAAGAATTTCACTAAAATGAAGTCCTGGAACTGACGACCTTCCGCTGCCCGCCTACATGTCGGCGGGCGCGGCGGGGATGGACCT
>DATJEK010000067.1:0-4418 GCA_035496715.1 Candidatus Eiseniibacteriota bacterium | reverse complement strand
GATACCCGGGAAATCGTGTTCCATCTCGAAATTGTAAAAGGCGTTGTTCTTCGCGAGGAGCTCCTCGAGGAGCGTCCGCAGGCGGGGGATGTCCCACTGGCCGCTGCCCAGATCGTAGATGAGCTGATTGGACGTGTCCTGTCTGGCGTCCTTTAAAAAGGAATAAAAGGATTTGTTCGCCGACCTGATCCGCAGACTGGAGTCCAGCGCCACCAGGGGCTCCCAGAGCGTCTCGACGATGGACTCGGAGTACGTCTTGGCGTCCTGGAGCTGCATCATGCTCTGCTTGATGTCCATGATGTCGAGGAACATGAGCACGGCCCCGTCGATCTTCCCGTCCTGACGGCGGAAGGGCCTCGCGCGCATCAGGTACCAGTAGCCCTGGATGTCCTCGATCTCTTTCTCCTTCTGCTCGAGGGATTCCAGCACGCTGCGGATAAACCCTTCCAGGTCGCGGATCAGGAGCCCCAGGCTGATGTCCGTCACGCGTCGACCGATGTCGCTGGCGACGATGCCCATGCTCTTGCCCGCCTTCGCGGTGAAGCGGCGCACCCGCATGTCGCCGTCCACGAGGATGATCGCCGTGTGCACGCTGAGGATGAGGTTGTTCAAGTCGTCGTTGGTGTGCACGAGCTCCGAGTTGCGGACCTCCATCTCGTTGTTGACGGTCGTGAGCTCCTCGTTGGCCGACTGCAGCTCTTCCTTGGCCGTTTCCAGCTCTTCGTTGGTGCTCTGGAATTCCTCGTTGCTGGACTGGATCTCCTCGTTCTGACAGCGGAATTCCTCGGCCATGCCCCCCTGCTCGCGCATCATCGCCACGAGGGACCCCTTCGCGAGGACGAGCTCCCGCTTGAGCTTCGCGACCTCCCTGGCCAGGCGGCCGGCGTCGGCCCGTTTTCCTCCGGAACGCCGCTTTCCCCCGTCCTTGAACAGGATGAGAAAATACAGATCCTCGCGCGCCGGCGAGCGCACGGGCACGACCTCCAGATCGACGCAGGCCGATTTTCCGACGGGCAAAGCGGGTTTCTTCACCGGCCGCCGGTCTTTTTTGGCCCGGTGGATCGCGATGCAGAGGTCGGGCAGCAGGTTTTCGTGCACCATCTGCATGAGACTGAGGCTGGCCTGGCCCGGCGCGGGACGGATGTAGGGCTGGGTGTGGCCGAAGAACTCCATGATCTCCATCTCTCCGTTGACCAGGACGCCGTCGCGGGATGCCCGGCCGGACAGGATCTTCCGGGCCTCCTTGCGCGCGTCGAAACCCGCCGCGGTCCCGGCCAGACGGCGCGCGTCGCGCGCGAAGGAGGTCTTCTGCCCGCGGCCGAAGACGGTGAAATGAAGCCGGTTCTTGTTTTTCGGGGAATTTTTTTTCACGTAGATCTTCTGGTTCGCGTCCGCGGGCAGGAAGTAATCGGAAAATTCGCCCACCGACTCGGAGCCGCCGAGCATCAGGAACCCGGACGGCTTCAACGAATAATGAAAGAAAGAGACCGCTTTTTTCTGGAGCGGGGGCTCCATGTAGATGAGGACGTTGCGGCAGCTGATGAGGTCGATGTCCGAAAACGGCGGGTCGGCGAGCAGGTTGTGGGTCGCGAAGATGCACAGGTCGCGGATGGACTCCTTGATCACGTATCCGCCGTCGGTCTTGTGGAAATACCGCTCCAGCCTCTTGGCGGAAACGTCGAGCCGGATGCTGTCCGGATACGCGCCGCGGCGCGCGTTTTCGACGGCGCCGTCGCTGACGTCCGTCGCGAAGATCTGGATCGGCACCGACCGGCCCCTGAGAAACTCGTCGAGCGCGATCGCGATGGAATACGCCTCGTTGCCGGTCGAGCATCCGGGGACCCAGATCCTGATCGGAGCGTCCTTGGGCAGGCGCTTCAGGACCGCGGGAAACACCTTTTTCTTGAGATACTCGAAGCTGGCGGGGTCCCGGAAAAAGCTCGTCACGTTGATCAGGAGGTCCTTGCGGAGCGCCTGGGCCTCGGCCGCGTTGCCGCGGAGCCACTCGAGATAGCTTTCGAGGTCCTCCGAGCGCTGGAGGACCATCCGCCGCGTGATCCGCCTCAGGATCGTGGACGGCTTGTAAAAGGTGAAATCCATGCCCGTCTTGAGTTTCAGGAGATCGAGCACCCGAAACAGCGTCTTCTCGTCTTTGGGCGAGACGATTTTCCGGTCCTGCGCGCGCCGGTCGGGCAGGGGCAGGCGGTCCGGAAGGCGCGAAAGCTGCTCGGCGATCTCTTTGGGCGGCAGCACGAAGTCCACGATCCCCGACGCGGCGGCTCTGCGCGGCATGTCCTTGAATTTCGCGGAGCCTTCGTCCTGGGCGAACGTGACGCCGCCCTCCGCCTTGATCTTTTCGAGCCCGAGCACGCCGTCGGATTCCGAACCGGACAGGATGACGCCGATGGCGCGCTCCCTGCGGTCTTCGGCGAGAGAGCGGAAAAAGACGTCGATCGACATGTTGCGGCCTTCGACGTTCTTCCGGTCGGAAAGGTGCAGCGTGCCGTCCAGGATCGTCATGCCGGTGTTCGGGGGGATCACGTACACGTGTCCGGGCGAGACGACGGTGCAGTCCATGACTTCGGACACGGGCAGGCTCGTCGTCTTGGAAAGGAGCTCGGTGAGGAGACTGTCGTGAGTCGGCGCCAGATGCTGCACGAGCACGAAAGCCATGGCGGTGTCGGCGGGGATGTTGCGGAGGAATTCCGTGAACGCCTCGAGCCCGCCCGCCGAAGCGCCGACGCCCACGATGTAAAAGGAGGACTTCGCTTTCTCGGGACTTCCGACAGGCTTATTTAAACCGGGCCCGGAAGCCACCCGCGCCGAGCCGTTGGTCGAGTGAGGACGGACGCGGTCACGAGCCATACGACTGCCGCTTTCTTTGAGGAACAGTGAAGACGCCTAGAGGACTGGCAAGAGGTGAGCGAGCAGTCCCTTCGCGATCTAAAGGGTGGGGATGGTGTCTGATCTCACTCTAGAAGGTGAGTTACATCTTATCACACTGCCCCCCCTTCTGCGTAAAGAATAAAAAAATAAAAACCTGCCTGGGGGGGTGTCGAGGGGAGTCCATGATCTCCCGGCGCGCCGAAGGCGCGCCAATACAGGTGAATCCCGAGGCACCATTAAAAATCGCCACCCGGATTTTAAAGTCCAGGTGGCGATTTTTAATGGTGCCGAGGGGCAGAATCGAACTGCCCACGCCCGCCTTTTCAGGGCGGCGCTCTACCACTGAGCTACCTCGGCTGGGAAGGGTACGGCAAAAGTCTTATCGCAAAAGTCTAGCCATTCGCCCCCGAATTATCAACAGTTATTTGGATTTTGGCGTGCGCCGCCTCGACCTCCTCCGTGATCCGTTTCAGCTGCCCCGCGAAGAGAAGCGGCGACAGCATGCAGAAGAGCCCCCCGAAAAAAAGCGTCTTCGGCGCGCCGATCCGGCTGGCCATCGCCCCCGCCAGGAGGCTCCCGAACGGGCTCATGCCGATGAGCGCCATCGTGTAGAGGCTCATCACCCTCCCCCGCTTGTCGTCCTCGACCACGGTCTGGACCATCGTGTTGGTCGACACCATCTGGGTCATCATGCCGTAGCCCGCCGCCGCCAGGAGCAGGAGCGACACCCAGAAAAGCCGCGACACCGCGAAGACCGACAGGCACGAGCCGAAGAGGACGATCGAGACGAGGATGTTCTGCACGAGGCCGCGCAGCGACTTCCGCGAGGCCAGGTGGAGCGCCGCCCCGAGCGCGCCCAGGCCCGAGGCGCCGACCAGGAAGCCGAGCGTGTGGGCGCCGCCGCCCAGGACGTCCTTGGCGAAGACCGGCAGGAGCACCGCGTACGACATGCCGGTGACGCTCGCCAGCGCCAGGAGCGCGAGCGCGAAGCGGATCGGCGCGAAGCCGAACGCGTAGCGGAAGCCCGCGCCGATTTCCCCGAAGAGATTTTGCGTCTTCGGCGGCAGCGCCCTTTTCCGCGCGATCTTCATCGAAAGGAGCGCGTAGAGGATCGGCGCGAAGCTGAGCGCGTTGACGGCGAAGCAGAAGCCCTCCCCGGCCGAAGCGATGAGGAGCCCCGCGACCGTCGGCCCGATGAGGCGCGCGCCGTTGAAGATCGTCGAGTGCAGCGCCAGCGCGTTCGCCAGGTCGTCGCGGCGGTCGATCATCTCCACGATGAACGACTGGCGCGCCGGGATGTCGAACGCGTTCACGACGCCGATGAAGAGCGCCAGCGCCACGAGCCCGCCGACCGTGGCGTGCCCCGAGAGGACGAGCGCGGCCAGAACCAGCGCGTGGAGCATCGAGAGGCTCTGCGTCAGGATGAGCGTGCGGTGGCGGCTGCGCTTGTCGAGCATCACGCCGGCGAACGGCGACAGGATGAACGTCGGGATCTGCCCCGCGAACGCGATCACGCCCAGGAGGAGCGCCGA
>DATJEK010000066.1:0-8905 GCA_035496715.1 Candidatus Eiseniibacteriota bacterium | reverse complement strand
GACTTGCCGCAGCCCTCGTTGCCTTCGAGCGTGACGAAGAGGCCCTTCCTCACAGCCGGACCCTCCAGGTCGTCCGCCCGTCCGGCAGGTCGCGAAGCTCGACGTTCCTTTCCTGCAGGAGACGGTTGCGGATCTCGTCGGCGCTCTTGAAATCCTTGTTCTTTCTCGCCTGGGCCCGGTCGAGGATCGCCCGCTCGATCTCCGGTTTCAGCGCGCTCGCGTCGGCGGTCTGGTCGAACACGATCCCGAACACCTCGGAGCCGAAATTACGGATCGCCGCCGCGACCGAGAGCTGGCCGATCGCGTCCTTGGCCTTGTAGGTCTCGTGCATCAGGCCGTGCATGCGGGCGAGAACCTCGGGCGTGTTGAAGTCGTTGTCCATCGCCTCGCGGAACGACTGGTTCACCTCGGTGAGGCGCTTCTCGCTCAGCTTCACGCCGTTTTTCTCGTGCTGGCGAGCGGCCTCGAAGAAATCCAGAAAGCGCTTCCACACCTGACGCTCCATCTTGACGCGCTCCGGCGTGTAGTCCAGCGCCGCGGAATAATGCGTGCCCAGGAACGAGAGCTTCAGGATCTCGTCGCCGAAATCGGGGTCGTCCTTCAGGACTTCGCCGAGGGTGATGAAATTCTTGAGCGACTTCGACATCTTCTTTCCCGCGACCGTGATGAGGCCGTGGTGCATCCAGAGGTTCACGAAGGGGTGGCCGGTCGCGCAGCGCGACTGAGCGTTCTCGTTCTCGTGGTGCGGGAAGATCAGGTCGCGGCCGCCGCCGTGGATGTCGAATGCGCCCTTGAAATAGTCGAGGCTCATCGCGGAGCACTCGATGTGCCATCCGGGCCTCCCCTTCCCCCAGGGGCTGTCCCAGGCGGGCTCGCCTTCTTTGGCGCGCTTCCAGAGCGCGAAGTCGAGCGGCGTCTTCTTGTGGGCGTTGGGTTCGATGCGGACTTCCTCCAGCATCTGGTCCATGCGCTGGTGGGAAACCTCGCCGTATTCCGCGAAGCGGTTCACCTCGAAATAGACGTCGCCCTCCGCCGCGTACGCGTGCCCGGAGGCGACCAGCTTCTCGATCAGGCCGATCATCTGGGGGATGAACTCCGTGGCCTTGGGCTCGAAATCAGGCTCCTGGATGCCCATGCGCCTCAGGTCGTTCTTGTAGAGGTCGAAATATTTGCGCGACACCTCGGTCGTCGCGGCGTTCAGATCCGCGGCGCCCAGCGCGCGCGCCTTCTCGATGATCTTGTCGTCCACGTCGGTGACGTTCCGCGCGAAGCGGACCTTGTAGCGGCAGTACTTGAGATAATTCCGGACCACCTCGAACACGTACGCCGAACGAAGGTGCCCGATGTGCGGCTCGTCATAGACCGTCGGCCCGCACACGTACATCTTCACGACGCCCTCCTCGAGCGGCGCGAAGATCTCCTTCTTTTTGCTGAGCGAATTCGAGATTTGAAGCGGCATGGCGGGAGGCGGCGGAAGCGGGTTACTTGTGATGCTTCTTGTCGTGCTCGGAGGCGCCGAAATCCTTCAGGTCCTTCTCGATCTTGTCGATTTCGTGCTGAAGCTTCTCGAGCGCCTGCGTGAGAGGGTCGGGCAGGTTCACGTGATCGAGATTGACCCCGCCGGAGACACGCTTGCCCTCCCGTCGCGTGACGCGGCCGGGAACGCCGACGACCGTCGAGTTCGGCGGGACGTCGCGAAGAACGACCGCGTTGGCCCCGATGCTCACGAAGTCGCCGATCGTGATGGCGCCGAGCACTTTCGCGCCCGCGCCGATGACGACGTTGTTGCCGATCGTCGGGTGGCGCTTGCCGCGCTGTTTGCCGGTGCCGCCGAGCGTGGCGCCCTGGAAGATCGTCACGTTATCCCCGATCACGGTCGTCTCCCCGATCACGACGCCCATGCCGTGGTCGATGAAGAACCCCTTCCCGATCCGGGCGCCCGGATGGATCTCGATGCCGGTCAGCCAGCGGCCGGTCTGCGAGATGAAGCGCGCCGGGAACATCAGGTTGAGGTCGTAAAAGAAATGGGCGACGCGGTGATAAAAGAGCGCGTGCAGTCCCGGGTAGCTGAGGATGACGGAGAGACCGCCGGTGGCGGCGGGGTCCCGGTCGAGCGTCGCCCTGATCTCGTCCCAGAAAAAGACCCGGTAGACGAAGATCTTGAGCAGCAGAGCGGCGAGGAATACCGTGGCCAGGAGCATCAGGATCTGCATGCGGCTCTCCTATCGGACGGGAGCGAGGACCGCGACCGCGTGACAGGCGATCGCGCGCTTCTTTCCCACGTCCCCGAACCCTTCATTGGTTTTGGCTTTCACGCCGACGCGGGCGGCCGGAAGGCCGAGCCCCTTGGCCAGGCTCTCGCGGATCCGCCGCTTGAACGCGCCCAGCTTCGGCGCCTCGGCGATCACGACGGAGTCGACGTGCACGACGCGCAGGCGGCGGCGCTTGAGGCGCCGCGAGACCTCGCGCGCGAAAACGGCGCCGGCGGCGCCCTTGTGGCGGGGGTCCGTGTCGGGAAAAAGGTCGCCGATGTCGCCCTCGCCCATGGCGCCGAGAACGGCGTCCAGAACCGCGTGCCAGAGGGCGTCGCCGTCCGAGTGGCCCGCGAGACCCTTGTCGTGCGGAATCTCGACCCCGCCCAGGACCAGACGGCGTCCGCGCTTCAGCGCATGAATATCATAACCGATGCCCACCCGCATGGCTATCCCCTTTTGCGGCTGTAGTACCCGAAAAGCTCGAGATCTTCGGGCGTGGTGATCTTGATGTTTCGGCTCTCGCCCGGGACCAGGCGCACGCGCACCTTCGATCCGTCGAAGAGCGCCGCCTCGTCCGTGGCGCCGGAGGCGGCCGCCCCCGCGGCCCGGAAACGGTCGGCCAAAAGGGTCTTCCGGAAAACCTGCGGCGTTTGCGCCAGGTACAGGGTCCGGCGGTCCTCGGTCGCGCGCACCGTGAGGCCCGGCCCGGCCCGCTTCACGGTCGACGTCACCGGAAGGGCGCACAGCGCGGCCCCGGAACCGCGGGCGGCCCGCACGACGCTCCGCACCAGGGCGGCGGAGACGAACGGCCGCGCCGCGTCGTGGATCAGGACCCAGTCGCAGCCGGCCGAGGCCTGTGAAACGGCGTTCCGGACCGACTCGGCGCGCGTCCGGCCGCCGGCGACGACGCGCACCGGAGCCCGCAGCCGGCGGCCGCCCAGGAGGCGGCGGGCCGCCGCCATTTTCGACGGGTCGACGGCCACGAGGATCTCCGCGAACGGGAACGCGGCCGAAAGGTTTTCCAGCGTGTGGACCAGGAGCGGCTTTCCGAGAAGCCGAACGAACGGCTTCGGCACCCGCGACCGGAGCCGGGCGCCCCTGCCCGCGGCGGGGACGATCGCGGCGATTTTCACCGGGCGCCGGTCTTGTCGGCGTCGAGTTTCGCGAAAATCATCCGTCCGGCGGCCGTCTGTAGCACCGACGTCACGAGCAGCTTCTCGACGCCGCCGAGATAACGCTTGCCGTTGTCGACGACGACCATCGTCCCGTCGTCGAGGTAGCCGATCGCCTGGTTGGGCTCCTTGCCCTCTTTGATCAGGCGCACGTCGAGCGTCTCGCCGGGCAGGACCACCGGGCGGAGCGCGTTGGCCAGTTCGTTGATGTTGAGGATCGTGACGCCCTGGAACTCCGCAACCTTGTTCAGGTTGAAGTCGTTGGTCAGCACCTTGCCTCCGAGGACCTTCGCGAGCTTCACCAGCTTTTCGTCGACGGCGATGCCGGGGAAATCCTCTTCGTGGATCTTGACGCTGACGTTCGGCGTCTTGCGGAGCTTGTTCAGGATGTCGAGGCCGCGGCGGCCGCGGTTGCGCTTCAGCGCGTCCTGGGAGTCGGCGACCTGCTGGAGTTCCTTCAAAACGAAGCGAGGGACGACGAATCGGCCTTCGACGAATTTCGTCTGGCAGATGTCGAGGATGCGGCCGTCGATGATCACGCTCGTGTCGAGGATCAGCACGGTGTCCTTCTGGTCCTGACGGTCGAACTTGACGTAGGGGATGATCAGGTTGAATTCGTCCCGGCCGCGCATCGAGAAGATCACGCCGAAATACGACAGGATCAGCACGATGACCAGCTTCAGCGACGCCGAAAGCGCCGGGTCGAGCTCGGGAACCAGGTCGATCGCGCCCGAGAGGAACCGGGACACGATGAAGGCGAGGATGAGGCCGAACACGGCCGCCGACAACCCGCGCAGGGACACCTTCCCCATGCCGTGCTCGAGAAGGATCACGAAAAACGAAACGCCCGTGCCGATGCCGGCGCCGATCAGCCCCCAGTGGCTGCCGTAGCCCTCGAAGGCGTTGCCGAACTGGAATCCGAGAATGGCGCTGAGCAGCACGAAGAGCGCGCGGATGAATCCGAAGGTCATGATCAGTCCCTCTTCAACAGGCGCCAGGGATGGGCCTTGATGTCGGCGGCGAACGCCTCCAGGTCCCTGGCCATTTTGTCGTCCTTGAGCAGGCGTCCGACGGTGCCCTCTCCGTCGCGGAGGCGCCCGAGAACGATCTTCGCGGAATTCGCGGCCTCCTTGAGGTCGGTGCTCATCCCCTTCAGGTCCGCGATCATCGCCTGGGCGCTGTCCATCGCGCCCTCGGCCTTCCCGAACGTGCCCTCGGCCTTCCCGAACGTGCCTTTCACCGAGTTCTGAAACCCGGGGTCGGCGACCACGTGGTTGATGTTGTCCACCGCGAATTCGAGCTTCTGGATCAGCCGGTTGCCCGCCTCGCTGATCTTTTCCATGCTCACGGGAGTCTTGCCCGGCAGGATCCCTCCGTCCGAAAGCGTCTTGGCGCCGCTGGTGCCCGGCGTGATCTCGAGGTATTTCTCGCCGAGGAGCCCGAGGCTGTTGATGCGGATCTCGGCGTCGCTCTCGATGAACGCGCCCTGCGCGACCCAGCCCGTGATCTCGACCTGCGTCTCGCCCTGGGGGCTCCGGATGACCTGGATCGTTTTCACCTCGCCGACGGGAACTCCCGCCAGGCGGATCGGCGAGCCGACTTCGATGCCGGCCACCGAGTTGAACGTGAAACGCACGAGATAGCCCGGCTTCAGATTGAAGTCCCCCGCCTTGATGACCAGCCACCCCAGGATGGCCAGCGACAAGAGGACGAACAGACCCACCCTGAATTCAAGGTTGGACTTTTTTATCATGACGAGCGGTCTCCTCCTATTTGCTCCAAACTCTTGAACTGGATGTCCGTGATCGGCCCGGAGGCCGAACCGGTGATGAACTGGCGGACGACCGGATCCTGGGTGTTCCGGATCTCGTCCGGCGTTCCGATCTTGATGATGCGGCCCTGATACATCATCGCGATGCGCGTGGCGATCTTGTAGGCGCTGACCATGTCGTGCGTGACCGCGACCGAGGTGACCTTGAGCTTGTCGTGCAGTTCGTTGATGAGGTCATTGATCGCGTCGGCCATGATCGGATCGAGACCCGTCGTCGGCTCGTCATAGAGCAGGAACTCCGGACGCATGCAGATGGCGCGCGCGAGAGCGACGCGCTTCTTCATCCCGCCCGAAAGCTCCGCCGGCTTCAGGTCCTGGATCCCTTTCAGGCCGACCAGCTCGAGCGATTCCTCCACGCGCTCGCTGATCGCGCGGTGCGACAGCGACGTGTGCTCGATCAGCGCGAAACCGACGTTCTCCCCGACCGTCATGGAATCGAAGAGCGCGGCGAACTGGAAAAGCATCCCGAAACGCATGCGCAGCTGGTTCATCTGCTTTCCCGAAAGCGAGGCCATGCTGATCCCGTCGATGAAGAGGTCCCCCTTGTCGGGGCGCAGGATGCCGATCATGTGCTTGAGGAGCACGCTCTTGCCGCAGCCCGAGCGGCCGATGATCACGAGCGTCTCCCCCTTCTCGACCGTGAGATCGATCTCGTTCAGGACGAGGCGGTTGTTGAACGATTTCGAGACCTTCTTGACCTCGATCATAGAAAGTAAAACACGATCGTGAAGATCGCGTCCGACACGATGATCAGGATGAACGAGGTGACGACCGCCTTCGTCGTCGCGTTGCCCACGCCCTCCGCTCCGCCCTCGACGCGCATCCCCTCGAAGCAGGAGATCACGCAGATGATCGACGCGAACACGAGCGTCTTGAAGAGCCCCGTAAAAATGTCCTTGAGGACCAGCGGCTCGAACGTCATTTTCATGTAGATCGAATGGGTGAGCCCGAGCTTGTAGACGCCGACGAGGTAACCGCCGACCATCCCGACGAAATCGGCGTAAATGGTCAGGAGCGGCAGCATCGTGAAGAGGGCGATGAACCGGGGGGCCACGAGGTATTTCACGGGGTTGGCCGCGAGCGTCTCGAGCGCGTCGATCTGCTCGGTGACTTTCATGCTGCCGAGCTCGGCGGCGATGGAGGCGCCGACCCGACCGGCCACGACGAGCGCCGTCAGGATCGGACCGATCTCGCGCGTCATGGAGATCGACACGAGGCTCGGGATGTAGATGTCGGCGTTCACCTTCATCATCTGATACGCGCTCTGGAACGCGATGACGACGCCGATGAAAAAGCTGGTGAGCGTGGAAATGGCGAACGAGTCTACGCCGGTCTTCACCATCTGCTCGAACACGTGCCGCGCGCGGAACGGCGGCACCGCGATCCAGAACAGCGTCCGCAAAAACAGCGTGAACGTGCCGCCCGCGTACTGCACGCTGTCGAACGCGCCTTTCCCGACCGACTGGACGAATGCCCTCATCTCAGAATTTGAGCTTCCTTTCGACCCCCACGAACTCCTCTCCCTCCCTCAGCGAGAATTTCACCGAATCCTTCGACTTGAGGCGGTATTCGAAGCCGACTTCCATCTGATTCTCCTCGCGGCGCTGGCCGGTCACGTCCGGGACCTCCTGCTCGGCGTTCGAGCGCTTAAAATGGACGCGGGCGTTGTCTCCGAACGCGCGCTCCATGAGGAAATCGGACTGCTCGCCGCCGCCCTGCGTGCGCGAGATCTCCCAGTCCCCCCAGACGACCGAGTCCTGCTGGGCGTCGGCGATCAGCGTCCGGTAAGTGGATTCGCGGAAGAGGTCGCGCGCCTCGAGCGAGGTGTCGGCGAACCGCATCACGGTGCCGTCGTCGAGCAGCATCCTGGAGTTCTCGAGGCGCAGGGTCGGGTAGACCCCCTCGAGGTTGACGTCCATCGCCTTGAAGGTCTTCCGGCCGATCCAGCCGTCGAAGATGCGCGCGCGGCCGTGGACGGCCGGCGCGAAGATGTCGCCCTGAAAACGCAGGTCGAACGACGTGCGGCCCGGCAGGGAAACGCCCTTGCGGAGATTCAGCAGAAAATTGAAATTGGACAGGGCGTAATTGTCGGCCGTGAGCGAGAGGTCCACGTCGTAATCTTTCAAGAAATCGACTTCCCCGTTCACGGCAATGCCGCCCAGGAAGCTCGCCGAAACCATGCGAAACCGTTCGCGCGAGAACACGAAGTCGAATGAGGCCTCGTCCGGAACCGGCTGCCAGTTGATGATCGTGCCTTCGGTCCGGATGCGGCCCCCGATGACGTCCTCGCTCGGCCGCACGCCGAGCTCGAACGCGCCTTCGAGGCTGATCACCGAGGAGATGTCCATCGCCCCGAGCTCCGCGTGCCGGACCGGCACCTGGATCTGGAAGGAATTGTTCTCGTAAAAGAAGTAGACCCCCGCGAACTCGCTGTCCGGCCCGAAGAACAGATCGGCGTCCTCGGCGCGGACCACGAGCCGCTTGTGCTGCTTCATCGCCCAGTCGCGCATCCAGCCGAAGAACAGGAAATCCGGACGGCGGAGCGAGATCCGCGGGTTCCAATGGATCTGCGGCTTTTTCAGGACGACGCGGAGCTTCGGATCGCCGTTCTTGGAGAAGAAATCCAGGAGGTCGTACTCAAAGCGCATCTCGCCGCAACGGAACAGAGGCGCGATCTCGCCTCCGGGCATCGGCTTGTCGATCTCCACGTCCTCGAAACGGATCAGGCCGAAGAGGTGGCCGCTGATCCGTCCGATGTGGATCGACAGGTCCGTCTGGCGGCTGACCGCCTGCTCGAAGAACGCGGTGCACTCGCGGACGATCGCCTCTTTCTTCTCCTTGAGGAAAAGAAACAGCCCGCCGGTCACGAGCGCCAGAAGGGCCAGCTTCACGAGAAGCTGCCGGCGTTTCCGCCGGAACGCGGATTTCAAGTGGAGATGCCCGCGCCCTGCTGGAACATCAGATGCTCGTCGTCCTTCACGGTGACCAGGATCACCTCGTTGGGGCGGATGCGCTTGGCGATGAGCTCCTCGGCCAGCGGGTCCTCGAGGTAGCGCTGGATCGTCCGCTTGAGCGGCCGCGCGCCGTACATCATGTCGAAGCCCTTATTGATGAGGAACTCCTTGGCCTTCGCGTCGAGCTGGATCTCGATGTCGCGCTCGGCCAGGCGCTTGCGCAGGCCGTTCACCTCGATCTCGATGATCTTCTCGAGCTCCTCGCGCGACAGCTTCTGAAACACCACGATGTCGTCGACGCGGTTGATGAACTCCGGCTTGAAGGTCTTCTTGACCTCTTCCAGCAGGCGGAACTTCATGTCCTTGTAGTCGCTCGTGTGCTCCTGGCTCTTGAAGCCGATGCTCCCCTGCTTCTTGAGCAGGTCCGCGCCGATGTTCGAGGTCATGATCAGCATGACGTTGCGGAAGTCGACCTTGCGGCCGAGCGAATCGGTGAGCCGGCCTTCCTCAAGGACCTGCAGGAGCATGTTGAACACGTCCGGATGCGCCTTCTCGATCTCGTCGAGCAATACGATGCAGTACGGGCGCCGCCGCACGCGCTCCGTGAGCTGGCCGCCCTCCTCGTAACCCACATAGCCGGGAGGCGCGCCGACGAGACGCGAGACGTTGAATTTCTCCATGTATTCCGACATG
>DATJEK010000065.1:0-6304 GCA_035496715.1 Candidatus Eiseniibacteriota bacterium | reverse complement strand
ATGCGCCCGCCGAGGTGAAATAATAGGGTTATGCCCGAGCTTCCCGAAGTCGCAAACTACGCCCTCGTCGCGCGCCGCGCGATCGGCAAGCGCATCGAGTCCGCCGACCTGCGCCGTCCCAAAATCCTGGGCGGCGTCTCTCACGGCCGTCTCGAGGCCTTTCTCAAGGACCAGCGCTTCACCGACACGCGCCGGCACGGGAAATTCCTTTTTCTGCGCCTGTCCGGCGGGAAATGGCTGGGCCTGCATTTCGGCCTGAGCGGGCTCCTGTCGTATTCGCTGCGGCCGAAAGCGGAGGAGGGCGGCGTGATGGACGTCCTTTTCGAGGACGGCTCGCGCCTGCGCTACCGCGGCCTCTTCGGACGCGTCGACGTGCTCGAGAAGCCGGAGGATTTCATCCGCCGGCTGAGCCTGGGGCCGGACGCCATGGCCGTGAGCTTCGAGCGGTTCAAATCGATCCTGACGGAGCGCAGGAAAACGCCCGTGAAATCGGTCTTCATGGACCAGAAAAACCTCGCGGGCGTCGGCAACCTCTATTCGGACGAGGCGCTCTTCCGCGCGCGGATCCATCCCCTGACGCACGCCGGCGACCTTGATCCGCGGGAGATCAAACGCCTTTACGACGAGCTCCGCAGGGTCCTCGCCGCGGTCACGAAACAGCGCGCCAAGGGCGAATGGGTCTTCCCGAAGAACTATCTGGCTTCCCGCCGGGGAGCCGAAGGGCGCTGCCCGCGCTGCGGCGCGGCGCTCGGCATGCTTCTCATCGGCGGGCGATCCGCCTATTTCTGCCCGAAGGAACAGCCGAAACCGTAAGAAACGCGAGGTTCCCATGAATCCGCGAATCCTGTCCCGCCTTCTCCTTTTCGTGATCGGTCTCCAACTCTGCGCGCCCGCCTTCGCGACCGAAGACCTCGTCTCCGCCGAATACGCGAACCTCGTGGTCGACGACGTCCGTCACGTCCTGAGCGAGCCCGTCCGCTGGGACCGGAGGGACTGGCTCCTGGCCGGAATCGGAACCGGAGCCGTCGTCGCGACGGGATTCTTCGTCGACGAGCCGCTCCGGGAAGAAATCCAGCGGCACCGCAACAAGGCCAACGACCGCCTCGCCCATTTCTTCCGCCCGCTCGGCTACGAGGACACGTTCATTCTCCTCGGCGCGTTCGAGGCGGGAGGGATGCTCTTTCACGACGACCGCGCCCTCGAGACCGCGCACGACGGCCTGGCCGCCAGCCTCATCGCCACCGGACTGATCACCGGCTCTCTCAAGCTCGGGCTCGGCCGCAGCCGCCCTTTCGATCAGGACGAGGCCGGGCACTTCCGTCCCTTCGGCGGCGACGACTCGTTTCCGTCGGGTCACACGACCCAGTCTTTCGCCGTCGCGACCGTCCTCTCGGAGCACTACGACATCTGGTGGGTGAAAGTCCTCTCGTACGGCGCGGCGGCGATGGTGGGCTGGTCGAGGATGGAAAACGATTCCCACTGGGCGTCGGACGTCCTGGCGGGAGGCTTGATCGGGATCGCGGTGGGAAAAACCGTCGTGGCCTTCAATCGAGAGCACCGCTACCGCCTCTCCCCCGTCGCGGACGGAGACACGGTCGGGATCCGGGCCACCCGCACTTTTTAGCGAAAAAAAAGACCCCAAGCCGCGAGGCCTGGGGTCTTTTGATCGATACGTTTACTGCCAGAACTCTTCTTCGGAGAGGACGTGCCCCGCCGAGTCGAACTTGCGGATGACGTGCTTGATCTTCCCCGCCGTCGAGGGAGAAGCGTAGCCCGCGGACGCCGGCGCCTGGGCGTAGTACACCGGCTGGGACGCGCCCGCGCTAGGCGCGCTGAAGAGGTAGTCCGACAGCGCGCTGCCGATCACGTTGGTGCCCGCGCCGATCAGAGCCCCGGTCCCCGCCTTGCCGCCCGACGCCTCCGCCGAGATCGCGCCCACTCCCGCGCCCAGGAGACCGTTCTTCAGGAGCTTCTTGTTGGGATCCTCGTACGAAGCGTACGTCGTCTGCGGAGCGTAGTAAACGGGCTCCGGCTCGTAGTAGGTCTGCTGCACGACGGGCTGGGCATACACCGGCTGACTGTAAACCGGCTGCACGTAGGAAGCCTGGCTATAAACGGCCTGCCTGCCGCCGCCCTGGTTGCTCAGGAGGCCCATCACGACCCCGCCGAGGATGTTGGTACCCGCCCCGACGAGGGCGCCCGTGCCGGCCTTGCCGCCCGAGACGTCCGCCGAGATGGCTCCCACCCCCGCCCCCAGAAGACCCTGCCCCAAGAGCTCACGAAGATCGCCCGTCTCAAAGGCGAAAGCCGAGGAAACTGAAAGACTTACACCCAGAAACACCGCCGCCGCCACCGCCGATCCCTTCAGATAGTTTCTCATCGCCCCCTCCTGTTACCCTGTTAGACGCGGGTGGGGACAAAAGGTTTAATCGAAAAATCGCAGATAAGATTAGAGGTTTCTAATGAAACGTGATATAATTCTTGTCACTTACCTGATTGTTGCCTTAGCTCAATCCCGCACGTCGCTCCACTCCACGCTCAATCCCAACGCAGCTCCCAAAGGAGACTCACCGATGCCCTCCCGTTTCCGCTTTTTCTCGCTCGTCCTGGCTCTTTGCCTCAACGCCACCGCGGCCTTCGCCGCACAGCCGATCAAGGAAGGCGGTCCCCAGCCTCCGGCCGGCGTTTCGGGGCCCTCCCTGCAGGCTTCCGAACAGGCCGTCCAGAACCACGTCGACAAGCTGAACGACCTCGAGACGCTCTCGCAGCAGAACCAGGGCGACAGCACCGACGAGAAAGCGGCCGTCGTGGCGCTGGGCACGTTCTCCCCCATCTACGACAACACCTCGGCCAGCGAAAACGGCCAGGGCACGTACATGGCGGTCTGGATCGACGGCGGGAAATTGACCGTGTGGAAAGAAAACGGCAACCACATCCAGGTGTGGACCTACAACCTGACCACGAACACCGTCGGCTACACCACGATCACCCCGAGCGGCCGCACGCACGAGGATTACGCCGCGGGCGATCAGGGTTACTTCCAGGGCCTGAAGCAGATGGACATCCAGGTTTCCCATCTCCTGCATGACCCGATCATCACGACGCCGGCCTCGATCCACCGGCTGGACGTCGTGGAGGACTTCCTCTCGGCGAGGATCTCCGAGCTTTAAAAGACCGGAAAGACAAAGACCCCAAGCGTTTCGGCTTGGGGTCTTTTTTTTATCCGCGAAAGCTTCAGGAAGAGGCGGTCTTCGCTCCGGTGATCTCGGCCTTGAGCCTCAACGCGCCCTTGTGCCAGTTCTTGAGCGCGAGCGCCTTCTCGGCGTCCGCCAGTCCCGCCGTCTCGTCGCCCTTCAGGTGCGCCGCGAGGCCCCTCATGAAATAGCCCTCCGGGTCCTTGGGCGCGATCCGGACCATCTCCGAACCGTCCGCGATGGCTCCGTCGTAGTCCGCCGTCACGATCCGCGCGTTGCAGCGCTCATAGTGGTAGGCGAAGTTGTCGTTGAAGATCTCGATCGCCTTCGAGAAGTCGGCGATCGCCTCGGCGTCCTTTTTTTGCAGGCGGTAGGCCAGCCCGCGGTTGAAGAAAGTGTCCGAGGCCTTGGGTTCGAGCTCGATCGACTTCGTGAAGTCCTTCACGGCCTCGTCGTACTGCTCGAGCTCGATCTCGGCCACCCCGCGGTTGTAGTAGCCCTTGGGGTCGCTCGGGTTCTGCTCGATGGACTGGGTCGCCTTCATGGCTTCGGTTTTCGCGCTGTTCTTGGCGTAAGCCGGACAGGCGAAGCCGAGCGCGAGGATCAAGATCCCCGCGGACAGACGTGTCTTAGACTTCATGCGGTGCCTCCTTTTCTAGTGACTTGTTGAGCTCGGCCAGCTTTTCCGCCGTTTCCAGCCGGATCTTTTCTTCCTTTTCGATCGCCGCGGCGAGGAAGGCCTGGCGCTTGAGACGCAGCGGCGTCCGGCACTCCGGGTCGTCGGCGAAATCCTGTTCGGTGATCCCCACCTCGTCCCGGTACTCGGCGAGGAGCTTCTCGCTCTTTTTGAGGCGCCCCGAGAGCTTTTTCCGTTCGGCCTCGAGCGCTTTGATCTTTTCCGGGTCGACCGGGGCCGGCGCGGGCTCTTCCGCCGGCGCGGGCGCGGAGATCTCCTCCTCTTCGAGCGGCAGCTCGGGGTGCAGGTCGTGCTGGAGCCGGTTCGAGAGGTAGTAGACGTAGTCCTCGTAGGTGCCCGGATAGCGGAGGACCGCGCCGTTGTTCACCTCGATGATCTGGTTCGCGACGAGGTTCACGAACGTGCGGTCGTGGCTCACGAAAAAGAGCGTCCCCGAAAAGGACTTGAGCGCCCGCCCCAGCGCTTCGACGGTCTCGAAGTCCAGATGGTTCGTCGGCTCGTCGAGGATGATGACCTGGCTCTTGGTGAGCAGAAGCCCCGCCAGGCACACGCGCGCCTTCTCGCCGCCGGAGAGGACGCCGATCGGTTTCTTGGTGTCCTCTCCGCGGAAAAGGAAGCTGCCCGCGAGGTTCATGATCTCCTGACGCGTGACGCCGGGCGCGGCCTTGTCGTAGAGATGCGTGAAGACGTCCTGCCCCGGGTGGAGCGACTGCGAGACGTGCTGGGCGTAGTAGGCGACCTGCAGGTTGTTTCCCCATTTGAACGTGCCGCCCTTCGACGCCAGGTCTCCGGCGATCGTCCTCAGAAAAGTCGTCTTCCCCTGCCCGTTGTCGCCGAGGACCGCCACGTGCGCGCCCTGGTCGATCTCGAGGTTGATCTTGCGCGCCACCGTCTTCTCCGGATAGCCGATCGTGAGGCCGTCGCAGCGGAGCGCGATCCCCCCGCGGACCTGCACCGGCGGGATCTTGATGTGCACGTTCCCGAGCGCGTGGCCGATCTCGATCGTCTTCAGCTTCTGGATCTGCTTCATCTTGGAGCGCGCCTGGCTGGCCTTCGAGGCCTTCGCGCGGAAGCGGTCGACGAAGAGCTGGAGCTGTTTCTTCTTGGCCTCGATGTTGCGGTTGGTGCTCAAGGCCTGCGCCTTCTGCTCCTCCTTGAAGGTCAGGTACTCTTCGACCGAGCCCGGGTACAGCGTCATGTCGCCGTTTTCCACCTCGAGCGTCTCTTCGCAGGTGCGCTTCAAAAACTCGCGGTCGTGCGAGACGACGAGAAAGGCCCCGTCCCAGTCCTGCAGGAAGTCCTCGAGCAGGATCAGGGTCTTGAGATCGAGGTAGTTGGTCGGCTCGTCGAGGATGAGGAAGTTGGGGTCGCCGAGGAGCATCGAGGTGAGCTTGACGCGCGTGCGGTAGCCGCCCGAGAGCTCGGCGATGCGTGCCTCGAGGAGCGGGCCCTTCAGCTGAAAGCGTCCCGCCACCTCCCCGCAGCGCCACTCCTCCTTGCCCGTGTAGCGCATGAGGAAACCGATGACCGTCTCCTCGAGGTCGTACGGGTCGTGCTGTTCGAGATAGCTCAGCCGGAGGTCCTGGCTCTTGGTGATGGTGCCGGAGTCGGCTTTCTCGTGGCCCGTGATGATCTTGCAGAGCGTCGACTTGCCGGCGCCGTTTCGGCCGATGACGCCGATCTTCTGGTTTTCCTGGAAAGCGGCCCCCGCGCCGTCCAGGATGACCTGCGCGCCGAACCGCTTGTGGATGTCGTTGAGCTGGAGCAGAACTTTGGCCATGTCGGGAAGTGATTATACAACAAAGGCGGGCGGCTTTCGCCGGGGAGAATTTAGCCCTGCGTCGAAGAGGACAGAAGCCGGTCCATCACTCCGATGAGCTGGGTCACCTCGAGCGGCTTGGCCAGGATCGCGTTGGGCCCGTCCCCCGCCACGTCGTGGTCGTTCTTGAGTCCGGTCAGGAAGATGACCGGCACCCCGCGAAACCTCAGGTCGCCCCGAATCTCGTTCGCCGCTTCGAGGCCCGTCTTTCTGGGCATCAGGACGTCCAGGATCACGAGGTCCGGCTTGAACGCCCTCGCCTTTTCCACGGCCTCCTCGCCGTCCACGGCCGCCTCGACCTTGTATCCGTAATGAAGGAGCGCGTAATAAACGAAATTTCTCTCGTCCACGTCGTCGTCCGCGATCAGGATCCTCGTGTGCGCCTTCAGCATGGGTCACCGCCTTTTCGGTTTCAGCCTGCTTGTTGCGACGCGCTTACCGGACTTGGAAGCCGACGATGGAAATGTCGTCGGCGGATTTTTCGGGCAGGGACCAGGCGTGGGACTTGAGGGCCAGGCCGTTGACCGTGAACTCGAGCGGAGACCGGCCCTTCCCGTGGCTCTCCAGGTGATCGTAGACCCCTTTCAGCCCCAT
>DATJEK010000064.1:0-2056 GCA_035496715.1 Candidatus Eiseniibacteriota bacterium | reverse complement strand
CAAACCGCTTTTTTTGGTCCATCCCTAAATCCCCTTACTTCAATAGGTTAAAACGAATTATCTTTCGTGGCAATTTGCCCCGGGGCGGTGTAGAATAGATTTCCCTATAAGAGGAGAAACTGCCATGTCCGAAACCACCTTCAATTCGAACCGCAAGATCGACGAGGCGCTTCAACTTCTCAACGAAGCCGCCAAGGAAAAGAAAGACGAGCTGCGCCGTCTTCTGGGCGAAAAATATTCCAGCATCAAGGAAGCCCTCACCGAGGTCGCGCTGAACAACAAGGAAGTGCTCGGCAACGTCCGCCGCCTCGCGCAGGATTCCTTCGAGGAAGGGCAGGAGCGCTTCGCCGAAACCGTCGAGACCCTCGACACCGAAGTGCGCAAGAACCCCTGGCCGTACATCGGCGGCGCGGCCGCCGCGGCGCTGCTCCTGGGCTTCATCCTGGGCAACTCCAAGCGATGATCCAGGGACTCCTGCGGAAGCTCTCCGGCGTCCTCTACGACGTCACGGTCGGGCTTCTGCAGCAGTACAAACGCACCACGATCGGCCTGGCCCGGATCGAGCTGGCGACGCTGTACGTGCGCGCCGTCAAGCTCCTCCGCCAGGAATGCATGATCTTCACGCTGCTCCTCTTCGCGATGATCTTCTTCGCGAACGTGTTCGCGGTGATCCAGATGGCGATCCTGCTGTACGCGCCGTGGAGCGTCGCCGGCCGGATCGCGGCGGCGATCGGGTTCAGCGTCCTCTCGGCGGTCCTCCCGCTTCTGGCGGTGCTCAAGTTCTTCTCGCAGAAACGCTGGATGGAGATCACGAAGGCCGAAGAGCTCATCCAGCGCGCGATGGATGCGGGCCCGGGGACCAACGGCACCGGCTGAGCGTCCGATCGACGGATTCGAGACGGCGGGCCCGCAAAAGGGCCCGCCGCTTTTTTTCGCGCCGCTGATTGACAAGAAGAGACGGGACGGGTATCTTTTAATTGATCTCTCGGAGGGCGACCGGATGAAGAAGGCCTTGCTTCTTTTGGGCGGCGGTTTGCTGCTGGCGGGAACGGCGTACGCGGTCCCCAACGCGCCCGTGTCCACTCCCGAGCTGCCCGCCGGCTTCGCGCCGTTCGTCATGGCGGGAGGCACCGGCATGATCCTCTATCTGCGCCGTTTTTTCAAAAAATAAAACAGCCCCTTTTCCTTCCCTCGACGTCCGCGTGAATCCGCGCCGGCTGGCCCAGATTTTCTCCCTGACGTTTTTCGACCTGGTTTTGTCGCGGGCGTTCCTTTCGAACGCGCGGCTCGTTCACGTGAAGCTGCGGCTGCACTTTTTTCACGAGCGCCTCTGGAGCGACACGACGGTGACCTGCATCCTGTTCGCCATCGTGGCGGCGATGATCTGGACGTGGCTTTCGGGCGCGCGGGACGGGGGCTGGCCCGTCGCGCTCCGGAAGACGGTCCTCGCCTTCAACCTGGCCGCGCTGGCGTCGTTCGTCGCCGTGAACCGGCTGGCGGAATCGATCGCGCCGATCGGCCACAAAGGCCTCTTTTCGGTCCTGTGGTGGGGGACCGGCCTGTCGATGCTCTTCTCGAGCTGCTTCGTGTTCGTGACGCCGGCCGCGTTCCGGCGCAAGGCGGGGCTTTTCTTTCCCGAGCTGCTCCTGGCCGCGGCGGCGGCCGTCGAGTTTTTCCTGTACGCGGTCTTCCGGGACCGGCTCTGGGTGCCGATGTCGAAGATCACGACGCAGGCGGTTTACCGCACGCTCACCGCGCTCGGGCATCCGATGGCCGAAGCGGCCGCCAACAACATCCTCCGCGACCGGTTTTACCGCATCAAGATCGTCGGGTCCTGCACGGGACTCGAGGGGATGGCGATCTTCACGTTCATGTTCCTCGCCGTCCTGATGCTCGACCGGCGGTACTATCCGCCCCTGCGGAGCGCGCTCATTTTCGCGGCGGGGCTCGCGTACATGTACGTCCTCAACATCCTCCGGCTGTCGCTTTTTTTCGGCTACGCGTCCTGGCTGACGCGGGTGCGCGGCGCGGACGAGGCGAGCCGCCTGGGGATCTG
>DATJEK010000063.1:0-20016 GCA_035496715.1 Candidatus Eiseniibacteriota bacterium | reverse complement strand
GGCGAATCGCTGGATCTCCTGAAGCTGGAGCACAACCAGCATTTCACGAAGCCGCCCGCGCGCTATACGGACGCGTCGCTCGTCAAGGCGCTGGAAGAGAAGGGGATCGGCCGCCCCTCGACGTACGCGCCGATCATCTTCACGCTGACCGGACGCGACTACATCCGCCGCGAGGGGGGCAGCCTCGTGCCGACCGAGCTCGGCATGCTCGTCGTGGACCTGCTCCTCAAGTATTTCGGCAAGGTGCTCGACTTCGAATTCACGGCCGACATGGAGGAAGAGCTCGACCGCATCGAAGAGGGCGCGCTCCAGTGGGCCGACGTCGTGAAGGAGTTCTACGGCGTGTTCGCGGGCCAGGTGGAGCTGGCCCGGAGCGAGATGGCGACCGTCAAGCGCGAGAACGAGCCCACCGACGAGATCTGCGAAAAATGCGGCAAGCCGATGGTGATCAAGTGGGGCCGCCGCGGGCGTTTCATGAGCTGTTCCGCGTGGCCCGAATGCAAGAACGCCCGCTCGATATCGACCAACGTCGTCTGCCCGCAGTGCGGCAAGGGGAAGCTCGTCCAGCGCCGCGCGAAGTCGGGCCGGGGCCGGTCTTTTTACGGCTGCACCACGTACCCGGACTGCAACTACATCGCCAACCGCCTGCCGGGCGCGGCGGCGGAAGCGTCCCCGGCCGCGGGCGGCGCGGTGCCTCCGGGCGGCGAAAAGCGCGTGGGGCCGCCCACGCGCCGCGTCGCGAACCAGGGGCACACGCCGAATCGCCGCGGTCCCAAGGCCGGCCGCCGCGCGGGGTACGACGACACGCTCGAGGACGGCGCGGAAAACGAGGCCTAAGGCCGTCATGCAGAATTACCTGGGGAAATTCCTGCAGTTCCTCAAGGTGGAAAAGAATTATTCGGCGTTCACCGTCGAAAGTTACGCGCACGACCTGAGGGAGTTTTTCGGATTCGTGTCCGGGACGGCGCTCGAGGCGATCGGCAAGGAGGACTTCCGCCGGTATCTGGCGTTCATGAGCGAGTCGGGGCTCTCGAAGCGCACGATGGCGCGGCGGAGCGCGGCGATGAGGACCTTCTTCCGTTTCCTGCAGAGGGAGGGGCTGCTCGAGAAAAACCCGATCCTCGCGTTGAAGACGCCGAAGATCGAACGCCGCCTGCCGCGCGTGCTCGACGAGGACGAGGTGACGAAGCTCCTCGCGGCGCCGGGGGACGGGCTGGGCGGGCTGCGCGACCGGGCGATCCTGGAGACGCTCTATTCGACCGGCATGCGCGTTTCCGAGCTCGTGAAGCTCGACGTCGACGGGATCGATTTCATCGGCGGCTCGTGCCGCGTGCTGGGCAAGGGCCGCAAAGAGCGCCTCTGCCCGATCGGCTCGCAGGCGCTGAAGAGCATCCGGCGCTATCTCGACGCGCGGGAACGGGAAGACCGGGCGGCGCGGTCGAAGGGCAGGGCCCCGCTCTTCCTGAACCATTCGCGGCACGGGGGAGGATCGCGGCTCACGGACCGGAGCGTGATGCGCGTCGTGGGAAAATACATCGGACAGGCCTGCCGGCGCGAGGGGGTCTCGCCGCACACGCTGAGACACTCGTTCGCGACGCATCTCCTGAATCGCGGCGCCGACCTGCGCGCCGTGCAGGAGCTTCTGGGGCACGAGAGTCTTTCGACGACGCAGGTGTACACGCACGTCTCGACGCAGCGCCTGAAAGAGGCGTACGACCGGGCTCACCCGCGGGCGCGATGAGAGCCGTGTACGATTTCTTATTCGCGCTGTTCGCTCTTTTTTATCTGCCGGCGTTCTTCCTGAAGGGGAAGCACCGGAACGGCGCCTGGCGCGCCCGCCTGCTCGGAGAAGTGCCCGCGGACGCGCGGCGCGCGCTCGCCGGCCGCCGGGTGCTCTGGCTGCACGCGGTCTCGGTCGGCGAGGTCGTGCTCGCGCTGCGGCTGGCGGCTTCGCTGAAAGAACGGTTTCCCGGCGCGAAAGTGCTCCTGACCACGACCACGGCGGCGGGACGGGAGGTCGCCGGGAAGATCAAGGCCGACGACGACACGCTGCTCTGGTTCCCGGCTGATTTCCGCTTCGCCGTGAAAGCGTTCGCGGACGCCGTCAAGCCGTCGGCCCTGATCCTCCTCGAGACGGAGATCTGGCCGAACCTGATCCGGGAGCTGTCGGCGCGGAAGGTCCCGGTATTCATCGTGAACGGGAGGATCTCGGACCGCTCGATCGGGGCCTACCGGAGCCTGCGCGGTCTTTTGGGGCCGGTGCTCAGGCTCTTGTCGGGGATCGGCGCGCAGGACGAGACGATGCGCTCGCGCTTCGTCGAGCTGGGAGCGGACCCGGCCCGGACGGTCGTCACCGGGAACGTGAAGTTCGACTGGCAGCCGCCGGTCGACCGGGAAGGCGCGGCGGCCGCGATCGAGAAGAAGATCAAGACGCCGGGAACGTTCCTGTGCGTCGCGGGCAGCACTCACGAGGGGGAGGAGGAAGCCCTTTTCGGGATGTTCGAGTCGATCCGCCGGAGCCGTCCGGAGTTCCGGCTCCTGATCGCGCCCAGGCATCTCGAGCGCCTGCCGGCGATCGAGGCGGCGGCCGCCAAACTGGGCGTGAAGACGCGGCGGGTCGCGGAAGGGGGCGGCGACGGCGGGGCGGTCTGGCTCCTGGACCGGATGGGAGTCCTCGCGACGCTGTACCGCGCGGCGGACGCCGTGTTCGTGGGCGGCAGCCTCGTTCCGAGAGGCGGGCATAATCTGGTCGAGCCCGCGTACTATGAAAAACCGCTTTTTTTCGGACCGTACATGCAGAACTTCCGTGAAATGGCTGACGCTTTTTTGAAAGACGGCGCGGCGGTGCAGGTGAAGGACGCCGAAGATCTGGAACGCCAGCTCGCGGCGCTTCTGGGGGACGGGGAACGCAGAAAGTCGCTCGGCCAGGCGGCCCGGCGGCTGGTTTCCCGCCACCAGGGCGCAACCCGAAGGAACATCGACGCGCTCTTGGCGTCGCTTTAAACAGGAGAACTTCGTGAAAAAAATCATCGGTTCCGCCCTGTCCGGGCTTTACCGGATGGGGCTCGTCGCGACGCAGGCGAGCTACCGGATGCTTCCGTTCCGGATCAAGAAAGTCGACGCGAAAGTCATCAGCGTCGGCAACATCACCTGGGGCGGCACCGGCAAGACGCCGCTCACGGCCAAGATCGCGAAAGACCTCGCCTATTACGGCAAGAAAGTCGCCGTCCTCACGCGGGGCTACGGAAACGACGAGGTCGAGGAGTTGAAGAAGAAGCTTCCGGACATCCCGGTGCTCGTGGGCCGCGACCGGGTCAAGACCGCGCGCGAGGCCGTCGAGAAATACCAGGCCGAGTTCCTGGTCCTCGACGACGGCTTCCAGCATCTGAGGCTGGAGCGCCAGCTCGACATCGTGAACATCAACTCGGTCCTGCCGTTCGGCCCCGGGGGCCTCATCCCCGCGGGGACCCTCCGCGAGCCGCTCGAGAGCCTGTCGCGCGCGGACATCTTCATCCTGACCAAGTCGAACCTCGGCGCCAAAAACCTGCCGCAGATCCGGCAGAAGCTCCTGTCGATCAAGCCGAACGCGACGATCTTCGAGGCCGTGCACAAGCCGCTGCGTTTCCTCGACGTCCCGCGCAACCGGCAGGTCGGCCTGCACGAGATGAAGAACCGCCGCGTCGCGGTGATCTCGGCGATCGCCGATCCGTTCTCCTTCGAGAAGACGGTCGAGAACGTCGGCGCGGAGATCGTGCTGGCCGCCCGCTTCGACGACCATTACGAATTCACCCAGCAGGACCTCACGAACTTCGTGGCGCAGGCGCGTTCGCTCGGCGCGCGCGAAGTCATCACGACGGAGAAGGATTTTTTCAGAATCGAGCCGCACCTGAAGAACGCGCCGGAGCTCGCCACCTATAATTTTCTAGCGCTGGAGATCGAATTCCAGATCAACGATGAAGAAGATTTCATTCGAAGATGCCTTAATCCTCAACGCGGTTAAGACGCTGCGCGTCGTCGCGCGCGTCCTGCCGGTCGGGGTCTCGCTCTTCATCGCCAGGGTCGCGGGCGCGCTGGTCTGGCGCCTGACGAAGCGCCGCAAGGTGTCCTACCGGAATCTCCGCGCGGCGTTCGCCGCCGAGAAGACGCCGGCCGAGCTGCGCCGGATCGCCAGGCGCTCGATGCAGAACCTCGTCATGTCCTTCGTCGAGATGCTGCGCTTTCCGGAGACCGACGAGGCCTGGGTGGACCGCCACGTGGAAGTCGTCGGGCGCGAGCACGTCGACCGCGCGGTCGCCGCGGGCAGAGGCGTCATCTTCCTCACGGGCCATTTCGGCAACTGGGAAATCCTGAACCTGACGGGAAACCTCAAAGGCTTCCCGATCCTCGCGCTGGCCCGCCGCCAGAAGCACCCCCGCTCGGACGACTACCTGAACTCGATGCGCACCTGCCACGGCGGGCAGGTGATCCGCAAAGGCATGCCCATCCGCGAGATCCTCCGCGCGCTGCGTCAGGGCCGCATCGTGGGCATCGTGAGCGACCAGGACGCCGGACGCAAGGGGACCTTCGTCGAGCTCTTCGGCCGCCTCGCCTCGAGCGCGAGCGGTCCCGCGGCGTTCGCGATGCGCACCCGCGCGGCCCTCATCCCGATCTTCATCTTTCGCACGGGTCCCCAGTCCCACCGCATCGAGATCGAGCCCCCGCTCGACCTTCCGCCGGCCGAGACCGACTCCGCGGAGGCCGAGCGACTCCTCCTCGAGCGTTACACGCGGATCCTGGAGTCCAAGATCCGCAAGTCTCCCGAACAGTGGCTTTGGGCGCACCGCCGCTGGAAAACGACGCCCGACCGCCGGGTTCTCGTCCTCAGCGACGGCAAAAGCGGCCACCTGAACCAGTCCCTGGCCGTGGTGCGCGCGCTGCGCGACGAGCGCCTGGCCCAGGGCGCCCCCGCCGGAAGTTTTCGCCACGAGGTCGTCGAGATCCGTTTCCGCAGCCGCCTGCGGCGCGACGCGCTGAAGCTCCTGGCAAAGGTGACGGGAGGGAGGCTCCCGTTCCGCTACGCGCTCATGGGCTTCGCACTCGAGAAGGACAGCCGCGAGCGCCTGCTCAAAACCTACGCCGACGTCGTCGTCTCCTGCGGATCGTCCCTTTTGGCGGTGAATCTCCTCGCCAAGGACGAGAACCACGCCAAGTCCGTGGCCGTGATGAAGCCCTATTTCGGCCCGCGCCGCTTCGATGCGGTGATCGCGCCGAGGCATGATAGAATGAAACCGGCGCCCAATGTGTTCACGACCGAGCGCGCGCTCTCGTCGATCGACGGGGCCGAGCTCGAGCGGCAGGCCGTCCGGTTCGGGGGCGAGCTCGCGCTCGACGCCCGCCGGCGCCGCATCGGGCTCCTCGTCGGAGGCGACACGGACGCCGTGAAGTTCCGGCGCGAGACGCTCGAATCGCTGCTGGACGGCATCGCGGGTTTCAGCCGGAGCACGAGGTCGGTGGTGCTGGCGACGTCGTCGAGACGGACGCCGCGCTGGGCCGACGATCTCCTGAAAAAAAAGTTCGCGGACCGCGACGCGTGCCCGCTCCTGGTGATCGCCAACGAGGCCAACCGCGACGGCGTCGTCGGCGGGATCCTCGGGCTTTCGGACGTCGTGGTGGTCTCGGGCGAGTCGATGTCGATGGTGTCCGAGGCGATCGGCTCCGGGAAGCCGGTGCTCGTGTTCATGCCGGCCGACGACATGCGCCTGAAGCCCAAATACCGCTCGTTTTTGAAGCGGATGGAAGAGGAAAAATTGATCGTCGCGGCGGACCCCGGCGCCATCGCCGAGGCGCTCGGCCGGCAGGCCGCGGCCAACGGGTCGGGCCCTTCGAGGGAAGCGGTCCGGCGCGACGAAGAGGTGTTGAGAGAAGCCGTGAGGCGGGTGGCTTAAAATGAACGTACTCCAAATCCTCCCCGAGCTCGCCTCGGGGGGCGTCGAGCGGGGGACCGTCGACCTCGCCAAATACCTGAAAAAACACGGGCACAAGGCCGTCGTCGTTTCGGCCGGCGGGCCGCTGGTGGGGGACCTCACGTCCGCCGGGGTCACCCACTACACGTTGCCGGTCCACAAAAAGTCGCCGCTGGCCGTCATCCGTTCGGTGCGCACGCTGACGAAAATCGTGCGACTGGAGCAGATCGACGTTCTGCACGCGCGCAGCCGGGTGCCGGCCCTCATCGCGTTCTTCGTCAGCCGCCGCACGCACGTTCCCTTCATCACGACCTGCCACGGTTTTTACAGCAAGCATTTCCTGTCGCGCCTCATGGGCTGGGGGAAACTCGTCATCGTCGCCAGCCACATCATCGGCAAGCGCATGCGCGACGACTTCGGGGTCGCGCACCGCAAGGTCCGGCTGATCCCCCGCGGCGTGAATCTCCAGGAATTCCAGTGGAACGCGCCCGAGGGGACGCGTCCCGAAACCGTCGTGGGCATCGTCGGCCGCCTGACTCCGATCAAGGGACATCCGCTCTTTCTCAAGGCGATGGCCCGCGTCGCGCGCGTCTATCCGGATCTCAAGATCCGCATCATCGGCGACGCGCCCAAGCCCCAGTACAAGGAAGAGCTCCTGGCGCTGACGCGCCACCTGGGGCTTTCCAAGCAGGTGGAGTTTCTCGGCACGCGCTACGACATCCCGCATCTTTTGTCGCAGATGTCGGTGCTCGTCGTCCCGTCGGTGGGCGAGGAGGCCTTCGGCCGCGTCGCGATCGAGGCCGGCGCCTGCGGAGTCCCGGTCGTCGCCACGCGCATGGGCGGCCTCATCGACATCCTCCAGCACGAGAAGGACGGGCTCCTCGTGCCGCCGGACGACCCGCGCATCCTGGCCGAGGCCGTGCTGCGGCTCCTGAAGGATCCCGAACTCGCGAAACGCATGGCCGCCTCCCTGCGCAGGAAAGTGGAGGCCGAATTCAGCCTCGAGGACATGTTCGCCAAGACGCTCGAAGTCTACCGGGAGGCGATCGGGAAAAAGAGGATCCTCGTCATCAAGCTCAGCGCCGTCGGCGACGTCATCCTCTCGATCCCGTCCCTTCGCGCGCTGCGCGAGACGTATCCGGACGCGTGGATCACCGTGCTCGTGGGACGCAAGAGCCGCGCGATCGTCCGCAACTGCCCGTACGTCGACGACGTGATCGTCGCCGACGAGCCGCCGGGCAAAAGCCGCGCGGCGTCCTTTTTCCGGACCGCGGCCATCCTCGCCAAGGAAGATTTCGACATCGCCGTCGACCTGCAGAACAACAAGAAGAGCCACCTCCTGGCGTACCTGTCCGGCGCGCGGATCCGCGCGGGCCACCCCAACAACAAATGGTCTTTTTTCCTGAACCGGCCTTCGGCGAACGCGAGCGTCGCGATGCCGCCGATCGAGCACCAGTTCCAGGTGCTCAAGGCGGTCGGCGTGGGGGCGTTTGACAAGCGCCTCGAGCTCTGGCCGGGCCGCGGCGAGGACGAGAACGTGCGCCGCTTCTTCGCTTCCCAGTGGGTGTCCGAGAGCCAGGTGCTCGTCGGCATCAATCCGGGTTCGTCCCTGCGCTGGCCGACGAAGCAGTGGCCGGTCGAGAATTTCGCCAAGCTCTGCGACGAACTCGCCAAGCGGAACATCCGCGTCGTCCTCACGGGCTCGTCCGACGACGAACCGCTCGCCGAATCGCTGATGGCCCTGACGCGGAACAAGCCGATCAACGCCGTCGGCAAGACGACGATCACGGAGCTGGCGGCGCTGATCCGCCGCTGCCGCGTGTTCGTCAGCTCCGACTCCGCGCCGATGCACGTGGCGTCGAGCGTCGACGTGCCGCTGATCGCGCTTTTCGGCCCGACCGATCCCAAGCGGCATCTGGTGCCGCCTTCGCGCTTCCAGGTCTTCTGGAAAGAGGTCCACTGCAGCCCGTGCTATCTCCGCAGCTGCCCGGTGGGGCACATCTGCATGAAACGCATCACGGTCCAGGAAGTGCTCGACGCGGTCCTGCGCTTCGTCAAGGAGCAGCGTCTCGGTCCGGCGGGAAGCGCCCAACCGGTGACCGGCACGGAGCCCGCGGCCGCGCTTTGAGACTCCGGAAGCGCCTATTTGTCGCCGCCGCGGCGATCGTCGCGGCCGTCTGCCTGGCCCGCGTCTCGTTCCAGGTGCCGATCCTCATGTACCACCGGATCGGCGACCCCCTCGAATCCGGCCTCGCGGTCTCTCCCGAGACGTTCGAGCGGCAGATGGAGTTCCTGAAAGTCCACCATTACAACGTCGTCTCCCTGTCCGAGCTCGTCGGCCGGCTCCGGGACGGCCGGCCGCTGCCGCCGAAGACCGTCTCGATCACCTTCGACGACGGCACGATCGACAACATCGAGTTCGCGTTCCCGGTCCTGAAGAAGATGAACTTCCCGGCCACCGTCTTCATGATCACCGAAAACATCGGCAAGCCCGGCTGGCTGTCGGCCGAGGATCTGCGCCTGATGGACGGGTTCGGCGTTTCCGTCGGGAGCCACACGGTCAGCCACGCGTACCTGCCGGACGTGAAGGACGATTCGGAAATCCGCCGGCAGATCGTCGACTCCAAGCGGGCGCTCGAAGAGCTGCTGGGGCATCCGGTGACGCTGTTCAGCTACCCGGCGGGCGGCTTCACCGAGACGGCGCGCCGCCTGGTTCAGGAGGCCGGGTACGAGGGCGCGGTCACGACCAACCACGGCCGCCGCAAAGACGACGTCTACGCGCTGCGTCGCGTCAAGATCAAGGAGTCCGGCGGCAGCCTGTTCAATTTCTGGCTGAAGACGAGCGGCCTCTATCATCTGGGCAAGAAACGAATCCAAGTGGGGGAATGAGCGTGGGACCCCGGATCCTGATCGTGAACGTGAACTGGATCGGAGACGTTCTTTTTTCGACGCCCTCGATCCGGGCGCTGAGAAGAAAATTCCCGGACGCGTACCTCGCCTGCTGGGTGCCGCCCCGCTGCAAGGATCTTCTGTCCAACAATCCTCATCTGGACGAGGTGATCGTAGCCTCGGACGACACGTCCTTTTTCAACTGGCCCGGGTCGCTGGCCACGGCGATCAGACTGCGCGGGAAAAAGTTCGATACCGCGATATTTTTTCACCGCTCCAAGACGAAGGCCTGGGTCGCCCGCCTGGCCGGCATCCGCGAGAGGATCGGGTTCCGGTCGGGCCCGAGCGGGGGCCTGTTGACGAAGGCGGTACCGCCTCCGTCCGGGCGGCCGCATCGCACGGATTATTTTCTGGCGCTGCTCGAGGGCGTCGGCGTGCCCGCGCAGGGACGGGCGCCCGAGTTCGTGCCGCGTCCCGGGATCGAGGCCGAGTACGCGGCCGTGCTGAACGCGGGCGGCGTCGATCCGGCGGCCCCGTACGCGGTCGTCCATCCGGGCGGGAACTGGGACCTGAAGCGCTGGCCGGCGGAGTCGTTCGTGCGGTGGATCCGGCTTTTTCGCGCGCGTTTCCCGTGGAAGATCGTGGTCATCGGCACGCCGCCGGAGGAGCCGCTCGCGGCCGGAATCGCTTCGGCCTTTCCGGAGGGCGTCGTCTCGCTCTGCGGCAAAACGTCGCTCGACACGCTGGCACTCCTCCTGAAGGGCTCGCGGTTCCTCCTTTCCAACGACTCGGGGCCCATCCACCTGGCGGCGAGCCAGGGCACTCCGATCCTGGCGCTTTTCGGGCCCACCTCCGCCTCGGAGACGGGCCCGCTCTCCGGAGCGGCCGTCCGCGTCCTCCGGAAAGACGTCGGTTGCGAGGTGCCGTGTTATTTCCGCTCCTGCGACCACCGCGTCTGCATGGAGCTCCTGACGCCCGAGGAAGTTTTCGCCGAAAGCGAAAGGCTGGCCCTTGAAACCCGCTGAGGAAAGGGTCCGGAAGATCCTGGTCGTCACGCTCTCGAATCTCGGCGACGTCGTCCTGACGCTGCCGGTGTTCGCCTCGCTCTCGAAGGCGTTCCCGCGCGCCTCGATGGACGTCGTCGTCGGTCCGGCCTCGGCGTTCGTCTTCGAGGGGGACGCGCGGATCCGCCGCGTCGTGCGGTTCGACAAGAAGAGGCCTCTTTCCGGCAAGGCCGCGTTCCTGAGGGAGGTGAGAGGCGAGCGATACGATCTCATCGTGGATCTGCGCCACTCGCTGATCGGCTTTCTCGGCGGGGCCCGTTTCCGCAACCGTTATTTCTCGCCGGTCCCGAAAACGCTGCATCGCTTCCTGCGGCATCGGAAGGCGCTCGAGGGCCTCGCCGCGCCGACGGACGTCCCCTGGCTGAAGGCCGGCGCGTCGCCGCTGCCGGGGCCGGGTCCCTGGGTCGTCGCCGCCGTCGGATCGAAGAGCGACGTGAAGCGCTGGCCGGCCGCGCATTACGCGAGACTGCTCGACAAGCTCGCGCTGAATGACGGCCGCCGGATCGCCCTCGTGGGCGACGCGAAGGACGCCGAGGACGCCCGGCGCGTGCGCGGGGCGATGCTGGCCGAGTCCGTCGACCTGACGGGAAAAACGGATTTCGCGGCGCTCTGCGGCGCGCTCGCCGCCGCCGAACTCGTCGTCACCAACGACAGCGCGCCGCTGCACCTGGCGGAGGCGCTCGGGCGCCCGGTGCTCGCGCTCTTCGGTCCCACCGATCCCCGGAAATACGGCCCGCGCGGCGCCCGTTCCGCCGCGGTGTCCAAACCGCTTTTCTGCTCGCCCTGCGAAAAGGCCCAGTGCCGCTTCGGAAGCGGCGAGTCGTTCCACCCGCCGTGCCTCAAAGAGCTTTATCCGGAGGAAGTTTACGCCAGAGCCCGCGCGCTCCTGGCGGGGCCGCCCGCGCCCGCGGAGCCCCGGATCCTCGCGGTGCGGCTCGACCGCATCGGCGACCTGGTCCTCACGCTGCCCGCGCTCGCGGAGATCAAAAAACGTTTTCCCCGCTCGCACCTGGCGCTGATGGTCCGCCCGTCGGTGCGGGCGCTCGTCGAGGGCCACCCGCTCGTGGACGAGGTCATCCCGTATCTTTACGAGAAAAAGGGGAGGCATTCGCGTTTCGGCAATTTTCATTTCATCCGCGAGATCCGGTCGCGCCGGTTCGACAAGGCGTTCATCCTCCACCCGTCGAACCGTTCCATGCTGGTCCCGTTTTTGGCCGGGATCCCCGAACGCGTCGGGTTCCGCGCCGGAGCGTCGTTTCTGCTGACCCGCGCGGTGCCCGACCGCCGGCACGAAGGGGACCGTCATGAGTCCGAGTACACGCTGGACATCGTCCGCGAACCCGGCCCCGCGACCGCCGCTTCGCCGCCGCGCCTGACCGTGGATCCCGAAGAGGCGAGGCGCTACTCCGGCCTGCGCGCCGGTTTCGAGGGACGGAAGGTGATCGCGCTTCATCCGGGCGCCAGCTGCGCGTCGAAGCGCTGGCCGGTCGAGAATTTCGCCGCCCTGGGGCGCCGCATCCTGGCGGAGACGCCGTACCGCCTGGCCGTCGTCGGCGGAGCGGGGGAGGCCGGCCTCGGCCGGACCCTGTCCGAGTCCATCGGCCGGGGGACCGTCGACCTGACGGGGCGGCTGGACCTGAAGGAGCTCGCCTTTTTTCTCAAGGACTGCGAGGCGCTCGTCTCGAACGATTCGGGTCCCGTGCACGTCGCGTCCGCCGTCGGGACGAGGGTGGTTTCGATCTTCGGCCGCACGGCGCGCGGCTTGAGCGCGCGCCGCTGGGGGCCCCTCGGCCAAGGCCGCGCGGTCCAGAAGGACGTCGGGTGCGTGGTCTGCCTCGCGCACCGCTGCACGATTGGTTTCGAGTGCCTGAAGGCGCTCGGGCCCGACGAAGTGTTCGAGGCGCTCCGCGGGCTGCTTTCGGAAAAAGAGGCGGCGACGTGAAACGCGCCGCGTCCGTCGCTTTCGCGCTGCTTCTCTTCACGGCCGCGCCGCTTCTGGCGGCGCCCAAGACCAACTTTTCCGGCCGCGCGTCCGCCGCCGCTCCCGCGGGCCCGATCGAGGCGCCCGCGTCCTCGCCGGTCCTCGGCGAATCGCTCCTCTACGACGTCTTCTGGATGGGCGTCCACATCGGCTACGGCAGGCTCGAGGTCCGCGAAATGGTCCAGAAAAACGGCCGCCGGACCTATCACGCCGTCGCCGTCGCCGAGACGAATGAGTTCCTGTCGAAGCTTTACCCGGTGCATGACGAGATCCACAGCTGGATCGACGCCGAGCATTTTCATTCGCTCGAGTTCAGGAAGACCCTGAGCGAGGCGCGGTATCGCGCCGACGAGGCGGTCCGGTTCGACTACGCGGCGAAAAAGGGATTTTACGAGTCCTTCCTGAACAAGGGGACGAAGGAGATCGACATCCCCGTGCCGGTGCACGACCTGATCAGCGCGTTTTACTGGTTTCGCCTCCAGCCGATCGAGGTCGGCAAGAGCGTGAAGACGCTCGTCTCGAGCGAGGAAAAAACCTGGGACCTGGAGCTCAAGGTGCTGAAGCGCGAAAGCCAGGAGCTCCGCGGCAAAGGGGTCCTCGACACGGTGCTCGTCGAACCCAAGACGCGGCTCAAGGGCGCGCTGTACGCGCGCGGACGCGCGTGGGTGAGCTTCACCGCCGACCGCCGGAGGCTGCCGGTGCGGATCCTCCTGCAGACGCCTTACGGCCGCATCACGGGGATTTTGAGGGACTTGCCGCCTTCCGCCGCCCCCGGCGATTGACACTCCGGACGCGCGGGTGTTAAAATCAAAATCTTCAAGAAGTCCGTCGGCTCTCAGGGCGTACAACAGACTTGGGTTTGATGAAATCTCTCAATTACGCGCGCTTTAAAGGCATCGTTTCGGGTTTCTCCAAAGCCAAGGTCCTGGTTGTCGGCGATCTCATCCTCGACGAGTTCATCTGGGGGAAAGTGACCCGGATTTCCCCCGAAGCGCCCGTCCCCGTCGTCTGGGTCGACTCCGAAAACTTCATGCCCGGCGGCGCCTCGAACGTCGCCAACAACATCCGCGCGCTCGGCGGCGAGGTGTATCTCGCGGGCGCGGTGGGGGCCGATCAGCGGGGCGAGATCCTCAATTCTCTCCTCCGGAAAAACGGCGTCCATTGCGACGGGGTTTTCCCGGACGAGGCGCGCCCGACGACGCAGAAGACACGCATCATCGCGCACCACCAGCAGGTCGTCCGGATCGACCGCGAGAAGCTCCGGCCGATCGGCGACAAGGTGCTGAAGGAGCTCATCGCCTACTGCGGCAAGCTGATCCCGCACGTCGACGCGATCATCGTCGAGGACTACGGCAAAGGGGTCATCGTGCCGCGCCTCGTGAAAGAGATCGTGAAGATGGGAAAGCGGCACGGAAAGATCATCACGGTCGATCCGAAAGAAGAGCATTTTTCGTATTATCGCGGCGTGACGACGATCACGCCCAACCATCACGAGGCGGGCTCCGCGGCCGGCATCTCGATCACCGACGAGGCGTCGCTCCGGAAAGCGGGCGCGAAACTGATGGCGAAGCTCCAGTGTGAAAGCGTTCTCATCACGCGCGGCGAGAACGGCATGTGCCTGTTCCGGAGAGGCCACGAGCCCGTGATGATCCCCACGGTCGCCCAGGAGGTGTTCGACGTCTCCGGAGCGGGCGACACGGTGATCAGCGCCTACACCCTCGCGCGCGCCTCGCACGCCTCGCCGGTCGAGGCGGCGGTTCTTTCCAATTTCGCGGCCGGGATCGTCGTCGGCAAGCTCGGCACCGCGTCCACGAGCGCGGAGGAACTCCTCTCGCGCCTTCATAAGGAGATTTCGGCCTGACTATGGAAGCCATCGGAGTCATTCCCGCGCGTTACGGATCCACCCGCTTCGAGGGCAAGGTCATCAAGGACCTCTGCGGCAAGCCCGTCATCCAGCACGTCTACGAGCGCGCGAAAAAAGCGAAGCTTCTCGACGACCTCATCATCGCGACCGACGACGACCGGATCCTGAAGGTCGTCGAGGGATTCGGCGGAAAAGCCGTCTTCACCTCCAAGGCCCACCTGACGGGCACCGACCGCCTCACCGAGGTCGTGAACGCGCTCGACGTGCGCATCGTCGTGAACATCCAGGGCGACGAGCCGCTCATCAACCCGCTCGTCATCGACGACCTCGTGCGCGCGATGCAGGACGACCCGGAGGTGATGATGGCGACGGTCGTGAAGCGGAGCCGCTCCGAAGAGGAGTTCCGGAGTCCCGACGTCGTGAAGGCCGTGATGGACAGCCGCAACTACGCGCTTTATTTTTCCCGCTCGCCGATCCCGACGTTCGCCAAGCCGGGCGTCGAGGAGGGTTACTTCTACAAGCACATCGGCATCTACGCGTACCACAAGGATTTCCTCTTCACCTTCAAGAAGCAGCCGCCCGGGGGACTGGAAACCCTGGAGCGCCTCGAGCAGCTGCGCGCGCTCGAGAACGGCACGCGCATCAAGTGCATCGAAACGAAATTCGAGACCGTCGGCGTCGACACGCCCGAGGACCTGGCGCTCGCCAAGGCCTACCTCGAGAAGGAGCAAAATGCCTAGATACATCTTCATCACCGGCGGCGTGGTCTCCAGCCTCGGCAAGGGCATCGTCTCGGCGTCGGTCGGCAAGCTGCTGGAGGCGCGCGGCCTGCGCGTGATCCTCATGAAATGCGATCCCTACATCAACGTCGATCCCGGCACGATGAGCCCCTACCAGCACGGCGAGGTGTACGTCACGGAGGACGGCGCCGAGACGGATCTCGACCTGGGGCATTACGAGCGCTTCACGACCGTCGACATCGGCAAGAGCAACAACATCACGACGGGGAAGATCTACTTTTCCGTGATCACGAAGGAGCGTCGCGGGGACTATCTCGGCGCCACCGTTCAGGTCGTGCCCCACATCACCGACGAGATCAAGGCCGCCATCAAGGGCGTCTCCAAGGACAAGTCCGTGGACGTGGTGATCTGCGAGATCGGCGGGACCGTCGGCGACATCGAGAGCCTTCCGTTCCTTGAGGCGATCCGCCAGTTCCGCCACGACGTGGGCCGCGACCACGCGCTCAACATCCACCTGACGCTGATCCCGTTCATCCGCGTGGCCGACGAGATCAAGACCAAGCCCACCCAGCACTCGGTCGGGAAGATGCGCGAGATCGGCATCCAGCCCGACATCCTACTCTGCCGCACCGAGAAGCGCCTGTCGAAGGACGTGAGGGCGAAGATCGGCCTCTTCTGCAACCTCGAGACGGAGAACGTCATCCAGGCGATGGACGTCCAGGACATCTACGAGGTGCCGCTGGCGCTCAAGGAGGAGGGCCTCGACGAGATCATCGTCCGGCTCCTCAAGCTCAACTGCGACGACGGCAGCGAGAAGCTGAAGAGCTGGAAGACCAACGTGGTCGACAAGGTCCTCAACCCGACCAAGCACGTGAAGATCGGCGTCGTCGGCAAGTACATGGAGCTGCAGGACGCCTACAAGTCGATCTACGAGGCGCTGAAGCACGGCGGGATCGCCAACGACGCGAAGGTCGAGGTCCGGAAGATCGACGCGGAGGACGTGATCGCGCACGGACCCGAAAAATACATGAAGGACCTGAACGGCGTGCTCGTGCCCGGCGGCTTCGGGGACCGCGGCGTCGAGGGGAAGATCCGCGCGATCCGATTCGCCCGCGAGAACAAGGTGCCCTTCTTCGGCGTCTGCCTCGGCATGCAGTGCGCGGTGATCGAGTTCGCGCGCAACGTCTGCAACATGGCGCGCGCCAATTCCACCGAGTTCAACAAGGTTACGCCGTTTCCGGTGATCAGCCTGCTCGAGGAGCAGAAGCGCGTGAAGGACCTGGGCGGCACGATGCGCCTCGGCTCGTACCCGTGCACGCTCAAGAAGGGGACCCGGACGTTCCGCGCCTACGGCAAGGAAGCGATCCACGAGCGCCACCGCCACCGCTACGAGTTCAACAACAAGTACAAGGTGAAGATGGAGACCAACGGCCTGGTCGTCTCGGGCACGAGCCCCAACGGCCGCCTCGTCGAAATCATCGAGCTCGTCGACCATCCCTGGTTCATCGGCTGCCAGTTCCATCCGGAGTTCCATTCCAAGCCGGATCAGGCGCATCCGCTTTTCCGGGAATTCATCAAGGCCTCTCTCGCCCACAAGGTGGATTAAATGAAGACCAGGGCCGTCAAGCCTCAGGTCGTCCGGATCGGAAGCGTCGAGGTCGGGGGCGGCCGTCCGCTCCTTTTGATCGCCGGACCCTGCGTCGTCGAGAGCGAGCCGCACGCGCTGCGGCACGCGAAGGCGATCTCGAAGATCGCCAGGCGCCTCCGCATTCCGTACGTGTACAAATCCAGCTACGACAAGGCCAACCGCACCTCGATGGGGTCGTTCCGCGGCCTGGGCATCGACCGCGGGCTGGCCATCCTCTCGCGTGTGAAAGAGGAGACCGGCCTGCCTCTTCTGACCGACGTGCATTCCGCCTCGGAGGCCGAGAAGGCCGCGGCGGTCGCGGACGTGCTGCAGATCCCCGCGTTCCTCTGCCGACAGACGGACCTGCTTCTGGCCGCCGCCTCGACCGGCCGGACGGTGAACGTCAAAAAAGGCCAGTTTCTCGCGCCCTGGGAAATGGGCAACATCGTCGACAAGCTCGCCTCCACGGGCAACAAAAAGATCCTGCTCACCGAGCGCGGAACCTCGTTCGGCTACAACACGCTCGTGAACGACTTCCGGGGGATCCCGATCATGAGGGCCTTCGGCTACCCGGTCATTTTCGACGCGACGCATTCGGTTCAGCAGCCGGGCGGCAGGGGCACGAGCTCGGGCGGCGACCGCCGTTTCGTGCCGGTGCTCGCCCAGGCCGGCGTCGCCGCGGGCGCCGACGGCGTCTTCATGGAAGTTCACGAAAACCCGGACCGCGCCCCGAGCGACGGCCCCAACATGGTGCGCCTGGCCGATCTCGAGCGGCTGCTCGAGCGTCTCCTTCGCGTGCGCCGGGCGGTTCAAGATGCCGGTTAACGCGGCCCGACGCGTCCTGCGCATCGAGCGCGACGCGCTCTCGCGCCTCATCCCCAGGGTCGGCGCCGATTTCCGCCGCGCCTGCCAGATCATCTTCAAGTGCCGCGGCCGGCTCGTCCTGACCGGGATGGGGAAGCCCGGCTTCATCGCCCAGAAGGTCTCGGCGACTCTTTCGTCGACGGGCACCCCCTCGCTTTTCCTGCATCCGGCGGACGCGCACCACGGGGACCTCGGCCGCGTGATGAAGCAGGACGTCGTCGTGGCCTTCTCCACCAGCGGCCGCACCGAAGAGATCGTGAAGCTCCTGCCGGTGATCCGCCGGATCGGGGCGAAGCTCATCTCGTTCACCGGCGACCCGCGCTCTCCGCTGGCCGCCGCGAGCGACGTCGTGATCGACGTGAGCGTGAAGAAAGAGGCCTGCTCGCTGAACCTGGCCCCGACGGCGTCCACGACCGCGATGCTGGCGATGGGCGACGCGCTGGCGGTGGCGCTCCTCGAGATGAAAGGGTTCCGCGCGGAAGATTTCGCGCTCTATCATCCGGGCGGCAACCTCGGAAAGCAGCTCCTCCTCAAAGTTTCGGACATCATGCGGACGGGGCGCTCCAACCCGCTCGTCCGCGAGACCGCGAAGGTCAAGGACGTCCTCTACCGCATCACGGAGGCGCGCGCCGGCTCGGCGACCGTCGTGGACGCGAAGGGCCGCCTGAAGGGCATCTTCACCGACGGGGATCTCCGCCGGCACCTGCGGGAAGGGGAGCGCGTGCTCGAGCGCCCCGTCGCCGAGCTCATGACCGCGGGCCCGGTCACCATCCGCGCGGACCGTCTCGCCGCCGAAGCCCTCGAGATCCTCCGCACCCGGAAGATCGACGAGGTCCCCGTCGTCGACGCCCGCCGCCGCCCGGTGGGCCTCCTCGACGTGCAGGACCTCCTCAAGGCCGGCATCCTGTGATCCTCTCTCCGGAAGAGCTCAAGCAGCGTTTCCTGAAGATCAGGCTTTTCCTCGCCGACAACGACGCCGTGCTCACCGACGGCCGCATCGTCTTCGGCGATTACGGCGACGAGCTCAAATTCTTCGACGTGCAGGACGGCCACGGCCTGGGGATGCTGCGGCGAGCGGGTTTCATCACGGTCATCGTCAGCGGCCGCAAGTGCAAGGTGAACGGCCGCCGCGCCGCCGACATGAACATCGTGAAGCTCTATCAGAACTGCCACGACAAGCTGAAGGCCTTTGAGAAGATCCAGAAAAAGTTCAAGGTGAGCCCCGAGGAGGTCTGCTACGTCGGCGACGACCTGATCGACATCCCGATCCTGCGCCGGGCGGGCGTCGCGGTCGCGGTGCGCAACGCCGTCCCCGAGGCCAAGGAAGCCGCCCACTATGTCACCGAGCGCTCCGGAGGCCGCGGCGCCGTCCGCGAAGTCTGCGACATGCTGCTCAAGGCGCAGGGCCGGTGGGACGAGGCCGTGAAGCGGTACTACCGCTGAATGCCATGCGCACCCACGGCCTCAACCTCCCGCTCATCCTGATCTTCGGCGCCTCGCTTCTGGTCGGCCTTTCGCTGGTCATCCGGCCCTCGAAGCCGGCCCCCGCCCGCCCCGACCCCGTCACGCGGGAAGAGCTCGTGAAGACGAGCGCGGACCAGCAGCTGCAGAAATTCAGCCTCACGGGCTTCGACGACAAGGGCAAGACCTTCTGGAACCTGGAAGGCGAGACTGCGAAGATCGATCCCGGGCAGACGGTTTACCTCGACCAGAACGTGACGCTGAAGCTGAAGGACGACACCGTCGTGCGGACCGACCGCGTGCGGTGGTCGCAGGACCGCGGGTCGCTGCGGACCGACGCGGTGGTGTACGTCGACAATCCCAACGCCAAGATCCGCGGCATCGGCGCCGCCGGGCGCCCCGCCGAGAATTTCATCCAGCTGAACCGGCAGATCGAAATGAAGCTGACCGGAGGGGCGACGGTGACCTGCTCCGGGCCCATGAAAATCTACTACAGCGAGAACAAGATGATCTTCTTCCGGAAGGTGAGGGTGGTCGACCAGCGCGGCGTGCTCACGTCGAACCGGATGGACGTCTTCTTCGGCAAGGACAAGAAGGTCGAGAAGATCGTGCTGATCGGAAACGTCGTCATCGAGCGCGGCACCGACACGACGCATTCCCAGCGCGCGATCTACGTGCCGGAAACGGGTTCGATCCGCCTCGAGGGCAATCCCGAGATCACGCTGCGTAAAGGCGCCGAGTCGCTGATGACCGCGGGCGGAGGAAAATAATGCCTCTCCTCGAGACGCGCGCGCTCCGGAAGTCCTACAACGGCCGCACGGTCGTCAACGGCGTCGACCTCTCCATCGACGAAGGGGAAATCGTCGGACTCCTCGGCCCCAACGGTGCCGGGAAGACGACGACCTTTTACATGGTGACCGGCGTCGTGAAACCGGACTCGGGCAGCATCACCTTCGACCACCGGGACGTGACGCACTATCCGATGCACAAGCGGTCCCGCCTGGGGATCGGCTATCTTTCGCAGGAGCCCTCCATCTTCCGCAAGCTCACGGTCGAGGAGAACATCCTCGCGATCCTGGAGACGCTCGACCTGCCGCGCCCCGAGCGAAAGAAGCGTCTCGAGGAGCTCCTGAACGACCTGGGGATCGAGCACCTGCGCAAATCCCGCGCGTTCACCCTTTCGGGCGGCGAGCGCCGGCGCCTCGAGATCACCCGGGCGCTCGTGACGCACCCCCTCTGCGTGCTCCTCGACGAGCCGTTCTCGGGCATCGACCCGATCGCCGTCAACGACTGCCAGCAGCTGATCCAGGACCTGCGCCGGAAGGGGCTGGGGATCCTCCTCACGGACCACAACGTCCGCGAGACGCTGGCGATCACCGACCGCGCGTACATCATGTCCGAGGGCAAGATCCTGATTTCCGGCACCAAGGAAGACCTTTTGACGAGCAAGGAAGCCAGGAAGATCTATCTGGGCGAGAAGTTCACGATGTGACGCGAGCGCGGGACCTGACGGCGTCCCGGACGCCGTAAGGTCCCTGCGCGAACGTGCTTCCGAGGCGGCGCGCAGGCGTTGTCGAGGAGCGA
>DATJEK010000062.1:0-9565 GCA_035496715.1 Candidatus Eiseniibacteriota bacterium | reverse complement strand
TTCGTTGTCCGCCGGCAGCCTGAAGGAAAAAGAGCTCTACCAGAGTCAGCTCGCCTCGGCGATGAAAAAGCAGCAGGCCATCGACGCGCGGCTGTCCCAGATCCGCGAAGGCCGGGAAAAGCTCGAGGCGACCTACAAGACGATCGGGGCGGGGACGGACGCCGGGCAGGCGGTGCGCAAGATGTACGAATGGCTCCTGTCCCACCGGAACCTGAAGACCGGCCTCGTGGCCAGCTACGAGGGGGACTCGCGTCTGGACGATTGGGCGTTCACCTACGATCAGGCGCTCGTGTGCCAGACTTTCCTGGCGTTCCGCGACCGGGCGCATGCCGCCGAGATCCTCGAATTCTTCTCTTCGCGGGCGCCCGCCGAGAACGGCGCCTTTTTCAACGCCTACGATACCGTCGACGGGACGCCGAAGGAGAACGTCGTCCGGGCGGGCCCCAACATCTGGCTGGGCATCGCGGCGCTCCAGTACGAGCACCAGACCAAGGACGGCCGCTTCCTGCCGCTCGCCCGCCGCATCGGTGAATGGGTGCTGTCCCAGCAGGACACCGAAGGCGGCGTCAAAGGCGGCCCCTCCGTCATGTGGTACAGCACGGAGCACAACCTCGACGCGTACGCCTTTTACGCGATGCTGTACCGGGAGACGCGGGACAAGCAGTTCGCCGAGGCGCGCGACGCCTCGCTCAAATGGATCAAGAAATACGCCTACAGCCTCAAGGAGCGGCGGATGAACCGCGGCAAGGGGGACTCGACGATCGCGACCGACACGTTCAGCTGGGCCGTCGCCGCGATGGGGCCGGGCACGCTGAAGGAGATCCAGTTCGACCCCGAAGAGATCATGAGCTTCGCCGAGAAAAACACCAGGGTGACCGTGTCGTTCGTGCAGCCGAACGGCAAAGCCGCGAAGGCGACGGGATTCGACTTCGCCCGCTCGCAGAACCTGGGCCGCGGCGGCGTGATCTCGACCGAATGGACCGCGCAGGTCGTGGTCACCTACCAGATCCTGTCGCGCTGGTTCGAGATCAGCGGGGAGGCGGACCGCGCGGCGCTCTATCGCGAAAAAGCCAACTTTTACCTGAACGAGCTCCAAAAGCTCATCATCACGAGCCCCTCGCGGACCGGGCAGGGGCGGGGCTGCCTGCCGTACGCCTCCACCGACGACGTGGACACCGGCCACGGCTGGCGCACGCCCCAGGGCAAGCGGACCGGCTCCGTGGCCGGCACCGCGTATGGGATTTTCGCCTGGATCGGGTATAATCCGTTTGATCTGGACAATCAGCCGAGGATCCCGCTATGACGCAGTTCACCGCCAAAGACCACGTGAAATCGGGCGTCCCGCTGGGGGGAATCGGCGCCGGCAAGCTCGAGATCCTTCCGAACGGCCTCTTCAACGCCTTCACGATGCAGAACAACTGGTCGAAACCCGTCCTCGGCACCGACGATTATCCCGGCATCCTCGGCTACCACCTGGCTGTCTGGTGCCGGCCGCTCGGCGGGCGGCCGAAGGCGCTTCTCCTCCAGACGGTCTCCGTGCAGAACCTGCCGACGGCGCGCGACGTGCACTTCGAGGGCGTGTTTCCGCGCGCGAGTCTCCTTTTCCGCGAGCCGCGGCTGGGCCTCGAGGTGAAGCTCGACGTCTTCAGCCCCTGGATCCCCGGCGACGTGAAGCATTCGAGCCTGCCGGCCTGCTTTTTTTCGCTGACCGCGAAGAACCTGCTGCGGAGGCCGGTCGACGCCGCGTTTCTTTTCATCGGGCGCAACATCTGCGGCGAGTGGTGCGTGGGCCGCAAGAACCGGGTCGTCGAGGAGCGGGATTACCTGCATCTGGACTTCTCGAACGCCGACCCGTCGTCCCGCGACGTCCGGCAGGGGGCGCTGCGGTTCAGCTTCGTGAAGAAGGGCTGGCAGACGAGCTTCCTCGAATCCTGGAACGCCGTGACGCGGAACTTCTCGTTCGACTCGCGCAACATCTCGCTCGAGGCCTGGCCGTCCTTCGCCGAAGAGGGGCGTCTGCCCGACCGGCGCTCGCACAGCATCGTGCAGGGGGAGAACCAGGAGCTGTGCGGCGCCGTCGCCGCCCGCCGCACGATCGCTCCGGGGGGCTCGTCCAAACTGTCGTTCACCGCGTCCTGGTTTTTCCCCAAGCATCCGCTCGGACACCGCTATTCGGCCTGGTTCAAGGGCGCGCCCGAAGTGGCCCGATACGTGCTGCCCCGACGCAAGTCGCTGGAGGCCGCCCAGCGCCGGGTCGAGCGGGCGGTGTTCTCGCTTCCTTTCCCCGAGTGGTTCAACGAGTCGCTCCTGGCGAACCTGGCGCCGTTCAATTCCTCGAGCTGGTTCGTGCGCGACGGCCGTTTTTCCTTTTACGAGGCGCCGATCATCTGCCCGCTCATGGGCACGCTCGACGTCGGTTTTTACGGCTCGATCCCGCTGAGCTACTTCTTCCCGGAGCTCGAAAAATCGCTGATCCGGCAGTTCGCCGACGCCCAGCGCCCCGACGGCTACGTGCCGCACGATCTGGGAAAGAACCGGCTCGACCTGCCCTCGAACGGCACGACCTTCCATTTCTGGAAGGATCTCAATCCCAAGTTCATCCTGATGGTCTACCGCGACTGGCTGTGGTCGGGGGACGACGCGTTCCTGCGGGGGCTCTATCCCCACATCAAGAGAGCCCTGGCCTGGACGAAGTCCACCGACCATGACGGCAACGGCCTGCCCGACAACGAGGGCGCCGACCAGACGTTCGACCTCTGGGGTTTCTTCGGGACGAACGCGTACACGTCCAGCATCTACCTGGCGGCTCTTCTGGCGACCGAGCGGATCGCGCAGCGCCTGAACGACGCGGCGTACGCGCGTCAGTGCCGCTCGGACTTCACGCGGGGCAGCGCCAGCTTCGAGCGCGAGCTCTGGAACGGGCGCTTTTTCGGCGAATACTGCGCCCTGTCGCAGCTCAACGGGCAGTGGTACGCCAACCTCCTCCGCCTGGGGCCCATCGTCGAGCGCGCCAAGATCAAAAAGGCGCTGGCCGCGGTGCTCCGTTACAACAGCGCCCATTCGAACTACGGCATGGTGAATTCGGTTCTTCCCGACGGCCGGCTGGACCGTTCGAACGACCATTCGAAAAACATCTGGTCGGGCATGAATTACGCTTTCATGGCGCTCTGCATTTCCGAGGGCTTCCCGGTGGCAAAAGTGCTGGGACAGGCCCGGAAACTATGGGATAATGTGACTCGGGTTCAGAAAAACCCGTGGAACCAGCCCGACACCATCGACTCGCTGACGGGCCGCTACGTCTTCGGCGACTCGTACTACCGGAACATGTCGATCTGGTCGATCCCGCTGGCCCGCGCGCTGACCGACAGGAGGACCGCCACCGTTTTGAGGACGCTGAAGGACTTCCACACGAAAATCCGCCCGGAGCGATGAGGCGTTTCCGAAGCGCCGCTTCTCTTTTCGCCGCTCTCTGCCTTCTTTTCTCCGCCGCGGCCGTTTCCGCCGCCGCGGCCCAGACCGACCCCTCGTTCGGCTCATCCGAATACTTCACGCCGCCCGCCAAAGAAGACAAGGGCCAGCTCCCCGGCGGCCGCATCCGCATGACCGGCCACTACCGCCTGGCGGCCGGCTTGAACGACGATTACGACGTGGTCCTGAACGACTCGAACGCCGACCTCCAGGAGCGCAATTTCCGCTACCTCTTCGGCGAGCGCCTGAACAACACCTACGACCCCGCGATCTACGACCAGTTCCTGCTGAACGTCGAATTCGAGCCTCACGAGAAATGGTCCTTCTACACCCAGATCGTCGCCGACCCCTGGTCCTACGTCGGGACGACGGGAGAGCAGATCACGCGCTCCGACATCGGCACCGAGGTGATGCGTTACAACCTGAAATATTTCGGCGCGAACAACTCGGTCATCAACGAGATCTACCGCACCAACGTCGGCGATTCCATCGCGTTTCCGGTCATCGAGGTGAAGGACGGGCAGACCGTCCCGACCGTCGTCCACGGTTTTTTCGATTTCAGCCCGGCTACCGGCGGCGTGCCGTTCCACATCCCGGCGCTCGACATCGACACCGAATTCCGGCCGTTCCGCAAGGCCTGGGTCGACTACACCGACGAGGACGCGCCGTTCGGCGTGTCCTGGCACGCGAGGATCTTTCCGCTGGCCGACGAGACCCAGGCGCTCACGACCGACGACCCGATCGGCCTCTCGAACCACAAGGACTACTGGCAGCAGAGCCCGTGGCTCTACCAGTACCAGCCGGTCCAGTTTTTCAGCGACGGATCGATCAAGCGCGGCTACTACTCGGACTCGCTTTCTTTCCTGGCACGTGACAGCGAAGGGCACCGGCTCGTCCTCCTGCGCGGCGCGTCGGTCGAGGCCGCGACGGACCGGACCTATTTCGCGGGCACGGTCGCGGCGCCCTACACGCCCTGGGACGACCACTACTTCGACGCGGACAACATCCCGGGGGCGTTCCGCCTCAAGCACCGCGCCACCGACCGGCTGACGGTCGGCGGCACGTACACGTTCCGGAACGGGCTCATCGACAACTCGGTCGCGGACGTGGCGCAGGCCGTGGGGGCGGACGTGAAGTTCGACCTCCGTGAGGACACGGCGTTCAAGGGCGAGGTCGCGGTCTCGCACCGGGACAAGGATCTGCGCACCGACGACTTCTTCAGGACCGACAGCGAAGGCCTGGCGTACAAGGCGTCCGTCGAGACGGCGTTCGAACACGGCGAAGGCGGCAAGACCGAGGCGGCCCTGAGCTACACGCAGATGGACCGGGAGTTCGAGCCCGTGCTCTCGCGGTTTTCGAACACCCGCGACGACCGGTTCTGGGGCAAACACCTGTCGTTCGCCGAGCGCCCCGACCTCGAGCCCTTCCGCCTGGGCGACGGCGTGGACGCCAACCGCACCGTGTACCGCGCGCAGTGGAAGGAAAAGTTCTTCAAGGACCGGTTCTTCAACCTCTTCGACGACCGCCACGTGCGGCGCACGTCGGACGGCGAATTGAAGGAAAACGTGCTTCGAGACGAGCTGACCGTGAAGGTCACGCCCAAGCTCACGCTGAAGGGGATGTTCCGCTGGCAGCAGCTGCCGGGCTCGACGGCCGGCATCGAGCCGTTCCTGTCGGACTATTACTTCATCGGTTTCGAGGACCCCTCGTCGCTGCAGTTCCAGAACGTCGCGGTCCCCGGCGGGCGCGACCCCTCGCGGTTCACCTACGCGGGCGGGGCCCAGTACGTGTTCAACAAGAAATGGACCGCGGAGGGTTTTTACGAGCGGACGAACGACATCCCCGATTTTCCGCGCGGCCTCCTGAACGGCACGTTCCGGGACGCCAACGACCGCGTCGACGGCCTGCTGATCGACCACCTGACGAACTTCCTGTACGGACAGGGGCCGTTCGGCGCCGTGCCGCCGTACGAGTACTTCGGCATCGCCCGCGAGAGGCTGATCTTCCGGCCGCAGGACAACGCCACGTTCACCTTCCACATGGCGCAGAACTCCTACCGTTTCGCCGCGGCGATCGACGACAACGTGAATCACCAGGGCGTCAGTCTCGCGTTGAATCTGTCGAAATCGCTGCTGGTCTTCATGGACTACACGCACTCGTACGTCTCCGACGTGCCGAAATTGATCGCGACCAACTATTCCGACACCGACTTCCGGGGCCACCACAACGTCTACCTCAGCATGGACTGGAGGCTCAACTCGAAAACGGTCTTCCGGGCCGAGTACGGCGTCTTCGGTCTGGGCTCCGACTCGCCGCTGGTGACCCCCTACAGCGCGACCGCTTTTTCGCTGCCCACTCTCGACACCGAGCATCTTTTGCGGGTGTCCCTGACGGGCGATTTCTAGGCCCGGGCGGCATTGACACCTCCTCCCGGGTCAGGTATCGTTTTACGAGGGTCTCCGAGGAGGTTTTCGATGGGCTTCAGCCTTAAAACCGCGCGTTTGGCCGTCCTGCTGGCCGGGTTCCTCCTGGCCGGCGCGGGACAGGCGTTCGCGGTGTTCGAGCTCGAGGTGGCGCCCAGGAGGGGAGGCCAGCACCTGCGGTTCGAGGAGTCCCAGCCCGGCGGCCTCCTGCGAAACGAAGAAGTCACGATCACGGTCGAAAGCGACGTCGCCACCCAGTACCGCATCCTCCAGACCGTCTATCAGCCGCTGATCAACGAGTCCGGCAACACGATGCCCCAGGGCGCGTTCATCGAATTTTCCCCTTCCACTCCGCTCGGCACCCTGAGGACCCAGCTCGAGACGCCGGTCGCGATGGGGCAGAGCCAGATCTTCACGTCCAACGCGGCGGGCGACTCGGACACGTTCGTGCTCGTATTCAACGTGCGCGTCCCCGAAGACCTTCCCGGAGGCCTGTACCGTACCCAGATCATTTTCACCGCCGAGCCCGTGACGCCCGTCGCGGGAGTGACCCAGCGCGTCGTGACGATGGACGTCCAGATGGAGATCCGCCCGACGTTCCGCATGACCGTCTCCGGCCGCGGCGGCACGCACGAGCTCGACCTGGGCCGCATCTCGAAGGACCGCGGAACGGCCGCAGGAGAGCTCGCCCTCGACCTCGAAAGCAACATCGGCACGACGTACCGGGTCCTCGAACAGCTGGCCCAGCCGCTGGCTTCCGCCAGCGGCGGAATGCTCGACGAAGGCGCGCTTTCGGTCGCGATTGCGGGCGGGACGAACGGCCAGCCGGGCCCGCCGTCGCCCCAGCCCGTCGCGCTGTCGCCGGCCGTCATCTATACCTCGAACGGCGCGGGGCAGGGAGATTCCCTGCGTCTCGATTACGTTTTCGAGCCCGGCCAGGAAGAGAAGTCGGGGATCTACACGGGGGTTTTGACGTTCCGAGTCGAATCCTCCTCGCCCCTCGTGAGCCCCGAGGTGATCTCCGTTCCCGTTCGCGTGGAAATCGAACCGATCTTCGATCTCGACGTTCAGCTCAAGGAGGGCACGAGTCTCCATTTCGGACAGTTCGGCGCCGAGAGCGGGGAGGGGAAGCGCTCCGTGACCCTGACGGTGAAATCGAACCTGGGCGAGCCCTACAACGTTTCCCAGGTCGTCTCCCGCAAGCTGACCAACGAAAAGGGCACGTCGCTCCCGGCCGAAAATTTCCTCTTCCAGGGCAAGGACGCCAAGACGGGAACCCTCGCCGCGCCCTCTCCGAAACCCGTCCTGGAAGGCGAGTCCGTCCTCTTCACCTCCGACCGCAAGGGCACTCCGGAGGAGTTCGCCGTCGACTACATCCTCGACATTCCCCAGGGCAGCCAGGCCGGCTCCTACAGCTCCGAAATCAAGTATTCCCTAACCACCCTCTAGAGCGTTTTTAGCCCCCATTTTTTGTAGGGAAATTAGCCTACAACTTTGTAAATCTTTGTATTAAATTGCGTACTTGATTCATAACTATTTGTAATTATTGAAGTTATAGATCGATATTTTTCTTCATATCCCCTTGAATCTCAAAAACTCGTCGGGTATATTTCCACCATTCAAGGGAATACCGATCTTTGAAGACTTTTGAAATGGCAAACCACTCGTAAGGGTGGGACGCAAAGCTACGGGACCTCCATTGTAAAGGTTCGCCGGGCCGCCAAAGAAGTCCAGACGCTCTTCTTGGTTGCCCGGCGTTTTATTTTCAGGCCGGGCGAAGAAAAGAACGTTTTCTCTTTCCTTGGTCAGTAGGTAACCCAAACAATGGAGGTTGTCCACATGAAGAAAGTCACCGTTTCGCTCGTCGCTCTGCTGTTCGCGTTCGCGCAGTCGGCTTTCGCGGCTTCGGTTTCCAAGCCGGCCGTCAACGTCAGCGCGGTCGTTTCCAGCAATCTGCAGCTCAACATGGCGCTCTATAAGAACAGCGTCGCCGTCGCCAACGACATCACCGCGGGCAACGCGATGGCCTTCGGAACCCTGAAGGACGTCGGCACCGGCACGCTCCGTTCTTCCACCACCGGATCCACCGGCACCGGCTCGGTCGTCGCGCTTCTCTCGGCGATCTCCACCGGCGTTCCGTATACCATCACCCAGAACGGCACGGCCCTCACCAGCGGCGTCAACACGCTTCCCGCCGGCGCGACCACCGTCGTTCCCGTGTACGCTCCCGAAGACAACGGCGGCCAGGCCCTCGTGGGCACGCTCGGCACCGCCGGCTCTTGGGTCAACGCGAACAAGACGCTGTATACGTCCAACGCCGCCGCCGCCGGCCGCGTCATCCAGGCCCACTACTCGGTCACGGATGATCCCGCCGCAGGCGCCACGACCGGCGTTCCGACCAGCCAGGCCGCGGGTACCTACACCGCGACGGTCACTTTCACCGTCACGGCCTAAGCGCACCAAAGAACGAAAAAACCGCTTCGCAGCGACCCTGCGAGGCGGTTTTTTTGTGCCCGGCGGTTTTAACTAATTTAACTACTTTCTAAATATTTATTATAATTCCTATTAGTAGTTAACACATTGCAACCGAATGACTTAAAACAAATCCTTCCCGTACTTGACAAAGAACCCAATTTCGCTACAATGGAGCCAATCCAAAGCCGTTCCCGTGTTCTAGGTTCTTTCAACGCACTTTAAAAGACTTTTGGCCGAACCACCCCGAAGTCTTTCTCGTCAACCCCCAAACGGAGGATCTCCGAATGAAAAAAGTCATGGCAATCGCCGTGGCCGGTCTGTTCCTGTTGAGCCAGTCGGCTTTTGCCGCCTCGGTTTCGAAGCCGGCTGTCAACGTGAGCGCGATCGTGTCCAGCAACCTGCAGCTCAACATGAACCTCTTCAAGAACAGCGTCGCTCCGGCGAACGACATCACCGCGGGCAACGCCATGAACTTCGGCACCCTGCAGGATATCGGCACCGGCACCCTCCGTTCGACTCCCGCGGGATCGACCGGCACCGGTGACGTGATCGCGCTCATCTCGGCGGTCTCGACCGGCAACCCGTACACCATCACGCAGAACGGCACGCAGCTGACCAGCGGTTCGAACACGCTTCCCGCCGGCGCGCAGACGGTCGTTCCCGTCTATGCGACGCAGGACAACGGGGGCAACGCCCTCGTGGGCACGCTGGGTACCGCCGGCTCGTGGGTCAACGCGAACAAGACGCTGTACACCTCCAACGCGGCCGCCGACACCCGGCTCATCCAGTTCCACTATTCGATCACGGATGATCCGGCCGCCGGCGCCACCACGGGCGTCCCGACCAGCCAGGCTGCGGGCACGTACACCGCGACGGTCACGTTCACGGTTACCACTTAAGACAAGCGCTTCACTCTTCCGCCCCGCAGGGAAATCCTCCTTGCGGGGCGGTTTTTTTTCTGCTAACATCGTTGTATCTAAGCTCCTATCAATACAACTGATACAGGAAATCAGCCTTTGAAAAAAATGCGCACAGCGGGCCTCTTGTTCCTCCTTTGCTTCCTTCTGGCGGCGCCGCCCGTTCAGGCCGCGACGATCCGTATCAACGCGCCGAGAATCGAGCTCGACCTGGCGCCGGGCGAGACGTACTCCGGCGAATTCCAGGGCGAAAATCCCTCCGACGAAGAAGTGCGCGTGAAG
>DATJEK010000061.1:0-4868 GCA_035496715.1 Candidatus Eiseniibacteriota bacterium | reverse complement strand
TGAGGCGCGCCCCGCGGTTGGGCCGCTGACCGCGTTCGATCCGGAGGGCCTCCAGAGCCGGGTCGCCGGCGAAGTCCGGGGGTTCGATCCGCGGCTCTACCTGAAGAGCGAGGACGAAAAACGCGTGCCGCGCGTCATGCCGATGGCGCTGGCCGCCGCGCGTGAGGCGCTCGAGGACGCCGGCGTCGACGTGCGGGAGCTTCCGCTCGAAGAAAGCCGGAAAATCGGCGTCCTCCTGGGCACCGGCGCGGGGGGCGTCGACTTCGCCGAAAATCAATACGCGCATTTCTTCAAAAAGGAACTCCGGAAAGCGACGCCGTACGCGATTTCCTCCTCGTTCGTCGGGATGCTTTCGAGCGAGCTGTCGATCTATCTCGGCCTGCGGGGCCCCAGCCACGTGATCTCGACCGGATGCACGTCGTCGACGGACGCGATCGGATACGCCATGCGGTCGATCCGCCACGGCGAGGCGGAAGCGGTCCTGACGGGCGGGGCGGAGGCCTGCATCACGCCGGCCATCATGGCCGGTTTCGACCGCATGAAGGTGACCTCGAGCGCGTTCAACGATTCCCCGGGGCGGGCCTCGAGGCCCTTCAACGGCGACCGGGACGGTTTCGTGCTGGGCGAGGGGGCGTGGGTTTTCCTTCTCGAAAGCTACGAGCGCGCGAAGGCGAGGCGGCGGAAGATTTACGGGACTGTCGCCGGCTACGGCTCGACCTGCGACGCTTTCCACCGCGTGATGGTCGAGCCTTCGGGCGTCGAGGCGGCGCGGGCGCTGGGCGAGGCGATGGCCGACGCCGGCGTGGGGAGGGAGCGGGTGGGGTACGTCAACCTGCACGGCACCTCGACCCGCATGAACGACCTCATCGAGACGATGGCCGTGAAAGCCGCTTTCAACGGACATTCGGGGGGCCTGTCGACTTCCGGCACGAAATCCATGATCGGCCATCCCCAGGGGGCCTGCGGGGCCGCGGGCGTCGCCGCGGCGCTCTACGCGCTGGGTTCGGGCGAGATCCCGCCGACCATCAATTACGAATCGCCGGACGCCGCCTGCGACCTCGACTACACTCCCAACCGCCCGGTCCGCCGCCAGGTCGAGTACGCACTCTGCAACTGTCTGGCGTTCGGCTCGAAGAACTCGGCGCTCCTTCTGGGGCGGGCGGACTCGATCGGGCAGGGGTTTCTTGATTAATTGGGCGGGGGTTGGTAGAATTTAGGGCCTGATTGTCGCGTGAGAAAAGATTGCAGCTTCCCGCGAAGCCTGCCCCGGCGTCGGGACAGAAAAAGGATTGTAGCATCGTCCGTGCGGCCTGCCCTTGCAGCGGGATTTTAAAATACAGCTGCAGGGCTAGGCCCCTGGACTTGAAAACAAAAAACACAGGGGCCTGTAGCTCACCTGGTAGAGCGCCTCAATGGCATTGAGGAGGTAAGCGGTTCGATCCCGCTCAGGTCCACCAATTAAAATCCTCCCCCAAACGGGGAGGATTTTTTGGTATCATGAAGCTTCTGACTTTCTAGCCGAAGTGGCGGAACTGGCATACGCGTCGGTCTCAAAAACCGATCCTCTTACGAGGTTGTGGGTTCGACTCCCACCTTCGGTACGATTCGAACCGGATACGGCGAGGTCTCGATGAAATCCTACAGACTCATGCTCGGCTCGATGCTGCTCCTGCTGGGCTTCGGCGCCCCCATCGGCAGCATCCTTTTCCGAGGCCTCATGGCCGGTCCTTTCGGCCCCGGCTGGATTCGGACGGAAGTCCACAACAACGCGTTCTATTACGCGTACATGACATTCACCACGCCGGCCGTCTTCGCCCTGTTCGGCTTTTTCCTCGGGCACTTCATCGACCAGTTCTTCGAACAAAAGGCCTTCCTTCAGGCGATGAACGACCAGCTGAAAGAACAGAGCATCATGGACGACATCACCGGGCTCTACAATCACCGGCACATCCTGGCCGAGATCGAAAAGGAGCTCGAGCGCGCGCGCCGCTACAAGCACACGCTCGCCGGCATGATGATCGACGTGGACGACTTCAAGAGCTTCAACGACAAGCTGGGGCACCTGACCGGCGACTACGTGCTGAGGGAGGTCGCCCACGTGTTCCAGCAGAGCATCCGCAAGATCGACATCGTCGGCCGCTACGGCGGGGACGAGTTTCTCATTATCCTGCCGGAGGCCAACGAGCAGACCGCGCGCGTCGTCGCCGACCGCATCCAGAGGAGCATGGCCGCGCACGGATTCGTCGCCAAAAAGCGGCCGATCCAGGTCACGGTGAGCATCGGGCTTTTCTATTTCCCGAGCCTGCAGGAGGTGGACGCGCTCACGTTCATCGAGAAAATCGACAAGGCGCTCCTCAAGGCCAAAGGACTCGGCAAAAACCGCATCCAGGTCATGGCGGACTAGGATGCCCGAACCGCTGTATCCCTTCGCGGCCGTCGAGTCCAGGTGGCAGGACCGCTGGCTGAACGAAAAGACCTTCCGCGCGCTCGAGCCCGCCGAGGCGGCGGGGAAAAAGAAGCTCTACGTCCTCGACATGTTCCCGTACCCGTCCGGGTCGGGGCTCCACGTCGGGCATCCCGAAGGCTACACCGCCACCGACATCTATTCCCGTTTCAAACGCATGCAGGGCTTCAACGTCCTGCACCCGATGGGCTGGGACGCCTTCGGCCTGCCGGCCGAGCAGTACGCGATCGAGACCGGCACGCACCCGGCGGTCACGACCCAGAAGAACATCGCGACGTTCCGCCGCCAGATCCGCTCGCTCGGCCTCTCGTACGACTGGGACCGCGAGGTCGACACGACCGACCCCGCGTACGTCCGGTGGACCCAGTGGATTTTCCTCAAACTTTACGAACGGGGCCTCGCGTACCTCGCGGAGGTGCCGGTCTGGTGGTGCGAGGCGCTGGGCTGCGTCCTCGCCAACGAAGAGGTCGTCGACGGAAAGAGCGAGCGGGGCGGGCACCCGGTCGTGCGCCGTCCCATGCGGCAGTGGATGCTGAAGATCACCGCCTACGCGGACCGCCTCCTCGAAGACCTCGCGCTCGTCGACTGGACCGAATCGATCAAGGAGATGCAGAAGAACTGGGTCGGCCGGTCCGAAGGCGCGCACGTCGAATTCCGTCTTTCCGGCGGCGCCGGCGACGGAGAGCCGATCCGCGTCTTCACGACCCGCCCCGACACGCTCTACGGAGCGACCTACATGGTGCTTTCGCCCGAGCACCCGCTGGTCGCCAGGATCACGACCGCCGGGCAAAAAGCAGCGGTCGAGGACTACCAGAAGAAGGCCGCCTCGAAGAGCGAGCTCGAGCGGACGGAGCTTTCGAAGGACAAGACGGGCGTCTTCACCGGCGCCCACGCGCTCAATCCGGTGAACAACAAAACCATTCCCGTCTGGATCGCCGACTACGTGCTCGCCAGCTACGGCACCGGCGCCATCATGGCCGTTCCCGCGCACGACGAGAGGGACTACGCGTTCGCGAAGAAGTTCGGCCTCCCGATCGTCGAGGTCATCCGGGGCGGGGACGTCTCCGCCGGGGCGTTCACGGGCGCCGGCGTGAACGTCAACAGCGGTTTCCTGGACGGCAAGCCGACCGACGAGGCCAAGGCGTCCATGATTTCCTGGCTCGAGGAGAACGGCGTGGGGAAGGGGACCGTGAACTACAAGCTCCGAGACTGGCTTTTTTCCCGCCAGCGTTACTGGGGCGAGCCGATCCCGCTCGTCCACTGCGCGAAGTGCGGCATCGTGCCGCTGCCGGAAAGCGCACTTCCGCTGCTCTTGCCGGAAACCAAGGACTTCAAACCCTCGGGCAACGCCGAGCCACCGCTGGCCAAGGTGGAGGCCTGGGTGAACACGAAATGCCCCAAGTGCTCGGGTCCCGCGAAGCGGGAAACCAACACGATGCCCCAGTGGGCCGGTTCGTGCTGGTACTACCTACGCTACATCGACCCGAAGAATCCGGACAAGTTCTGCGACCCCGCGAAGGAAAAATACTGGATGCCGGTCGACCTCTACGTCGGCGGAGCCGAGCACGCGGTCCTGCATCTTCTGTATTCCCGCTTCTGGCACAAGGTCCTCTACGACATCGGCGCCGTCACGACGAAGGAGCCCTTCACGAAGCTCGTGAACCAGGGCATGATCCTCGGCGAGGACGGGCAGAAGATGTCGAAGTCCCGCGGGAACGTGATCAATCCTGATTTCATCGTCGAAAACTACGGCGCCGACAGCATGCGCCTGTATGAAATGTTCATGGGACCGCTGACGCAGATGAAGGCGTGGTCGATGAGCGGCGTGGAAGGCGTCTATCGCTTTCTCGGCCGGGCGTGGCGGCTCTACGTCGACAAGGAGGGAAATCTCGACGCCTCGATCCAGGACGCGCCGCTTTCGGAAGCCGTCGAAAAGCTCATGCACCGTACGGCGAAAAAAGTCACCGAAGACCTGGACGCGCTCAATTTCAACACGGCGATCTCGGGGCTCATGGTCTTCTCCAACGAAATGGCCAGGGAGACGGTGAAACCGAAAAAGGCGATGGAAGTCTTCCTGCTCCTTCTGTCCCCGTTCGCGCCCCACCTGGCCGAGGAGCTCTGGAGCCGCATGGGGCACCCGAAGAGCCTCGCGTACGAGCCCTGGCCCGTTTACGACGCCTCGAAAATCGAGGACGAGTACATCGAGATCCCGGTCATGGTCAACGGAAAGGTCAAGTCGAAGCTCCGCATCCCGGCCGCCCTCGGCGAGGCCGAAGTCGAGCGGCAGGCGATGGCCGACGAAAAAATCCTCCCCTTCCTCAAAGACAAGACGATCCTCCAAAAGAAATACGTCCCCAAGAAAATTTTCACGATCGCCACGTCCTAGCCTTTGAAGATCACCGCC
>DATJEK010000060.1:0-2871 GCA_035496715.1 Candidatus Eiseniibacteriota bacterium | reverse complement strand
TCGCCCTTGATGCGGCGATCGTGCGGCGTCAGATCGCGGACGACGAGCTCCGCCCCGGGCTGGTCGATCTGGACGATCTCCCCTTCGAAATCATAGTCCGAAGGCTGAGCCGTGTCCGTCGTGGTCACGTAGGTCGTCGGCTGACCGACGAGCACCCGGTTGCCCTGCGAATCCACGACGACGCGGTTGCCCTGGGAATCCACGACCGTGGTTTCCGCGTGAGCGGGCGCCGCCAGAAATCCCGCGGCGGCGATCAAAACGGCCAATGCGATTGTCTTCATGTCGTCCCCCTCCCTTTTACCGGCTGGTTTGAGTGTCGATGCGGGTCGCCCGGTTGGTGCCGGCTTCAATGACAGCCCTCACCTCGATTCCGCGCTCCAGATCGCGGAGCTCCGCGGGCGCCGCGACGAGAGTCACGGCTTCGCCCGAAAAATGGTCCCGGATGGTCAGTTCACTGCGCGGCACGTCGACCGAGACGAGCGTGCCCACCACCGTCTGCTCCTGCGAGATGCCCGCCGCGGCCGCGCGGCCCGCCGGCTGCCCTTCCGTGCTCACGAGGACCGGCGCGACAGCGCCCGCGACGACGGGAGCAGCGGCCGTACTCGCGGCCGCCTGGACGTTCGGCGTCCCCTCGGCCGCGACGGAGGCCGATGGCATGAATCCGCCGACTTGGATCGTCCCGCTCGCCGCCGGCAGGAAGCGATCGCTCAGGCCCGCCGGCACGAGGGCGGTGTTCCGATTCAAATTCTGAACCGTCTGGATGTCGGCCACCGCCTCCGCCTTCGGACTCATGTTCGGGTTGGCGTTCTGGGAGGAAACGAGCTCCGCCTCCTGGGCGGTGATCTCATTCTGCACCGGCGCGGGCAGCGAGTCCGCCGGATTGGAAGGCGGCACGCTCGAAGTCACCGTCGTCGAGGTCGTGGTGTCCCCCGAGGCCGTCGTGGCCGTTCCCGACGCATCCGCCGCCGCGGCGGCCTGCGCGGCGCACGGGAGGGCGCAGGCGAGCGCCCAGGCGAGGCCTCCCGCCGCGAGCGCGGCCGTCCTGCGGCCCGGCTTGAGCCCGGAAACGGTCGTCCGGATGCGCGCGGCGATCTTCGCGAACCCTCGTGCGGGAAAGAAGTCTCGGGTCATGACGGCGTTCCTTTTTTGCTCAATCCGCGGCGATACTGACCGCCCGCCCCGCGTTCATCGCGTCCGCCGACAACCGGACGCGGACGCTGTCTCCGACGCTGAGCGCGGCGGAAGACATCACGCCGGGATCGACGGTGATTCTCCGGTCGGCGTTCGTCGCCTTGTCTTTCACGACGATCTCGTTGTTCGCGCCGTCCAGCGCGACGATTTGGCCGTTGATTTCCGTCTCGGCCGGGGCCGCGGCCTCGGTCGTCGTCATCGCGGGCGTCGCCGCCGACGGCGCCGGTGACGCCTCGATCGGGTTCTCGATGGACGAGCTGAGACCCGCGGTGGTGGCGTCGGACGCGTCCGCCGTCGTGGAGATCGCTGAGTGGGCGGCGTCCGTCTCCGAGGTCTCGGTACCGGTGTCGGAGACGACGACTTCGGTCTCGGCGCGGAGCGGCGACGCCAGGAACGCGAACGCGAAGGACGCGAAGAAAAGGGCTGAAAGTCTGCGCATGATTTCTCCTTAAGAGTGGGAATAAACCGTTTCTACGCTTCTTTATAGCGCGAAACGGATTAAAGGACCGTTAGAATCAAATTAAAAAAAGCTAATCGCCTCAGGAGAGAGGCGGCTTGACCGGCAGGAAGACCGTGAACGTCGTGCCCAGCCCGGGATGGCTGCGCACCTTGATGTCGCCCTGGTGGGCTTGGGCGATGGACTTGGCGATCGAAAGCCCCAGCCCGAAACCTTCGCTCGAACGGGACTTCTCGACCCGGTAGAAACGGTCGAAGATGTGCGGCAGCTCGTTGTCGGGGATGCCGATGCCGGTGTCGCTGACCTCGGTCACGGCCAGGTCCCCGTCCCGGCTGAGCGTCACGATCACCCGCCCTTTTTGCGGCGTGTACTTGATCGCGTTGTCGACGAGGTTGATGAAAAGCCTCCGAAGCTGGGGTTCGTGCCCCTGCAGGACGACCGGGCCGCTCGAGACGTAGCTGATCTGGATCGATTTTTGGTCGGCCAGGATCTTGATGTGGGCCATCACCTTTTCCATCAGGAGGTTCAGGTCCACCGGCTGGGTCTCCATCGCCAGCTCCTTCGAATCGAATCGCGCCAGGAGCAGCAGGTGGTCCAGGATGCGCCGGATCTTGTCGATCTCCTCGAGCCCGCTTCGGATCACCTCGGCGTATTCCTCCGGGGTCCGGCTTTTTTTCAGCGTGACTTCGAGCTCCCCTTTCAGCACCGTCAGCGGCGTCTTCAGCTCGTGCGAGATGTCCTGGTTGAAGCGCTGCTGCGACGTGAACGCGTTTTCCAGCCGCTCGAGCATCTGGTTGTACGTTTCCGCGAGACGGTGGATCTCGTCGTGGGCGTGAGGCAGCGGCAGGCGCATGCGCAGGTTGTCGGCCTTGATCTGCCGGATGGTCCGCACCATGTCGTCGACCGGATTCAGCGTGACCTTCACGAGGACCGAACCCGCGATTCCCGTCAGGAGCACCGTCGCCGGGATCAGCAGGAACAGGATCGCCCTCAGCTTGTCGAGCTCCGCCTGGACCGGCTCGAGAGACGTCGCCACCTGCACGATGTACGAGACGGTCGAATCCTCGATCACCGGCGTCGTGTGGACGCGCAGGGATAGCTTCCTCCCCGGCTGGTCGAGGCGGAAATTGTCGAACCTCGGCGTCCCCTTCAGCACGTACTCGAAGATCGTCGGCCGCATCGTCACGGTGTCCGAAAGGTCCTTCGAGGAGGCGATGATCTTC
>DATJEK010000059.1:0-3882 GCA_035496715.1 Candidatus Eiseniibacteriota bacterium | reverse complement strand
CGGCTCGAGCGTGATCAACTCTTCCCAGCTCTTCAGTTCCCCGAAAATGTCGGAGTTCATCCGGTTGTCCCGCAGCCGGTACGACCTCGTGCTCTATGACACGCCGCCGCTCACCATCATCTCCGACACCGCGATCCTGCTGTCCCAGATCTCGGCGTCTCTTCTGACCGTCCGCAGCGGCGTGACCAACGCCCGCGTGCTGCCGAAGGTCTTCTCGGTCGTCCAGGACTCCAAGACCGATTTCATCGGCGTGGTCCTGAACAGCATCGAGTCGAGCGACAATCCGTACTACAACAAATATTATCAGAGAAAGTGATCCTCGCGCGGCTGTTCGGATTCCTGTTTCCGCTGGCGGTGATTCTCACGCCGGTGCCGCTGGGTTCCGTCCGCATGTCCGACTTCTCGGTGTGGGCGACTCTGATGACCGCCGCGTTCGCCTGTTCCTGGTTCCCGTCCCTGAAGAACGGCGATGCCTGGCCCCTGGCGCCCGCGCTCCGCTGGATCCCCCTCTATCTCGCCGTTTTCGCGTTTTCCTGGGCCTTTTCGCCGGTCCCCGGGCGGGGAGCCGCGGAGGCCTATAAGCTCGCGGCCGGGCTCCTGGCCTTCGCCGCGGCCTTCCAGATCGCGCAGAACCGCCATTCGACGCGGTCTCTTTACATCTGGCTCTCCACGGCCGGCGCGGCCTATTCGATGGGGGGGCTCCTCCAGTACCTGGGGGCCCTTCCCAAAGACTGGTGGCAGAAGGCCCATTTCGTTTCCGGGCCCTACATGAACCACAATCACTTCGCGGGACTTTTGGAGCTCGCCCTGCCTCTCTCGGTGGGGCTGGTGCTGTCGGAGCGGGAGCGGTCCAAGAAGGTCCTCTTCGCCTTCTTCTCGGTCTTGACCGCGCTGGCGATCATTTTCACTCAGTCGCGGGGAGCCTGGATCGCGGTCTGGATCTCGTTCATCTTCCTCTTCATAGCGCTCGTCAGCCTGCGTCACGGCCGCGCGGCGGTGGCCGTGTTCATGGTCGTGTCGATGCTGGTGGCGTTCGGGGGGTTCCTCTTCGGGACGAAACCCGTCGTGAAGCGGTTCGAGTCCATCCTCCGGTTCGAGCCGGACAAGGAGCTCCTGGACCGTTTCGTGATCTGGAAGGGGACGACGGCGATGATCGACCGCCGCCCCCTCACCGGCACCGGTCCGGGCAGCTTCGAGGCGGTCTTCCAGTCGTTCCGGCCGGCGGGTTTCCGCGGGCGCGCCGGACACGCGCACAATGATTTTCTGGAGCTGGTTTCGGACCTGGGCGTGCTCGCGCCGCCGGTCGTGGCCGGGTTCCTCGTCGCGCTTTTGATGGCGGCCCTGCGAGTGATGAAGTCGAGCGAAAGCCGCTTCAGGTCCACGGCCGCGGGCGCGGGCCTGGCCGGCCTGACGGCGCTCCTTCTCCACGGTTTCTCGGACTTCAATTTTCACATTCCGGCCAACTGGATCTGGAGCTGCGTCATCGCCGGCACGCTCGTCTCCATGGGCGCCAAGAAGGCGGCGCCGCCCGCGGAGTCGCGCGCGGTAAAAGTGTTCGTGACGGCGCTCTTTCCGGCGGTGCTGGCGGGAGGGCTCTTCGTCGGCCTTCCGGACCGTTTCATGCGCACCGGCAAATCGCTCCTGAAGGACGGCCGGCGCGCCGAGGCGCGCGCCGCCCTCGCGAGGAGCGTGGCGCTCGCTCCCTGGTCGGACGAGGCCCGCGACTGGAAGGGGCGCGCCGAGGAGCCGGCCGAGGCGGACCGGGAGTTCGAGGCCGCCTCCCGCCTCAATCCTTTCGAACCGTATTATCCCTATCACCGCGCGATGGCCGTCGGACGCCGGTCACCGTCCGAGGCGATGGTGTATTACCGCCGGGCGGCGGAGCTCGATCCGGGAGATCCGGCGATCCGGTTCCTGTGCGGCGTGTCGCTCCTTCGCCAAAACCGTAAGCACGAACCGGAGCCGGAGCGGGCGGCTCTCGGGTTCCTGGCCACGGCTGTCCGACTCGATCCCGACATGGGGGTGCGCGTCTATCGGGCTCTGTGGCGTTATCGGAGCGACCTGCGATTTCTGGAATCTTTCTGCGAAGCGGTCCCTGAAAGCCTGGACAGCTTTCTCGATTTCATGAAGGTGAGCGACCGGTGGGGGGTGTACCGAAAGTATTTGCTGAAGAAAGAGGGGGTGGATCCCGCCGGCATCGAAGCGCTTCTGCGGGCGGCGCGGTCCGGGACCCCCGCCGCGATTTCGCCGGCCTATTTCATCGACTCACCGGGCAAGCCGTTTCGCAGCGAAGGGTTTCTCTACGCGAACGGCCAGCTTTCGCGCCGAGTGACCGTCAACTGCCGGGGGCCGGTGCGATTCGCGATCCGCGCGCGCGGCACCAGGGCTTTAGGATACTATCCCTGCCTGGTCATCCGCTGGGACGGCAGGGTCGTCGACGTGCTGACCCTGGAGAGCGCCGAATTCAAGGACTACGAGACGGCCCTCGAGACCGGAGAGGGCGCCCATGAGCTGGCCATCGAGTATGTGAACGACCGGGCGGCCCGCGCCGCGGCGGGCGGACAGCCGGAAGACCGCAACCTCTGGATCGACAAAATGGAGCTCAGCCTTCCTTGCTGAAGGAACGCCGCGAATTCATCAAGCTCCTGCTTTACATCTCGGAACTCCTGATCGCCGGCGCGGGATTTTTCGGGATCTATTATCTTTTTTTCCACATCCGCAGCTTTTATCACCTCGACGTCCTGCCCGGCATCCGGGTCGTCCCCCGGCCCCGCTCGCTCGACCTGTATCTGCGGGCGTATTGGCTTTCGCTGGTCATCTGGTCGGTGATCCTGAGGCTCCGCGGCGAATATCATCTGCTGCGGTTTCAGAGCTACCGCCGGATCCTGCAGAACTACCTGCTGAACGGCCTCTTGTTTTTCGTCGCGTTCGCGGGCGTGGCGTTTTTCTTCAAATTCACTTTCCTGAGCCGCATGTTCGTGATCGTGTACACGGTCTCCACGGTCTTTTTGCTGATGGCCTACCGCCTCGCCGTGCTGTCGGTCGCTTACGCGATCCGGCGCCGGGGGCTCAATTACCGCAACCTCCTCCTGGTGGGGACGGGGCGCCGCGCGCAGACGTTTATCGAGCTCATCTCCCGGCATAAGGAGTGGGGCTACCGCATCATCGGCATGCTGGACCGCGATCCGGCTCTCACCGGCAGCCGGATCCAGGAGCATACGGTCCTTGGGACGATGAAGGACCTGCCGCAGCTCCTGAACAAAAACGTCGTCGACGAGGTGGTTTTCGTGGTGCCGCGTTCCTGGCTCGAGGAGATCGAGAAATGCATCCTCTACTGCGAGGCGATCGGCGTGCCGGCCACCCTGTCGACGGATTTTTTCGATCTGGAGATCGCCTCCGGCGTGCCCAAGGAGATGGAAGGATTCACGTACCTCACGTTCGAGACGCGCCAGCTGAGGGACCCCGAGCTTCTCCTGAAGCGCCTGAGCGACGTGCTCCTGTCGGCTTTTTTCCTGGTCGTTTTCAGCCCCGTTTTCATCGCGGTGATCGTGCTCGTCAAGTCGACGTCGAGGGGCCCCGTTTTCTTCAAACAGCGCCGCTCGGGCCGGACCGGCCGCGAGTTCACGCTCTACAAATTCCGCTCGATGGTGCCGGACGCCGAGGCGAAGCTCGAGGAGCTGAGGGGGTTCAACCAGATGAGCGGGCCGGTGTTCAAGATGGAGGACGACCCCCGTATGACGCGCGTCGGCCGCTGGCTGCGCCGGACGAGCCTGGACGAGCTGCCGCAGTTCTGGAACGTGCTGAAAGGCGACATGAGCCTGGTGGGCCCGAGGCCGCCGCTGGCCTCCGAAGTGGCCCGCTACGAGCCCTGGCAGAGAAGGC
>DATJEK010000058.1:0-4630 GCA_035496715.1 Candidatus Eiseniibacteriota bacterium | reverse complement strand
AAAATAAGCAGCAATATATGGTGATTTGGTCCAGTCAAGAAGTGGTGAGGGATACCCCAAATGTCTGACATACGCCATGAATGCAAAGACCTTGATATTGCTCGCATGATAAAGTTCTTCTGCGGCATCAAAACTATCTAGCTCATGTCGAAATCCAAAACAGGAATATAATGAATTGTCAACTGAACGCAATTTTTGATAATAGTCTTTGATGCTCAACCGCGCGCCAATCCTATCCAAGGTAGTTTCTAACTGCCATCTTGCGTCTGCTTGGCCTCGGTAAAGAGGTCCATGCAAACGGCTATAGCTATCCCCCGCAACGTATTCCTTAAATTCTTCCCAGCTGGAAAGCTTGATCTCATTCATTTCACAGTAGTCTCCGCTGATTGCGCCGAGGATTGTTCTTCCCGAGGACGCTGGATTTGCCCGGCGCCACGGAACAGCTTCTTGGGCCCGCCGGGCAAATCCCCGCAGCGAGGCCGCCTCGGTGGGGCGGCCTCGCGTGTCCGAGGAAGAACAATGCTCGGTGCGAGAGTGGTCAACGAACGCCCCAAATTTTATGCTTGTGGTCGCTGAGGAATATTAGCTTATCGTTTATTCGCGGGGAGTTTCGCATAGTTCTATTAGTATACGAAACCAGAGGGCTTACGACAATCAAACTCTAAAAGTGTGCTCGTCTACTTTCGTTTGATTTCGCGGGTAGGTGGCGGTGATTGTATCCCGGTTGTATCCCGAATTACCGTTTATCTAAACAATTGTCGCCGTCGGCGCCGCGTTTTCTTTGGGCGCTTGCAGGGCATCGGCCTGGCTGGCATCCGCACGGTCGGAACGCGCCAGGATGTTTACCTTGAACCAATAGTCGTGGATGAATTTGACCAATCCGAAGATTTGCGCGGATGTCTCCGGTTTTTTGATGAACGAATTGACGCCGTATTTGTAGCACATGTTGATTTCCAGGTTGGAATAGAAATTGCTCATGCAGATGATCGGAATGTAATTGATCTGGGTATGGGTCTTGATGTTTTCGAGCACTCCGAGGCCGTTCATCTTCGGCATTTGGATGTCGAGCAGGATGATGGCGGGATGGTCCGCCATCTCGGGGCTTTTATAATGATCAGTCGTCATCAAATAGTTCAACAGCTCTTCGCCGTTCCGCACCCATTTGAGCGTCGTGGTTTGTTTGGTGCCCTCGAAACAGCCGGCCAGAGCCTCCGAAACTTTTTTAAAATGCTCTTCGCTGTCGTCGGCGAGAATGATGATGCTGCCATAGAACGTGTGATCGGATGTGTCCATAAAGACCTCCATTTTTAAAAAAGCACCGATAAACGGCAGATCCCGTTTTAGCCCTTGGTTGAATCATCCGGCTGTTCCGACAACTGATGGACGATCTCCCAGGCCTTAACATAGGGATAAAATTTCGCTTCAAGCAAGTTGTAAACGAACTGCTGGCCGTCATAGTAATCAAACGCCTTGTTCTGAATCACGCAGCCGATGGATGCTTTCGGATATTTCGCCCGAATTTCTTTCAGCTTTTCTTCGGCTTGTTTGATTGCAAAGAGACAGGCTCTGCTGATGTTATTGTCCCAATAATCCTCCCCACCATAAAACTCGGCCGGCGTTTTCTGTATCACGCAAGCAATGCTGAAACGTCCATTTCTAGGCATAAATCACGTCCTTCCTCTGGCGGGAATGACTGAAACGGCGATAGGTCGCTTCGGATAGAAGGAAGTGGGTCTGAAAGACCTAAAAAGGAGTGATGCGCGCTCCAGATGCGCTTCCTAAGAGGGGGGTAAGCCTTTAACGGCTTAACGACCAGATACTGCTACTATACGCTTAAACAACGGAGATTGATATAGCCGCCGCCCAGATGCTCCGGCATTCCGCACTGCAACCGATTCGCCTCACCGCACCCCCCAGATTTTGTGCATCTGCGGAATCACCCTCACGTCCAGGAGTTCCTGCTTGGCGGGGGCGATGAAGTCGCGTTCGATGAGGTCGAGGGCCTGCTGGTTGATGCCGACGAGCTCGGAGACGGGCTGGAAGATGAAGGGGATCCGGGGGTTCACGCCTTTGACGATGGCGATGCATCGGCTGACCTCATCCCAGGTGGTTTCGGGGGTGACGACGACTTTGACGAAGACGTCCTTCTGGATCGCGATCCTCAAGAAAGCTTCGTGCTCGATCGTGAAGTCGCGGTCGCCGGTCGAGGTCGTGGGCTTCATGTCCATCGCGACGACGTCGATCCACTTCATGACGGTCTCGAGCTCGCGCGGGAGGGTGCCGTTGGTCTCGAGGTAGGTCGTGATCCCCTTTTCCTTGAGCTTCGGCAGGAGGTTTCTCAGGAATTTCGAGTAGAAGAGCGGCTCGCCGCCCGTGAGGGACACCGAGTGGTGGGCGCCCTTCTTCTTTTCGAAGGCGTCGATCTCGCCGAGGACGCCGTCGAGCGTGTAGATCGTGAAGCGCTCCTCCTTCATCTTCTCGAGCTCGTCGCAGTAGTGGCAGTGCATGTTGCAGCGGCCGAAGCGGACGAAGATCTGCGGGACGCCGAGGTACGGGCCCTCGCCCTGGATGGACGAGAAGATCTCGCTGATCTCGGTCTGGGTCTCGCGGTCGGTGGGGCGGTTTTTCATGCGTAGTAGGTCGCCGAGGCGTCCGGCGTCTCCCAGACGGTGACTTTGACGGCGCGCGCGTTGGAGCTCTTGAAGCTCTCCGCGAGCCGGTCGTGGATGAACTTGGCGATGTTTTCGGTCGAGGGGTTCAGCTGTCCGTCGCGGAACGCGGGGTGCTGGTTGATCGACATCTCGCTGATCTCTTTGAGCGTCTTCTTGAGGGCGGGCTTCAGCGCCTCGAAGTCGACGACGACGCCCATCGAGTCGAGCTTTTCCGAGCGCATCGTGACCGCGACCTTCCAGTTGTGGCCGTGGCGGTGCTCCCAGGTGCCGTCGTAGAGCTTGAGGAAGTGCGCGGCCGAGAACTCGTCCTCGACGGTCACCTCAAACATGTTTCGCGGACCTCGCGGCGGGGGCCGAGTGGACCTTGAGCACGCTGTCGGGGCGGCTGAAGGAGCCGATCACGACGCCGTCCTGGTTTTCGACGCTGACGAAGTGGTCGCCGATCTTGGCGACCGAGGCGATGGGGCGCCCCAGGAAGCGCTCGCCGAGGTTGCGGAACTGCTCGGGCTCGTCCGAGACGTAGAAACGCGTGTCCGACGTCTTCTTCTTCGCGGCAAGGAGGCTGCCGCGGCCGAGGAGCTCCTTCGCCTCGCGCGCGGTCTCCTCGGCGGAGTTCACGAGCTTCACCTTGTCGCCGAGGGTCTTGCGGATCACGCGCTCGAGGAGCGGGTAGTGGGTGCAGCCCAGGATCAGCGTGTCGATCTTGAAATTTTTGAGCGGGTCGAGGTAGGTGCGGGCGATCCGCTCGGTCACCTCGCCGTCGAGCCAGCCCTCCTCGACGAGCGGCACGAAGAGCGGGCAGGACTCGCTGTAGACCTTGACCGAGGGGTCGAGCTTCTTGAGCTGGGCCTCGTAGGAGCCGGAGCCGATCGTGGCCTTGGTGCCGATGACGCCGACGCGCCCGTTCTTCGTCATCTTGAGCGCCTGGCGGGCGCCCGGCTCGATGACGCCGATGATGGGGAGCGTGAATTTGTCCTTGAGCGCGTCGAGAGACAGCGACGAGGCGGTGTTGCAGGCGACGATGACGAGCTTCACGCCGAAGCCCTGCAGGAAGCCGACGTTGTCGACGGAGAACTTCGTGATCGTCTCCTTCGACTTCGTGCCGTAGGGCAGATGCGCCGTGTCGCCGAAATAGACCACGTCCTCGGCGGGCAGCTCGCGGCGGAACTCGCGCAGGACCGTGAGGCCGCCGATGCCGGAGTCGAAGATGCCGACCGGCGAGGCGGCCGCGCGGGGCGAGTCCGTTCCGTTTTTGCCGTTTTTCCGGGTCATGAAATTTTTTCTCCGTCTTCCTTTTCCCGCCACTTCGCCAGGCCGTCGGCCAGCGCGCGCGCCAGGCGCGAGCGGTAGTTCGCGCTCTTCAGGAGGCGCTCGTCGCCCTTGTTGGTGAGGTAACCCGTCTCCACGAGGACCGCCGGGCACTCGGCCCACTTCAGCACGCGGAAGTCCGCCGGACGCTGGCGCCGGACCGAGGTTAAAAGCGACCGCTCGACCGAGCGGTCGAGCGCGTCGACCGCCTCCTTCGCGCGGCGATGCGCGTCGGCCAGCCGCAGATCCCACCAGGCGGCGAGGACGGCCGGCGACGGCGAGTCGAACTTCGACGCCTCGGAAGCGGGCGGCGGCTCCTTGGCGCGCGCGGAGACGACGCCCGACGAGTCCGCCTCCGGCGAAAAGAAATACAGCTCGAAGCCGCGCAGGGCCGGCGTCGGGGCCGCGTTGGCGTGCACGCTGATGAAAAACCGGGCGCCGTTCTCCCCCGCCCGGCGCGCGCGGTCGTCGAGCGGCACGAAGACGTCCGTGTCGCGCGTCATCTCGACGGAAAACCCGCGCTCCAGGAGCTCCGCCCGCAGGCGCCGCGCCAGGTCGAGCGTGATCTCCTTTTCCTGCAGGCCGTCCGGCGCGATGGCGCCCATGTCGTGGCCGCCGTGCCCGGCGTCCACGAGGACGAGCGGCCGGCC
>DATJEK010000057.1:0-6039 GCA_035496715.1 Candidatus Eiseniibacteriota bacterium | reverse complement strand
CCAGGATGAGCGCCCCGCCCCCGGAGAGCGCTTCGAGGAAACGGGTCAGGTCGGCAGGGTCATGCTGGCCGTCGGCGTCCATGAAGATGAGCGCCTCGTAACGCCTCGGGGCGTCCGCTCCGAGAAACCACTCGAAGCCTCTCTTCATCGCGGCGCCCTTGCCTTGATTCCGCGAGGCCTCCAGAACGGTGGCGCCGGAGGCTCGGCAGAGCCGGACGGTATCGTCGGTCGAGCCGTCGTCGACGACGACGACCGGATAGCCTTTTTCACGGACGCGCGCCACCACGCCGGCGACGTGCGCGCCCTCGTTGTAGGCGGGGATGACGACGCAGACGTCGGAAGGAGTGAGTCCGGCCATCGTCAGCGGCGGGGCGTTCGGATCAGGCCTTTTCTTCCAGGAGTTTCTTGATCTTGCCGACCGCCAGCTTGATCCGGTCGACGGGCTCCACGAGGGCGAAGCGCACCCAGCCTTCGCCGTATTCGCCGAAGCCGGTGCCGGGAGCGACCGCCACGCCGATCTCGTCGACCATCAGCGTGCAGAATTCGAGCGCCGTCAACGCGGAATATTTGGCGGGGATGCGGGTCCAGACGTAGAACGTGGCCTTGGGCTTTTCGGTCTTCCAACCGGCGGCGTTGAGCCCGTCCACAAGGACGTTGCGGCGCTCTTCGTACAGCTTGCGCATGTTTTCGACGCAGTCCTGGGGGCCGTCGAGGGCCGCGATCGCCGCCTCCTGCACGGCGCGGAAAATGCCGAAGTCGAGGTAGCTCTTGGTCTTGCCCAGCGTCTTCAGGATCCCCGCGTTTCCGACGGCGAATCCGATTCGCCAGCCGGTCATGTTGTAGGACTTGGAGAGCGTGTGGAACTCGATGCCGAAGTCCCGGGATCCCGGAACCTGCAGGAAGCTCGGCGTCTTTTTGCCGTCGTAGACGAAATCGGAATACGTGAGGTCCGAGGCGATGATGATGTTCTTCCCCTGCGCCCATTTCACGACCTTCTCGTAGAAATGGATGTCGCAGACGGCGCCCGTGGGATTGTGGGGGTAGCTGATGAACATGAGCTTCGCCATCTTGATGACTTCTTTGGGGATCGTGTCGAGGTCCGGCAGGAAACCGTGCTCCGCCGACAGCGGCAGATTGTAGAGGATGCCACCGGCGACGATGACGCCGTTGAAATGCGTGGGGTACGCCGGGCTCGGGACGATCGCGATGTCGTCGTTGTTGAGATAGGCCAGCGACAGGTGCGCGATGCCCTCTTTCGTCCCGATCAGCGGCAGGACCTCCGTGTTGGGATCAAGCGTGACGTCGAACCGCTTCTTGTACCAGTTCGCGATCGACTGCCTGAACCGCCGCTCGACGGGTCCGTCGGCCCTCGAATAGCGGTGGTTCTCGGTGATCTGCGCGGCCTCGCAGAGCTTGGCGACGATGTGCGGAGGCGTCGGCTGGTCGGGGCTGCCCATGCCGAAATCAATGACGTCGACACCGCGCTCTCTCGCGCGCCTCTTCAGGTCGTCGATGATGGTGAACAGGTACAGCGGCAGTCTCTTCAGGCGATTCGCTTCTTGCATGGCTCCCTCTTTAGTTGACCGAAATCCCGCGTCGCTCGGCGAGCGCGGACCTCAATGCCTCGAACGATTCTTTGGCGTGGAACGAACTGCGCACGAACGGGCCGCTCTCGACCCACGTGTAGCCCATCCGACGGCCCGCCTCGCGGTACTCCGCGAACGTGGCGGGCGTCACGAACTCCTTCACCGGCGCGCCGGTGCCGGCCGACTGGAGGTACTGCCCGAGCGTCAGCATGTCGCATCCTGCCGCGCGCAGGTCCCGCATGACGCCGAGCACCTCTTCCCGCTCCTCCCCGAGCCCCAGCATGAGACCGCTCTTGGTGATCGCGCGCTCCGAACGCGCTCGGATCTCGCGGAAGATCGACAGCGACGTTTCGTAATGCGCCTGGGGCCGGATCGTCCGGTAAAGCCGGGGCACCGTCTCCACGTTGTGGTTGAAGACTTCGGGCTCCTCCGCGAGGATCACCTCCACCGCGGCCGCCTGCGTGCGCTTGAAATCGGGCGTCAGGATCTCGACCGTCGCCGCCGGAAGCGCCCTGCGGAGCGCGCGGATGACGGCGACGAAATGCGCGGCGCCCTCGTCCGGCAGGTCGTCGCGGTTCACGCTCGTCACGACCACGTGCGCTAGCCCCAGAGTCCTCGCCGCCTCGGCCACACGCCGCGGCTCGTCGGCGTCCAGAGCCCCCGGCCGGCCGGTCGAGACCGAGCAAAACCCGCAGCTTCGCGTGCAGACGTCGCCCATCACCATGAAGGTGGCGGCGCGCTGGCTGTAGCACTCGTCGCGGTTCGGACAGCGCCCGCTGTCGCAGATCGTATTGAGCCCCAGCTCGCTCAAAAGGGCGCCCGTGGAGGCCGCCTGTTTGCCCGGGCTCAGGCTTTTGCGAAGCCAGTCGGGCAACCTTCTTCCTTCGGTTCCGAATTTAGCGGGAGGCCGCGACAAGGCTCCCCATTTCCTTGATGATCGCGTCGGCCATCTGGCTCGTGCCGACGGCCGTCGGGTCGTTGCGGTCTTCCTTCAGATCATAAGTCACGAACTTGCCTTCCTTCAGCACTCTCGCGACGGCGCTTTCGAGTTTGTCGGCGGCTTTCTGCTCTCCGATGAAGTGGAGCATGAGCACGGCCGACAGGATCATCGCGGTCGGATTCGCCTTGTTCAGCCCGCGGTATTTCGGAGCGCTGCCATGGGTCGCTTCGAACAGCGCGATTCCGTCTCCGATGTTGGCGCCCGGCGCGATCCCCAGCCCGCCGATCAGTCCGGCGCACAGATCCGACAGGATGTCGCCGTAGAGGTTCGGCAGGACCACCACGTCGTATTCGCGGGGCCGCTGAACCAGCTGCATGCACATGTTGTCGACGATCCGGTCCTCGAACTGGATGCGCCCCTCGTATTCCTTGGCGATCTCCCTGGCGACCCGCAGGAAAAGGCCGTCCGTGCACTTCATGATGTTGGCCTTGTGCACCGCGGTGACCTTCCTTCTCTTTTCCTTGACCGCCGTCTCGAACGCGAAGCGGATGATCCGCTCGCTCGCCTTCTGCGAGATCGGCTTGATGCTGATCGCCGGATGCTCGTTGAATTTGGCCTTGGGGTTCAGTTCCTTGATCTTGGCGACGAGCGCGTCGGCCTCTTTGCTGTTCGCGTCGAACTCAATCCCCGCGTACAGGTCCTCGGTGTTCTCGCGGACGATGATAAGGTCCACCCCCGGGTGCAGGCTCTGGATGCCGTCATAAAGCTTGCAGGGCCGCAGGCAGGCGAACAAATCGAGCTCCTTGCGGAGCGCGACGTTGACCGAGCGAAATCCCGAGCCGACCGGCGTCGTGACCGGCCCCTTGATCGCGATCTTGTTGCGACGGACGGACTCGAGCACTTCTTCCGGAAGCGGAGTCCCCATCTTCTCCATCACGTCCGTTCCGGCGTTCACCGTTTCCCATTCGATCGCGGCGCCCGTGGCGTCCACGCAGCGCTGCATGGCCAGCGACACTTCCGGTCCGATCCCGTCCCCCGGGATCAGCGTGACTTTTCTCTTCGTCATTTTTTCATCCCCTTCCCCGCCCAGTCGATCACTCGACGGACGCCTTCTTCGATGTCTTTTTCGCCCGCCGCGAAGCTGAACCGAACGTGGCGATCCGAGCCGAAGCTCTTGCCGGGAATCACCGCGACGTGAATTTCTTCGAGCAGACGGTCGCAAAGCGGCTCCGAGCCCAAGCCCGTGCCGCCGATGTCACAAAATACGTAAAACGCTCCTTCCGGCCGGAACGGCGCGAATCCCTTCACCTGGGACAGAAGCCCCGTCATGAGCCGGCTGCGCTTCTCGAAAATCGTCCGGACTTCTTCGCGGTAACTCTTCGGCAACGCGAGCGCCGCGACCGCCATCTTCTGGCTGATGGAAACGGGGTTGGACGTCGAATGGTCCTGCAGGATGCCGATCTTCTTGACCACGTCCGCATCCCCGGCGAGATACCCGATCCGCAGTCCCGTCATGGAATAGCTTTTCGACGTGCCGTTCACGACGAACGTGCGCTTCTTGATTTCCTCCCCCAGCGAGGCGATCGAGACATGCTTCTTGCCGTCGTAGAGGTAGTACTCGTAGATCTCGTCGGTGATGCAGATGAGGTTCTTCTCCAGGATCACGTCGGCAAGCGCGCGAAGATCGGCCTCTTCGAGGATGCCGCCCGTCGGGTTGGAGGGGCTGTTCAGGATGACGATCTTGCTCTTGGGCGTCAGCGCGGCGCGCAGCGCGGAGGCCGTCAGCCGGAAGCCCTGGGACTGCTCGGTCTTGACGGGAACGGGCCGCCCGCCCGCCAGATACACCATTTCGGGATAGCTGACCCAGTAGGGCGAGCCGAACAGGACCTCATCGCCCGGGTCGCAGAGCACCTGGATCAGGTTGTACAGCGAATGCTTGGCGCCGCAAGAGATGACGACGTTCTCGGGGGCGTATTTGAGCTCCTGGTCTTCGGCGAACTTCCGGCACACGGCTTCCCGCAGCTCGGGGATGCCCGAGGTCGGCGTGTACTTCGTGAAGCCCGACTGGAGGCATCGGACGGCCTCGTCCTTGACCGCCTGGGGCGTGTCGAAGTCCGGCTCTCCGGCGCCGAAGCTGATCACCGGCAAGCCCTTGGCCTTCATTTCCTTGGCCTTGGAAGTCAGTTTCAGCGTCGCCGAAGGCGATACCTGCGCCATTCGTTGGGCGATCTTCATCGTGCTCTCCTGCGTGGCCGGCGTCATCGGGTTGATCCTCGGATAAAAAGATAATTATAACAAAAAAATTGCCTCTTTTATACAAAGAGGCAATTTTAAAACGATCGTTGGTACCGCCTCTTTCTCAGCCGCCGCCCTTGTTCCGGAAGAACTTGCCGATGTTCTTGAAGAAGCCCTTCTGCGGCTTCTCGCCGGCCTTCTTGGGAGCGTGGGCCTCTTTCTCCTCGCCGGCCGGGGCCGCGTGACCCTTGGCCGTTTTCTCCCCCTCGTGGACGTGGGGGCCGTGCGCGGCGTGGTGCTCGTGGCCCTCATGATCGTGGGCCTTGCCCTTGGCGGCCTTTTTCTTGACCTTGGTTTCCTTCACGGCCTCCTTCTCGGTCAGCTCCAGGAGGGCCAACTGAGCCCCGTCGCCTTTGCGGCGATCGAGGTGCAGGATGCGCGTGTATCCTCCCTTGCGGGCCTTGAAGCGCGGCGCCACGTCCTTGAAGAGCTTGGACGTCAGCTGGTGATCCTGCAGGTAAGAGAACGCGCGCCGGCGCGAGGCCAGCGAATCGTCCTTTCCGAGCGTGATCACATGCTCGGCGAGGCGCTGCGCGGCCTTGGCCTTCTGCAGCGTCGTGCGGATCTGCTGGTGCTTGAGCAGACTCGTCACGAGATTCTCGAGCATGGCCTGCCGCTCATTGTGATTGCGGCCGAGGCGGTGGGTCTGACGATTGTGTCTCATTCCGTCTCCCCGCCGAATTGCTTGACCTTCTCCAGGTCGATCTCCATCCCGAAAGCCAGACCCATCTCCTTCAGGATGTTGTTGATCTCGGTGAGCGACTTCTTACCGAAGTTGCGGTATTTGAGCATCTCCATCTCGGACTTGCGGACGAGCTCGCCGATCGTCTTGATGTGCGCTTCGCGCAGGCAGTTGGCGCTGCGGACCGACAGTTCAAGCTCCGAGACCGGCTGCGCCAGGCGCTTGTAGAGCTCGGCGTCCTTCTCGTCCGAGACCTCGGTTGCCTGGTCCTCTTCGGGGAGCTTGCCGAAATTGACGAAGACGTCGAGGTGGCGCTGGTGGATGTTCGAGGCGTAAAGCATCGCGTCCTTGGGGCCGTCGCTGCCGTTGGTCCAGACTTCGATGATCAGCTTGTCGTAGTCCGTCATCTGACCGACGCGGGTGTCCTCGACGTGGAAATTCACGCGCTTCACGGGCGTGAAGATGGAATCGACGGCGATCACGCCGATCGACTGGCCTTCCTTCTTGTTGCGGTCGGCGGGAACGTAACCGCGGCC
>DATJEK010000056.1:0-26363 GCA_035496715.1 Candidatus Eiseniibacteriota bacterium | reverse complement strand
CGAACACGACCTCGCTCGAGGGGCCCGCCGCCCAGTCGATCGCGGCCAGAAGCTGCGTGTAGCCGGTCGGCTCGGCCTCCAGCTCCGCCGCGAACGCCTCGACGATGCGGTCGGCCAGGCGCGCGTAGGCCGGCTCCGACGTCACGCGCTCGAGCTTGCGGAAAACGAGGGCCGCGACGGAATTCCCGGACGGCACCGCGCCGTCGTAGATCTCCTTGGGGCGCGCGATCAGCTCCTCGGCCCCGGAGGAGGTGAGGTAGAATCCGCCCGCCCCGCTGTCGGCGAAGGACTCGGCAATCGTGTCCGCGGCCTGGCGGGAGCGCACGAGCCATTTTTCGTCGAACGTCGTCTCGTAGACCGCCAGATACCCCCACGCCATGAAGGCGTAGTCGTTCAGATTGCCGGGGACCGCCGCCTCGCCGTCGCGCCAGCGGTGAAAAAGCCCGCCGCCGGGGGCCGCGAGTTTAGAGGAAACGAACTCGGCCGCCTTCACGGCCGCGTCCCGGTAACGCGGCTCGCCCAGAACACGCGAAGCCTCGGCGAACGCCGCGATCATGAGCCCGTTCCAGTCGGCGAGCACCTTGTCGTCGAGGTGCGGCGCCGCACGCTTGGCGCGCCGCGCAAGGAGCTTTTTCTTCGCGTCGTCCAGCACGCGGCCCGCCTCGGCGGGGGTCATCCCGAAGCGCCGCGCGGTCTCCTCGACCGTGTGCGCGAGATAAAGGACGTTCTGGTCGACGAACTCGCCGTGGGGGTCCTGGACCGCGTTCCCGTCCTCCTCGATGCCGAATCGGAAAATCGCGGCTTCGGCTTGGCGCCCGTCGAGCGCGGCAATGAGCTCGGGGCGCTTCCACACGAAATAGGCCCCTTCCCTCTTTTTTCCGGGAGCGAACGGATCCGGGCTGTCCGCGTCCTGGGCCGAATAAAACGCGCCCTCGGGCGACGTCATCTCCCGCAGGACGTAGTCGAGCGTCTCGCGCGCCACGCGCGCGTCGTCGTCGTTTCCGGTCGCCTGCCAGGCCTCGAGGTAGGTCAGGGCCAGGAGCGCCTGGTCATAGAGCATTTTTTCGAAATGGGGCACGCGCCAGACGGCGTCGGTCGAATAGCGGTGAAACCCGCCGCCGAGCTGGTCGTAGAGGCCGCCCGCGGCCATCGCGGCGAGCGTCTTCTCGACGACCGCCAGCGACCGCGAGTCGCCGGTCCGCTTCCAGTGGCGCAAAAGAAGGGACAGCGCGTGGCTCCTCGGAAACTTGGGCGCGCGGCCGAAGCCGCCGTTGGCCTCGTCGAACATCTTGGAGAGGCTCTCCGCCGCCCGGGCGATGAGTTCGGGTCCGGGCTTTCCGGCCGGCGCGTCGAGGCGGCGCTTGGCCCCGAGGAATTCCGCCGCCGAATCCGCGGAGCGGTCGATCTCCTCGCGGCGGGTCTTCCAGGCGCCGGAAAGCTCGGCCAGCAGGCTCTTGAAGCCCGGCATGCCGTAGCGGTCCTCGGGCGGAAAGTAGGTGCCGCCGTAAAAGGGTTTTTTGGATGGCGTCAGGAACACGGACATCGGCCACCCGCCGCTGCCGGTCGTCGCCATCACGTAGTTCATGTAGAGGCTGTCGATATCCGGGCGCTCCTCGCGGTCGACCTTGATCGAGACGAAATCGCGGTTCAGGATCTCGGCCGTCGCGGGGTTCTCGAAGGACTCCTCTTCCATCACGTGGCACCAGTGGCAGGTCGAGTACCCGATCGAGAGAAAGACGGGTTTGTTTTCGCGCGCCGCCTTCTCGAACGCCTCGGGCCCCCACGGATACCAGTCGACGGGGTTCCCCGCGTGCTGGAGCAGGTACGGGCTCTTTTCCCGGGAAAGACGGTTGGTGTGGCTGGCCGGACCGGCGTGCGCTGACATGATGCCCCCTGAAAAAATGAACGCGAGCAAGAAGGCCGCTGCCGCGATCTCCTTGCTCCCGGAAAATTTTAACTCAATCAACGGGTCTTGTCGAGGGATTTGCCGTAGTGGCGGCGCAGGAAAAAGAGCTGACCGACCATCGAGAAGGAATCTTTCAGGAGCCGGACTTTCGTGTCGCGGCCCTGGGACCACATGACGGGCACTTCTTTCACCCGAAGCCCTTTGCGGAGCGCCAGATACAGGACCTCGACGTCGAAGCCGTAGCCCTCGAGGCGGATCGGTTCGAAAAGCGCGCGGGCGGCCTCGAGGCGGAAGGCCTTGAACCCGCACTGCGTGTCACGGAAATCGGGCAAAAGCAGCGCGCGCACGAACCAGTTGAACACGCGCCCGGAGACTCGCCGCTTCAGGCTCTGCCGCACGTCGCAGCCGGGCTTGCGGATGCCGCGCGACCCTATCGCGACGTCGAACCCTTCCTCGAGCGCGTCGATCAGCTTGTCGGACTCCTTGATCGGCGCCGAGAGGTCCGCGTCCGTGACGAGGACGTACCGCCCGCGGGCCTCGAGCACCGCGCGCCGGACGGCGGCCCCCTTGCCGCGGTTGGCGGCGGACGCCAGGAGCCGGACCCGGCCTTCGGGGAGCCTCGCCGCGAACGCGCGAACCGCCTCGTCGGTCCCGTCGGTCGACCCGTCGGTCGACACGAGCGCCTCCCAGGGACGGCCCTTCAGGGTAAGATACGCCGCGACGCGCCGGAGTGATTCGCCGATGCAGGAGACTTCGTTGTAAGCGGGGATGACGACGGAGACGGCTATCGACGAGATCGGCTCCCCGGCTGCCTCCGTCATGGCGCTTAAACCCGGGATTTCAGGACTTCTTGGCGGAAATACGCGATGGTCTTCTCGAGGCCCTCGCGCAGCGCGACGCGCGGCGCCCAGCCGAGCTCCTTCTTGGCGAGCGCGATGTCGGGGCAGCGCTGTTTGGGGTCGTCGACCGGAAGGGACTTGTGGACGATGGCGCTCGCCGATCCCGTGAGATCGATGATGACCTGGGCGAGCTTGAGGACGGACATTTCGTTGGGGTTGCCGATGTTCACCGGACGGTTGAGCGACGAGCCGAGCAGGCGGTCGATGCCGTCGACGAGGTCGTCCACGTAGCAGTAGCTGCGCGTCTGGCCGCCGTCTCCATAGACGGTGACCGGCTTCCCGAGGAGCGCCTGCGTGATGAAATTGGGGATGACGCGGCCGTCCTCGGGGCGCATGCGCCGGCCGTAGGTGTTGAAGATGCGGACGATCTTCACGTCCACCCGGTGCTCGCGGTGATAGGCCAGGCTCAGCGCCTCGGCGAAACGCTTGGCCTCGTCGTAGACGCCGCGCGGGCCGACGGGGTTGACGTTTCCCCAGTAGCTCTCGGGCTGGGGGCTGACGCGCGGGTCGCCGTAAACCTCGCTCGTCGAGGCCAGGAGGAACTTCGCTTTTTTGGCGAGCGCGATCCCGAGCGCGTTGTGCGTGCCCAGGGCGCCCACCTTCATCGTCTGGATCGGATACTTGAGATAGTCGGGCGGGCTCGCGGGAGAGGCGAAATTCAGCACCGCCCCGATCGGCCCGGGAATGCGGATCGGCTTGGAGATGTCGTGGCGGATCAGCGAAAAGCCGCGCCGCGGCGCGAGATGGGCGATGTTTTTCCGGCTGCCCGTGATGAAATTGTCGAGCGCGATCACGCGGTGGCCCTTCTCCAGGAAGTACTCGCACAGGTGGGAGCCGATGAAACCGGCGCCGCCGATCACGAGCACCGGCTTTTTCAATTGGCGGGCCATCGAACCACCTCCGTGAGCCCCCGGTTCAGCCCCACCTTCGGTTTCCACCCCAGCTCCCGGCGGATGAGCCCGACGTCCGCGCACGTGCGCTCGGGGTCCCCTTTGCGCCTCGGCCCGTGGACGGGCTTCAGGCGGCTGCCGGTGATCGACAGCAGGTTGCGCACCAGGTCGTTCACCGACGTGGCGCGGCCCGAGCCGATGTTGTAGGACTTGCCGTAGCTTTTCGGGTTTCCCAGGATCGCGAAACACGCCGCCATCAGATCGCCGACGTAGACGAAGTCGCGCGCCTGCCGGCCGGTCCCGTCCACGACGGGCGGGCGGCCGCGGCGGATCCTGTCGAGGATGCCGGGGACCGCGAGCGAATAACGCGACTCGGGATTCTGGCGGGGGCCGTAGACGTTGAAGATGCGCACCGACGTGGTCGGCAGGCCCTTTTCGAGAAAATAGTAGTTCGCGTACAGTTCGGCCGCGAGCTTGGCGACCCCGTAGGGCGACATCGGCCTGAGCTTGCCGTCCTCCCGCTGGCGCGGCGCGACGGCGAGTCCGTAGACCGCGCTCGTGGACGTGAAAAGGAAGTGCTTCACCCCGGCCGCGCTCGAGGCGTCCAGCATGACGAGGGCGCCCGTGGCGTTCACCTCGTGCGCGAGGAACGGATCCTCCACGCTCTTCATGACCGAGCGGATCGCCGCGCAGTGGAACACGGCGTCCATGCCCTTCACCGCCCGGCGCGCGGCGCGCGGGTCGCGGATGTCGCCCCGCACGACCTCGATCCGGCGGGCATAGGGCTTCAGGTTCGAGGGCGAGGCGGTGGAGAAATTGTCGAGCACGCGGACCCGCAGGCCGCGCGCCAGGGCCGCGTCGACCAGGTGCAGCCCGACGAAACCCGCACCGCCGGTGACGAGCGCGCTGCGGAAGCCTTTAAAGGAAGAAGACATTCGGATTTTTTTCGTATTTTCTCAGGACGTTGCGCGTGTCGAAGACCAGCTTCGAGCTCTTGACGAGCATAGCGTAATCGAAAGCCGAGTGGTCCGTCAAGACGACGGCCGCGCGCTGGCGCGCGACGAGCTCCCGCGTGAGCTTTTTCGAGCGGAGCCGGACGCCGTTCAGGTCGATCGCCGGGACGAACGGGTCCGCGTAGGAGACGTCGGCGCCGCGGCGCCTGAGCTCGTCGATCACGTCGAGCGCCGGCGATTCGCGGGCGTCGTCGACGTCCCGCTTGTACGCGACGCCCAGGACGAGCACCGGCGCCCCTTTCAACGCGACCTTCCGCGTGTTCAGGAGGTCGATCAGGCGCTCGACGACCTTCTCGGGCATCGATTCGTTGATCTCGGAGGCCAGCTCGATCATGCGGGCCACGAAGCCGTGCTCGCGCGATTTCCAGGAGAGATAGACCGGGTCGATCGGCAGGCAGTGGCCGCCGATCCCCGGCCCCGGGTAGAACGGCATGAACCCGAACGGCTTGGTCTTGGCCGCCTGGATGACCTCCCAGATGTCGATCCCGAACCGGTGCGAAAGCAGCGCGATCTCGTTGATCAGCGCGATGTTGACGCTGCGGAAGGTGTTTTCCAGGAGCTTCACCATCTCGGCGGTCTTCGCGGACGAGACCGGCACGGTCTCGCGGATGATCGAACCGTACACTTCCTTCGCCGCCTCGGTCGAGAAGCGGCCCACGCCGCCGACGACCTTCGGGATCGAGACCGTGTCGAAATTCTTGTTGCCGGGGTCGACGCGTTCCGGCGAGAACGCGAGGAAGAAATCCTTTTCCACCTTGAGCCCCGATTTTTTCTCGAGGAGCGGGAGCATCATGTCCTCGGTCGTGCCGGGATAGCTCGTGCTCTCGAGGACGACGAGCTGGCCTTTTTTGAGGTGACGGGCGATCTCGGCGGTGGCCTTCAAGACGAACGAGATGTCCGGCTTCCCCTTTTTGGAAAGCGGCGTCGGCACGCAGATGACGATGACGTCGAGCCCCGCGATCACCTTGTGCTCGTGGACGGCGTGGAGGCGGCGGCGGCTGACCAGCGCCCGCACCTCCTCCGACGGCACGTCGAGGATGTAGGAGTCGCCGGCGTTCAGCCGCTCGACCTTGCCGCGGTCGACGTCGATGCCGGTCACATGGAACCCCGCCTTGGCGAAAGCCACCGCCAGCGGCAGGCCGACGTAGCCGAGCCCCGCGACGCCGATCCTGAGCTTTCTTTTTTTAACCTTTTCCTTGAACGCCTGAATGAGCAACTTTCCCCCTCCAATCTTCCAAAATCGCCGTCAGCGTCTCCTCGAACGTGAAGGACGGCGCCCAGCCGGTGCGCTCCATGAGCTTTCGCGGGTCCCCGACGAGGACCGGCGTCTCCGCCGGGCGCATGCGCGCCGGGTCGAGCTCGACGCCGAACTTCACGCGGCTCGAGCGCCTGAAAAAATCGAGGATCTCCCGCACCGCGCGCCCCTTGCCCGAACAGAGGTTGTACGCCTCGCCGGCCTCGCCTTTTTCTAGCGCCAGCCACAGCGCCCGCGCCGCGTCGCGCGCGTCCGTGAAATCGCGCACGGAGTCGAGGTTGCCGGCCGACACCGAAGGCTCCTGAAGACCGGCCTCGATGCGCGCCGTCTGGCGCGCGAACTCGCTCGCGGCGAAACGCTCGTCCTGGCCGGGGCCGATCACGTTGAAACTGCGCACGCGCACCACGTGCAGGCCGCCCAGGCCGTACTGGCAGGCCGCGAGGTCCTGCGCGGCCTTGGCGACGCCGTAGGGGCTCACCGGCTCGAGCCGGCGGTCTTCCCGCACCGGCGGCTCCTCCGGAGACACGCGGCCGTATTCCTGGGCCGACCCGGCCGTCAGCACCCGCGCTCCCGGCGCGGACCGGCGGACGGCCTCGAAAAGATGGATCGCCGGCAGCACGTTCGCGCGGATCGCGTCGTCCGGCGAGCGCCACGAGTCCGAGACCGAGGACTGCGCGGCCAGATGGAAGATGCGGTCCGGCCGCGCCTCGGCGACGAGCGACTGCACCGACGCGGCGTCGGTCAGCTCGCAGTCGATCGCGCGCACCTTTCCCTCTTTTTCCCCGGCGACCGTCTTGCCGCCCGGGCGACGGGAGGCGAAAACCTCGACTCCGAGGCCCGAGAGATGGCCGATCAGGTGCCCGGCGATGAACCCCGCCCCGCCCGTGATCAGGACGCGCACAGATACTCTTTGAGCGCGTCTTCCCAGCGTCTCAGCCTGGTCTTGAAAAAATTTTCGTACCGCGCCGTCGACATCACGAGATAATCGTGCCGGATCGCCACGCGGCCCTTCAGCTCCCTGCGGTCGTACGGCTCCACCCGCGCGGAGACCCCGAGCATCTCCTTCATCTTGAGAGTCATTCCGAGCCGCGTCGCGCTCCCGGCGTTGCAGACCTGGAACACGCCTAGATGCTCCCCGGCCGAGGGCCCGGTCAGGCGGGCCCCGATCCGGACGAGCGCTTCCGCGAGGTCTTCCGCGGAGGTCGGCGAATCCTCCTGGTCGTCCAGGACCTTCACGAGCGGCTCCGACTTGAGCCGCGCGGTGATCGCGTTGACGAAATTCGAAGGGTTTCCGGGCCCGTACAGCCAGCTCGTCCGCACGATCGCCCCCGGCGCGTTCCGCGCGAAGTTTTCTCCCGCCAGCTTCGTCAGCCCGTAAATGTTGACCGGCGAGACGGCGTCGTCCTCGGTGTATGGCGTCCGCTTGCCGCGCGTGCCGAACACGTAGTCCGTACTGACGTGCACCAGCGGGACGCGGCGCGGCGCGCACGCGGCGGCGAGGTGCTTCACCGCCAGGGCGTTCGAAGTCCACGCCTGTTGGGGGTCCCGCTCGCAGCCGTCGACGTCGGAAAACGCGGCGGCGTGGATCACGAGGTCCGGCGCCTCCTGCTCGAAGAACCGCCGGACGCCGGCCGAGTCCGCCAGGTCCAGGGTCCGGTGCGGGCCCGCGGCTCCTGCCCCCCGGCGGGAGACGCCGACCGCGTCCGGTCCCAGACGCTTCATGAGGACGCCGCCGAGAAGGCCCGAAGCGCCGGTCACGAGCGTCTTCACTTCATCCGGTCCCCGTACGCCTTCGCGTAATATTCGCTGAACTCGCGGTTTTTTTCCTTGATCGCCCGCCACCAGGCCTCGTTGTCGCGGTACCAGAAAACGGTCTTTTCCAGCGCCTCGCGGAACGAATACCGTTCTTTCCATCCGAGCGCGCGCAGCTTCGAGTTGTTGAGCGCGTAACGCCGGTCGTGGCCGAGGCGGTCGCGGACCTTTTTCACGAGCGAAAACGGCTTGCCGAGGATCTTCAGGAGCTGGCGGGTCATCTCGATGTTCGTCTTGTAGTTGACGGAAGAGACGTTGTAGGCCTCGCCCTTTTTGCCCCGGTCGAACACGCGCAGGATCGCGCGGCAGTGATCCTCGACGTAGATCCAATTGCGCACCTGGAGGCCGTCGCCGTAGAGCGGCAGGGGCTGGTCCGCGAGCGCGTTCGACACGAAGAGCGGGATCGCCTTCTCGGGATACTGGTAGGGGCCGAACGTGTTCGCGCCGCGCGTGACGACCACGTCGAGGCCGTGCGTGTGCGCGTACGACAGCGCCAGGAGGTCGGCGGCCGTCTTCGAGACCGAATAGGGGCTCGACGGGCTCATCGCGTCCGTCTCCTTGAAGAAGCCCGTCAGCCGGCTCCCGTACACCTCGTCCGTGGACACGTGCAGGAAACGCGACACGCGCGCGCGGCGCGCCTCTTCGAGGAGGACGTACGTGCCGATCGTGTTGGACTCGAAGAAGACCTTGCCCTCCAGAAGGGAGCGGTCGACGTGGGTCTCGGCGGCCAGGTGCACGACGCCGTCGCAGCCGGCGATCGCGCGCTTCACGTCGGCGGGATTCTGGACGTCTCCCTGCATGAACTGGTAGCGGGGATCCCCCTGGACGTCGGCCAGACGCGCGGGGTCGCCGCAGTAGGTCAGCTTGTCCAGGTTGACGATGGACACGCCCGGGTCCTCGCGAAGCCACAGGCGGACCAGATGGGAGCCGATGAAACCGGCGCCTCCGGTGACGAGGATGCGGCGCTTGCGCGCGGAGGTCTTCTTCATGGCCGGCCGATCGAATAATAGCGGAACCCGAGCGCCTTCATCTTCCTGGGCTCGTAAATGTTCCGGCCGTCCACGATGACGGGCTGGTTGAGGAGGGATTTCACTTTTTTCAGATCGATCTCCTTGAACTCGTCCCATTCCGTCAGCACGACCGCGCAGTCCGCGCCGCGGCAGGCGGAATAGCTGTCCTTGCAGAATTTGACGCCCTTCAGGAGCCCGCGCGCCTTCGTCATCGCGTGCGGGTCGAACGCCTGGATCTTCGCGCCGTGCGCCTGCAGGTCCGCGATGATGTCGAGGCTCGGCGCGAAGCGCATGTCGTCGGTGTTGGGCTTGAACGAGAGGCCGAGGATGCCGATCGTCTTGTGGTTGATGTTCCAGATCGCCTCTTCGATCTTCTTGATGAAGTACTTCTTCTGGTCCTCGTTGATGCGCTCGACGGCCTTCAGGAGATCGAAGTCGTAGCCCAGCTTCTCCGAGATGCGGATGAACGCGGCCAGGTCCTTGGGGAAACAGAATCCGCCGAAACCGATGCCGGCGTTGAGGAAGCTCTTGCCGATCCGCGCGTCGAGGCCCATCCCGAGCGCGACGAGCTCGACGTCCGCCTTGGCCGCCTCGCAGACGCGGCTGATCGCGTTCATGAACGAGATCTTGGTCGCCAGGAACGAATTGGACGCGTGCTTGATGATCTCGGCGGACTTGATGTCCGTGATGAGGATGCGCGACTTGAGCGGCTTGTAGAGCTCGGTGAGCGCCTTCTCGGCGCGCGGCGATTCGACGCCGAGGATGACGCGGTCGGGGTGCATGAAGTCCTGGACCGCGCTCCCCTCGCGGAGGAATTCGGGATTGGACGCGACGTCGAACGACACGCCCTTCTTCGCGGCCGCCTTCAGCGTCTGGCGGATCCACTCGCCCGTCTGGACGGGGACCGTGCTCTTTTCCACGACGATCTTGTAGGAGGTCATTTCGCGGGCGATCGTCCGCGCGACGTTCTCCACGTAGGAGAGGTCGGCCTCGCCGTTGGCGCGCGGCGGCGTCCCGACCGCGATGAAGATGACGTCCGAGCGGCGGACGGCGGAGCGCAGGTCGGTCGTGAACGAGATGTTCTTTTTCTTCAGGTTTTCCCGGATCAGCTCCTCGAGGCCCGGCTCGTAGATCGGCATCCGGCCTTTTTTCAGCGCGGCGACTTTTTTCTCGTCGATGTCGACGCAGACGACCCGGTTGCCGAGGCTGGCGAAGCAGGCGCCCGAGACGAGACCCACGTACCCGGAACCGACGACGGCGATGTTCATGCGGAGTCCTTTTCCTTTTTTTACAGCCGGGCGGTGGAGGCCGGCTCTTTCGGATGGTTGTAGCTCTGGCTCATCGAGAAGGACGCTTTGGGGTAGCCCTTCAGTCGGAACACGCAGAAGAAACTCTCGCCGCTGCCCTCGCGCTGGTTGAAGGTGAAGTCCACGATCACGCACTCGAACACCTTCGTCAGCGTGGCCTCGAACTCCCTCGATTTGTTCTCCATGAACTCGAACCGCTCGTAGAGGTGCAGCTGATATTCGTCGCTGATGTGCCAGCGCAGGTCGGCCGTCGTCTGGCTCGATTCCTCGCGAAGGTAGCGCTGACCGAGACCGACCTCCCAGTCGCCGCGTTTGAAATAGATGTCGCCGTTGGCGGTCTCCACGCGGTCGACGACGTTGTTGTAGATGACGTCCCCCTCGAGACCCAGCCACGGGTAGGGCCGGAGCTCGGCATCGAGCCCGATGTTGTCGAGGCGGTGCGTGTCGTAGTCCATGTCGAAGAACGGGATCACGCGCGCGATCTCCCGGGTCTGCAGGAGGTCGGGTCCGACGTGCTCCTTGGTCTGGATCTTGTTTTCGAAATTGAACCGCCAGAAGTTGCGCTTGTCGACGGCGTCGAGCGCGTCGAACTGGGCGAGCACGGTGCGGTTCACGGTCGGATTCGGACGAAAGTTGTAGCTGGCCGTCGGCGTGAAGATGTGGCGGATGCCGTTCCAGTCGAGGCCGAGCGCGTGGTTCGACCAGTCATACGTCTTGAAAAAACGCGTCGAGAGGTCGAGGCCCGGGTCGAACGTCCCGCGCACCTCGTCCTCGCTCGAGTCGATCCTGCGCGAGTAGTAGGTCTGTCGCGTGCCCACGCGCGGCGTGACGGACACCGGCCCGAGCGACGCGTCGTAGGAAAGCGTCTGGTTCACGTCGAAACGCAGCACGTCCTCCTCGAGCTTGGAATCGGCGAACTGGTGCTTCAGGTTCGCGAACTGGAATTCCTGGCGGAGGTAGAACGGCGTCTCGGCGAAGCGGCGCGTGTGCGTGTCGAAGCGGATCTCGGGGCTGCGCTCGACGACGTTGTAGAAGTCGTCCAGGCGCTCCCGGTCGAGGATCGAGAGCGAGTATTCCGGCTTCGAGGTGATCAGCGACACGTAGTTGTCGGGGAGCGCGTCGCGCTGGTATTCCTCGTAATAAAAGAAGTCCTTCACGATCTCGGGGTCGGAGAGCTTGTTGATCTCGGTCGTGAGCGTCGTCGACTCGGTGAGGCGCGCCTGGTGGCGCCACTGCGCGCGGTAGCGGCTGCCGGTGTGGCCGTCCGGCGGCGCGTCCTGGTCGCGGATCGTGTAGACGCGCGCGGCGCCGCGGCCGACGGCGTCGCCCTTGTAATAATTCTCCGCGCCCGCGCCGATTCCCCTCTTCACGCGGTAGTCGAGAAGCAGATTCCCCTTCGACTGGATCGCCGGCGTGTCGAGGAGGTCGTACCGCCATTTGCTGAGGAGGAACGGCCCCCACTCGGAATTCGAGCCCGGCACCAGCTGCACCGGGAATCGGTCGAAATCGACGAGCGGCTGGACGTAGAGGGGGACGAAGAAGACCGGGATGCCCTTGATGAACAAAAGCGCGTTCCGGACGACCACTTTCTTGCCCGGAAAAATGTCGATGTCGCGCGCCTGCACCTTCCAGAAGGGGTTGTCGCTGCAGCAGGAGGTGATGTAGCTGTTGTGCGCGCGGTAATGGTCCTCGGACACGCGCTCGATCTCGGTGGCGCCGCCGTAGAGGCGGGGCTCGATCGAGCCCTTCATGCCCTCCACCTTGCCGATCTTCGTGCCGAAGTTGTATTCGCCCCGGTCGCCGCTGAACACCGTCCCCTTCTGCGTCAGCACGACGTGGCCTTCCGCGACGGCGTCTTTCGATTTCATGTAGACCGTCATCTTGTCGGCGGTCAGCTTCGTCCCCTCCTGGTCGATCGAGACGTGACCGGTGGCGACGACCTTCTCTTCGTCATGAAAATATTCGACGGTGTCCCCGTGGACCTGGATCGGAGTGCCGCTGTCGGCGGCGAAAGCCCGGCCCGCGGCGAAAAGGAAGGTCAAAACGAAGGAACAGGAGAAAAACTTTCGGGAAAAACGGGTCATCCGGGTTTCGGGTTCCTCTAACGTCTATGCGCGGCGGCCGCGTTTGGGGTCGGCGGCCAGCACGAGAGCCGCGGCACCGATCAAGCCCGCGTCCACGCCGAGCGCGGCAGGCACTACTTTAACAGAGCGGGCGGCGATCGGGAACGCTTTTTTCTTGATGGTCCTTGTGACCGAGTCCAGGAGGTGGGGCTTGTCCTGGGCCACGCCGCCGCCGAGGATGATCTTCTCGGGATTGAACACGTTGACGAGGCCGACGAGCGCGTTGCCCAGATGCAGGCCGGTCTCCCACCAGAATTTCTTGGCGAACCCGTCCCCCTTCTTGGCCGCCTGCCACACGAGGTACGGCGTGAGCTCGCGGCCGTCCTCCTCGATCCAGCGCTTCAGCACGCTCTTCTCCCCGGCGGCCAGGCGCGAACGGACCTCGCGCACGAAGTAGCCGTTGCCGACGTAGGTCTCGATGCATCCGCGGTTGCCGCAGCCGCACTGGGGGCCTTCCTCGTTGAGGACGATGTGGCCGATCTCGGCGGCCGAGTACGTCGGGCCGTGAAAGAGCTTGCCGTCGATCACGATGCCGCCGCCCACGCCGGTCCCGAGCGTGAGCGCGATCGTGTTTTTGGCGCCGCGCCCCGCGCCGAACAGCGTCTCGCCGAGCGCCATCGCGTTCGCGTCGTTGTCGATGCGCACGGGCAGCCTGAGGCGCTTCTCGAGGATCTTCCTGAGAGGGGTGTTTTCCCAGCCGTGGATATTGGGGAAGCTGTAGACGAAGCCGCGCTCGACGTCGATGGGGCCGGGGGCGCCGATGCCGACGCCGGTCACCCTGAAGCCCGCCTTTTTGGCCTGGGCGGTCAGGGATCTGGAGTGCTCGTAGAGGCTGTCGAGGACGTCGGACTTCTTGGCGTGGCGTCCCGTGGGAAAATTGGAACGGCACACGATGCGGCCGTTCGGCCCCACCACGCCCATCTTGACGCTCGTCCCCCCGATGTCGACCCCGATAGCGGCGTTTTTCATCCCGCTATTATACCGATTATCCTTTTATTGATAAAGCGTTACGTCGTAGAATAAGCGCATGCCCCTCTCGCCGAAGCGCATTCCTTCGCTGGACGGATTACGGGCGGTCTCGATCGTCATCGTGCTGATCGGGCATCTGGCGATCACCGAACGCGGCGGTCCTGTTTTTCATTTCCTGCATTACCTGGTCCAGGAAGACCTTGGGGTCACGATTTTCTTCGTGATCAGCGGCTTTCTCATCACCACGCTCCTTTTGAACGAAAAATTTTCGGACCGGGGCCTCGCGGTGGGAAAATTCTACGCCCGCAGGGGCCTGCGGATCCTGCCGGTTTGCGCGCTCTACATTCTGATTATTTACGTTTATGGGGCGAGTGCGGGACTGGGGATACCCGGCCGCCTCTTCGTCTTCGCCCTGACCTTCTCGATGAACTTCGCCGTCGTCCGGATCTGGCTCCTGGCCCACCTGTGGTCACTGGCGGTGGAGGAGCAGTTTTACCTGCTCTGGCCCTGGGTTATCCGGCTGTCCCTGCGCTCGATCGCCGGGATCGCCTTCCTGATCGTTGTTTTGGCGCCGGTTTCCCGGGTGCTCGCGTATCTGCGCCCCGAATGGCGCGTTTACACCCTCGAACCTTTCCTGGGCTACGCGGACTCGCTGATGGCGGGCTGTCTTCTGGCGGTCGGCCGGGCGGCCTTTCCGCGGCGATGGGAAACGCTGACGTGGGGAAAGAGCCGCGCGAGGTATCTCTGCGTCCTGGCGATTTGGGCGACGAATTACCATTGCCTCGAAGGCAAGGCCAGCTTCTTCACGGTGCCCTTCGGCAGGACCCTGACGTCCGCCTGCGTGGCGTTTCTCCTGGCGGGGGCGGTCACCCGCTCCGACGGGAAGCTGTTCCGCCTCCTGAACCATCCGCTGTGCGTCTACGTCGGCACGCTGTCTTACAGCCTCTACATCTGGCAGGAGTTTTTCATCTATAAACGCGAATGGGGCGAGGAGTGGTGGCACCTCTTCCCCGTGAACCTCGCGTTCAGCTTCCTCGCCGCGGCGGCGTCCTACCATCTATGGGAGAAAACTTTCCTGAAGATGCGGACGCGCTTCCAGCCCCCCTCTTCCGCCTCCCGCTAGACCCCCATGCTCGACAGATGAACGCGGTTTTTCCCCTGGCGCTTCGCCTTGTAGAGGGCGAGATCGGCGGACTCGACGATCTGGGGAAGGTCCTGCAGGACGTGCGAGTAAGTCGAGCAGCCGATGCTGACGGTGAGGCGCAGGTCCTCGTGATAGGCCTTGAAGGTGCGCTCGGCGATCGCGCGGCGGATGCGCTCGGCCACGAAGAAAGCGCCCGATTCGTCTGTCTCGATGAGGAAGACGCCGAACTCTTCCCCTCCGTAGCGGCCGACGAGGTCGACCTCGCGGATGTTTTTCTTGATCGTGTCGGCGACCTCCTTCAGGATCACGTCGCCGACCAGGTGGCCGTACTGGTCGTTGAAGTGCTTGAAGTTGTCGATGTCGATCATGAGGAACGAGAGCTTGAGCGCCTGGCGCTTCGACCGCTCGAGCTCCGCCTCGAGGCGCTCCATCAGGTGGCGCCGCACCGACACGCCGGTCAGCCCGTCCGTGATCGCGAGCGTCTCGACGCGCTCGTAGAGCCGCACGCGCTCCATGTCGGCGACGAAGCTCTCGACGAGGATCGAGAAGATGGGCACGTCCGCCGGATGCACGCCGAGGATGACGATGACCCCGAAAACGTGCTTGTGGATGAACATCGGCTGGGCCATGTACGCGGAACCGCTGCGGGGAACCTCGCCCTCCTCGCGCCGGCGGCCGGGGATGTCGCCGAAGGCGGACTTGCCCTCCGCCATCACTTCGGAGACGACGCGCTGGTCCAGGTCCGCGAGGACGCCCTTCATCCGTTCCCGGTCATGGAGAAACACGCTCCGGTCGAACAGTCCCTGGAAGTCGGACCAGTACAGCTCGTAGACCTGCTCCCCTTTCTTCGCGCGCCGCGTCCCGTCGGGAAAAAGCACCAGGCGCATGCAATCGAAACGGAAATTTTTGGCCAGCGCCTCCCCCAGCACGAGGAAGGCTTCGATGCCGTCGAGGCACTGGGACATCTCCTTGATCTTCGCGCAAAGGTTCGTGATTTCGTCGGCGTGCACGCGGATCGCGTCCGTGTCGGCGCTCTTCTTTTCCAGCTCCGCGTTCACGGCCTCCGACCGCTTCGTCAGCATCCCCAGCTCCTCGTCCAGCGCCAGCGAAGACGCCGAGGCCCAGCGCTTGAACTGGTACGCGCCCCAGAAGACCAGGAGGGAAAACGAGAGGTAGAAAAACCAGGCGAAGGGGTCGACGCCGGACCGCGGCGCGATCCACGCGGCCGCCGCGAAAATGAACGCCAGGACGAGGAGGCGGCTCTGCCGCGTGCCGAAAAAATGCACGAGGAAGAGCATCGAAAACCAGAGGCTGTTGAGCGCTAGGTACCGCCACATATGCGGTTGCGCCCTCCCTTCTTCGCTTCATAGAGGCGCCGGTCGGCCTCGATCATGACCGCCTCCTTCGTTTTCGCCGCCGGAAACACCGCCACGCCGAACGAGGCCGTCACGCGCCGCGCGACGCGGCGGAGCACGAACACGGTCTCCTCGATCTCGACGCGGATCTTCTCGGCGAGCGCGCGCGCCTCCTTCTTGCCCTTGCCGGGCATGAGGACCACGAACTCCTCGCCGCCGTAGCGCGCGGCCAGGTCGGAGGGCCCCAGGGTCCTCTGCAGGAGCGCGCCGATGTTCTTCAGGACGAGATCGCCCGCCGAGTGGCCGTATTCGTCGTTGTAGCGTTTGAAGTGATCGATGTCGAAGAGGATCACCGCGAACGGCTCCTGGTTCCTCGAGGCGCGGCGCGACTCCTCGGCGAGCCGCTCCTGGAAAAAACGGTTCACGTAGAGCCCGGTCAGGCTGTCCCGCGTGGCGAGCTCGCCCATCGTGCGGTAGAGGAGCTCGTTGCGCAGCGTCACGGCGCCCAGGCTCGAAAAGATGTCGAGGAGGCGCAGGTCGTCGGCCGTGAACGTGCCCGGCCGCGCGGCGTTGGCCCGGATCACGCCGAGCACCTTGTTTTCGGTGATGAGGGGACTCGCGCAGACGGAGCGCCAGTCGTCGAGGTCCGGCTTCGTCTCGGACGTGAACCGGAAGTCGTCGCGCGTGTCCTCGATCATCACCGCCTGCGAGCGCTTCATCACCCAGTGGTCGAACGCGCGGCCGCCCTCTTCGGGGTCCTCGTCGTTCAGCGCGGGATCGGCCGCGATGAGTTGGAGCTCCTGCTTGGGTTCGTCGACGAGGTAGAGCACACACTCGTCGGCCTTCGCGAGGACCTGTCGGGCCTCGAGCACGATCTTCCGCGCGATCTCGTCGAGGCCCTGCGCCCCCTTCAGCTCCTCCGAAAAACGCTGCAGATCGAGGAAGTGGTCGATTTTCTTCTGAAGCGCCTCCTTCAGCTCGTCCTTCTTGACGATCTCCTTCTCCGCGAGGTTGAGATCCTCGTAGATCTTCTCCCGCGCGATCCGTTTGTCGTTGGCCTTCTGCTGGCTGGCCTGCAGGTAAAGCGCCATAAAAAAGAAGAGGCCGCCGTAGACCAGGACCTGCAGATAAAACGCGGGTTCCTTCGAGCCGAGGCCCAGATAGATCGAGAGGAGCGCCGACAGGAGGCTCAGCACGGCCGCCACACCGGGACCGGAAAGCGCCCAGGCGAACACGAGGATGAGGTGAGAGAGGAAGAAGTGCGCGGCGACGAACTGGTCGGAGAGGTGTAGGTCGAGCTTCAGGACCGGCAGGTACGAGACCAGCACGGCGATCCAGAGGAGATACGCTAGGATCGGGATGAAAAAAGGCGGCAGGGCGCCTCCCGTGTCAAAGGACGGACTTCTCGGTGTCCTTGTCGAAAAAGTGGGCCTGACCCATGTCGAACACCAGGTCCAGGTCCTGGTTCACGCCCGGTCGGATCTGGCCCGACACGCGCGCGATGAACGAGTTGGCGCCGCACCGCAGGTACAGATACGCCTCGGCGCCCATCGGCTCGATGACTTCGCAGGTGGCGCGGATCGTGTTGTCCGGCGACGACGAGGACGTGAACAGCTTGTCGTAGATGTCCTCGGAGCGGATGCCGAACACGATCTCCTTGTTCACGTAGTCCGAAAGTTTCGGCGCCATCGCGTCGTTGATGCGCACCTTGAACGGCCCGTTCTGAAAATAGATCTTCCCGTCGAGGCGTACGAGCTGGCCGTTCAGGAAGTTCATCGGAGGGCTCCCGATGAAACTGGCGACGAATTTGTTGACCGGGCGCTCGTACAGGTTGAGCGGGTCGGCGACCTGCTGGATCACGCCGTCCTTCATGACGACGATCCGGTCGCCCATCGTGAGGGCCTCGGTCTGGTCGTGCGTGACGTAAACGATGGTCGCCTGAAGGCGCTGGTGGAGCTTCTTGATCTCGGTGCGCATCTGGACGCGCATCTTGGCGTCGAGGTTCGACAGCGGCTCGTCGAAGAGGAACACGTGGGGCTTGCGCACGATCGCGCGTCCGAGCGCCACGCGCTGGCGCTGGCCGCCGGAGAGCTCCTTGGGCTTGCGCTGGAGGAGCTTCTCGATGCCGAGGATCTCGGCCGCCTCGCTCACGCGCTTCTGGATCTCTTCTTTCGGATACTTCCGGAGCTTCAGCGCGAACGCCATGTTCTGAAACACCGTCATGTGAGGATAGAGCGCGTAGTTCTGGAACACCATCGCGATGTCGCGGTCCTTCGGCGGGATGTCGTTGACGACCTTGTCGGCGATGTAGATCTTGCCGCCCGAGATTTCCTCGAGGCCCGCGATCATGCGCAGCGTCGTCGTCTTGCCGCAGCCCGAGGGGCCGACGAGCACGACGAACTCGCGGCGCTCGATCTCGAGGGACACGTCCTGCACGGCCGTGATGTTGCCGGAGTAGACTTTGCGGACGTTGACGAGGCGGACTTGGGGCATCAGGAGGCGCCGAAGAGGCCGATCACCTGCTGGAGGGCGGGCTTCAGCTGCTTGCGATGGACGATTTTGTCGATCATGCCGTGCTCCAGGAGGAATTCCGAGGTCTGGAAACCGTCGGGAAGCTTCTGGCGGATCGTCTGCTCGATCACGCGCGGGCCCGTGAAGCCGATCAGCGCCTTGGGCTCCGCGACGATGAGGTCGCCGAGGGAGGCGAAGCTCGCCATGACGCCGGCCATCGTCGGGTTCGTCAGGACGGAGATGAAGAGCTGCCTCGCCTCGTGGTGCTTGGCGAGCGCCTGGGACGTCTTGGCCATCTGCATCAGCGAATACATGCCCTCGTACATGCGCGCTCCTCCGCCGGAGCCGGAAACGATCACCAGGGGCAGCTTGTGCTCGGTCGCGTGCTCGATGAGCCGCGTCAGCTTCTCCCCCACCACCGAACCCATCGAGCCCATGATGAAGCGCGAGTCGGTCACGCCGAGCGCGACCTTGAGCTGGCCCATCAGGCCGGTGCCGGTGATCACGGCGTCTTTCAGGCCGGTCGCCAGCTGGTCTTCCTTCAATTTATTGACGTAGGATTTGGGGCCCTTGAACTTGATCGGGTCGCCGGAAGTGAGGTTGCCGTTCAGCTCGGTGAACGTGCCCTCGTCGATGAGCTGGGCCACCCGTTCGGGGGCCGAGAGGGTGAAATGGTAGTCGCATTTGGAGCAGATCTTGAAATCTTCTTCGAGCGTCTTGTTGTAGATGATCTCGCCGCAGTCCTCGCACTTCGTCCAGAGGCCCTCGGGGATGTCCCGGCGCTTCAGGAGGCGGATCGTGTTGACTTTTAGACGCGTTTCGAACGGCGACATCGGCATGACGCTCCCGAATGGAAAGTCCGTGAAAGGTGGATCTTAACACACTCCCCCGCCCGATTCAATCTCCGAAACTGTGGAACGCGAGGCCCGAAAGGAGCTTGGGATAGAAGTAGGTCGACTTCTGGGGCATCTTGAGGCCCTTCTTGGAGGCGGTCAGCATCTCCTTCATGGACGTCGGCCGCAGGAAAAAGGCGGCGTCGAACTCCTCCCCGTCCACCCTCCGGACCGCCTCGCGCGGGTCGCGCGTGAAATCGATCGCGTCGGACTTCTCGATCGCGCGGATCCCGAAGAGGGGCTCCAGGATCGCCGAGTGGAGCACCGCGACGTCGAGCTTGTCGACGGGGTTCTTCTTCACCTTCGCGGCCACGCGCGGGGACAGCGTCACGAGCCAGAAGCCGCTTTTCGCCGAATAGGCGCCGAACGTGTACTTCTTGCCGGGAGTCTCCTCGCGGTTCTTGTCCAGGCGCCGCAGCACCGCGTCGAGGTCCTTCACCTTTTCGGTCTTCCCCACGGTCGAGAGGAGCGACGTCAGGTCGAACAGGCCCTTGGGCCACCGGACCAGCCGGTGCGTCGGAAAGATCTTGAACGGGTTGTGCAGGCAGTCGGTGAAATAGGTCATCACGCGTCCCGGGCCGTCGGAGCCGTTCGGGCGCGCGGCCGCGCCCGCGAGCTTCTTGTACTGGCAGGCCACCTCGAAACGGTGGTGGCCGTCGGCGATGAACATCGGCTTTTCGCGCATGAGCCGCGAGATCGCCTCGACGCGCTCCTTGTCCGACTCGACGTACAGACGGTGGCGGACCCCGTCGAGGGTCACGTCCACGTCGGGCGTGCGGCGCGCGGACGCCTTGAGGAGCTTCTGGACGGCGCCCGACTTGTCCTCGAACAGCCCGAAGATCGGGCTCAGATTCGTGCGCACTTCCTTGATGAGCGCCAGGCGGTCCTTTTTGGGCGCCGCGAGCGTGTTTTCATGCTTCAGCACTTTCTTTTCGTCGATCCGCATCGCGGCGAGGAACCCCACGCGGGTTTTCGGGCGGCCTTCTTCCCTGTAGTCCTGGACGTACACGTAAATGGAGGGCCGCTCGTCGCGCCGGAGGACGCCGGACGCCTTCCACGAACGGAGCGTCTGGCCGGCCCGCGTGTACTTGTTGCGCGCGGCGTGGTCGCCGCTCTCGTCCTTGCCGAGCTCGAGCCGGATCACGTTGAACGGGTTCTTGGCGTACAGCGACTCCTGCTGGTCTTTCGAAATGACGTCGTAGGGGGGCGCGTAAACGGAGGAGAGATCCTTGACCTTTTTCTTGTCGTAGCGCCAGCCGCAAAAACCCGTGATTTCGGACATTTCTCTTATCCTCTCCTGTCGTTGGAAGTTTTGCGCCCGCTCCGGAAGAGCCAGAGGGCGATGCCGGCGGCCAGGCCGGCGGTGTCGGCCAACCCGTCCATCAGATCCGAGCTGCGGCCGGGAACGAACTTCTGGTGAAACTCATCGGTCGTCGCGTACACGACGCCCGCCGCCAGCGCGGCCAGGCCGAGCCAGAACTCCGACGGAAATTCGAAGCTGAAGCCGAACGACCGCACGATCAGCACGCCGAAGAAGCCGTATTCTATCATATGAAAAAGCTTGTCCGCATTCATCATTTGCAGCTTCGGGGGAACCGGGATGTGCGGGATCGCGGAGATCGCGAAAATCAGGCAGGCGTAAAGGCCGGTGGCGAGCCAGGCGGCCGCGGCGCGCTCGGCGGCGCGCTCGAATTTAGGAGGCATCGTCCTTTTTCTTCGCGGGAGACTCCTTCTTCGCCTTCGCGGGCGTCACGTCCTTGGAGTCTTTGGAGGCGGATGGCTTCTTGTAATCCGTGATGTAGAAGCCGGAACCCTTGAAGATGAGCCCCGCCCCGGCGCCGATCAGGCGCTCGACCTTGCCGCCGCAGCGGACGCACTTCTTCAGGGGGGGATCGGACATCTTCTGCATCTGCTCGAAAGTTTTTTTGCATTTCAGGCAGCGATAATCGTAAGTCGGCATTTTTTCTCCTATTTCGAAAAAATTTCTTTGACCTTGCCGAAAAAACCCGCCGAAATCGGATTCACCTTGTCCCCGGAGATCTCGGCGAACTGCCGGAGGAGCTCCTTCTGCTTGTCGGAGAGGTGCGTCGGAGTCTCGACGGCGATGCGGATCTCCTCGTCGCCGCGGTCGCCCGGGTATTTCAGCGACGCGAGGCCCTTCCCTTTCAGGCGGAAGACCTTGCCTCCCTGCGTGCCCGCGGGGATCTTGAGCGGCGCAGGGCCGCCGAGCGTCGGCACTTCGATCTCGCAGCCGAGCGCGGCCTGCGTGAAGCTGATCGGCACCTCGCAGAGGAGGTTGTCCCCGTCGCGGGTGAAAAAGGCGTGCGGCTTCACGGCGACGTCGATGTAAAGATCGCCGCGGGGCCCTCCGCGCGCGCCGGCCTCGCCCTCGCCCGGCATGCGCATCCGCATGCCGTTGTCCACGCCGGCCGGGATCTTGACCTGGAGCTTGCGCTCGACGACCGTGCGGCCCGAGCCGCGGCAGTCGCCGCAGGGATGCTCCACGGTGCTCCCCTGTCCGCCGCAGCGCGGGCAGGTCCTCGCAATCTGAAAAAACCCGCTGGAGGCGACGACTTGTCCCGACCCGCGGCAGGTCGAGCACGTCGCGCGGGAAGTGCCGGGCTTCGCGCCGTCGCCCTTGCACGTCGCGCAGGCCTCTTCCCGGCGGACGCTCAGCGTCTTCTCGGCGCCGAACGCGGCCTCCTCGAACGTGATCTCGATCCCGGTTTCCATGTCGCTGCCGCGCCGCGCGCGCTGGCGCGAGCGGGCCGAGCCGCCGCCGCCGAAGAAGTCCTCGAAGATGTCCTCGAAGATCTCGCCGAAACCCGCCGAGGAGAATCCGCCCGCGCCGCCCGCCCCCGCCAGCCCTTCATGGCCGAAGCGGTCGTAGAGCTCCCGCTTCTGGGGATCGGAGAGCACCTGGTAGGCCTCGGTGGCTTCCTTGAAGCGCTCCTCGGCCTTCTTGTCGCCGGGATTCTTGTCCGGGTGATGCGCGATCGCGCACTTGCGGTAGGCCTTCTTCAGATCGTCCGCGGACGCCTCGCGGGTGATCTGGAGGATCTCGTAGTAATCTCGTTTGCTCACAAACTTCCCGTTTTCAATAAAACAAGGCGACAGGCAACCGCTCTTCCGATCGCCTGCCGCCTATTTTTTTATTTGTCGTTCTCTTCGACCTTGTATTCCGCTTCCTGAGGCTCTTCGGCCTTCGCGCCGCCGTTGGCTCCGCCGTCCTCGCCCGGCTTCTGCTGGCTCGCCGCCTGCTTGTACATCTCCTCGGCGATCTTGTGCGAAGCGGCCGTGAGCTCCTGCTCGGCGGACTGGATCTTTTCGACGTCCTCCGCGGCGAGCGCTTCCTTCGCTTTTTTCAGCGCGGCCTCGACCTTTTCCTTGTCCACGGCGGAGACCTTGTCGCCCAGCTCCTTCAGCGATTTCTCGGACTGGTAGACGAGCGCGTCGAGCTTGTTGCGGGCCTCGACGACCTCCCTCTTCTTTTTGTCCTCGGCGGCGTGCGCCTCGGCGTCCCGGGTCATCTTCTCGATCTCTTCCTTGGAGAGGCCGCTGGAGCTTTCGATGCGGATCTTCTGCTCCTTGCCGGTGCCCTTGTCCTTGGCCGAGACGTGCACGATGCCGTTGGCGTCGATGTCGAAGGTGACCTCGATCTGCGGCACTCCTCTCGGGGCCGGCGCGATGCCGTCGAGCGTGAAGCGTCCGAGCGTGCGGTTGTCCTTGGCCATCTCGCGCTCGCCCTGCAGCACGTGGATTTCGACCTGAGGCTGGCTGTCCTGGGCCGTCGAGAACACCTGGCTCTTCTTCGTGGGGATCGTGGTGTTGCGCTCGATGAGCCGCGTGGAAACCCCGCCGAGCGTCTCGATGCCCAGCGAAAGCGGCGTGACGTCGAGGAGAAGCACGTCCTTCACGTCCCCGACCAGGACGCCGCCCTGGATCGCGGCGCCGATGGCGACGACTTCGTCCGGATTCACTCCCTTGTGGGGCTCTTTCTTGAAGAGCTGCTTGACGATCTCCTGCACCTTGGGCATGCGCGTCTGGCCGCCCACGAGCACGACCTCGTCGATGTCCGCGGCCGTCAGCTTCGCGTCCTCGAGAGCCTTCTTGCACGGCGCGATCGAGCGCTGGACCAGGTCGTCGACGAGCTGCTCGAGCTTCGCGCGCGTCAGCGTCACCGTCAGATGCTTGGGGCCGTTGGCGTCCGCCGTGATGAACGGCAGGTTGATCTCGGTCTGCGTGTTCGAAGAGAGCTCGCACTTGGCCTTCTCGGCGGCTTCCTTCAGGCGCTGGAGGGCCATGCGGTCCTTCCGGAGGTCGATGCCGTCCGACTTCTTGAACTCGTCGGCGAGCCAGTCCATCACCTTCTGGTCGAAATCGTCTCCGCCCAGGTGGGTGTCGCCGTTGGTCGAACGGACTTCGAACACGCCGTCGCCGATCTCGAGGATCGAGACGTCGAACGTGCCGCCGCCCAGGTCATACACGGCGATCTTCTCGTTCTTCTTCTTGTCGAGGCCGTAGGCCAGCGCGGCCGCGGTCGGCTCGTTGATGATGCGCAGGACTTCCAGGCCCGCGATCTTGCCGGCGTCCTTCGTGGCCTGGCGCTGGGCGTCGTTGAAATACGCGGGGACCGTGATGACGGCCTTCGTCACCTTGTGGCCGAGATAGTCCTCGGCCGTCTGCTTCATCTTCTGCAGGATGAACGCCGAGATCTCCGGCGGCGAATATTCCTTCCCGCCGGTCTTCACGCGAAGCTCGCCGGACGAGCTTTCGACGACCTTGTACGGGACGAGCTTTTCCTCGGCGAGGACCTCGCTGTGGCGCCGGCCCATGAAGCGCTTGATCGAGAACACGGTGTTCTCCGGGTTCGTGATCGCCTGCCGCTTGGCCGCCTGCCCGATGAGGCGCTCCCCGTTCTTCGCGAAACCGACGACCGACGGCGTGGTGCGCGCGCCTTCGGCGTTGGCGATGACGACGGGTTCGCCGCCCTGCATGATCGCCACGCAGGAGTTGGTGGTGCCCAGATCGATTCCGATGACTTTTTCAGCTGCCATGTTTGCGTCTCCTTATTCTTTTATTCTTTTTTCTGAGCGATCCGCACCCGGCTGGGGCGGATCAGTCTTCCGTTCAAAAGGTATCCCCTCTGCACCTCGTCGACGACGGTGCCGTCTTTCACGTCCGGGGCCTCGACCGTCGCCACCGCCTCGTGCAGCGCGGGGTCGAATTCGCTGCCGACGGAAGCCACCGGCTGCACGCCGTGGCGCTCGAGAACCCGGTGGAAATCGTCCTGCGCCAGCTTCAGGCCCTCGCGGACCTTGGCCGGATCGTGCCCCTCGGCGAGGCTGGCCATCGCGCGGTCGAACGTGTCCACCACGCGCAGGATCTCGACGAGCAGGCCCTCGTTCGCGAACCGGATCGCCTCGGCCTTGTCGCGCTCGAGGCGCTTTTTGACGTTTTCGAAGTCGGCCCGCTGGCGGAGCATCTGGTCGCGCAGGTCGGCCAGCCGGTCGCCCTCCGTCACGGCTTCCTTTTCCGGTTCGTTCGGCTTCTCTTCCTTCATGAAGTTTCCTTTAAAATCTCCGCATCGATTCGGTGACCGTGTCGGCCACGAAGTCGACCACGGCGACGACCTTCGAATACCGCATCCGCGTGGGCCCCACGACGGCCACTCCCCCGATCGGCGTGGTCCCCAGATAGCAGTCCTTGCCGACGAAGCTCACGTTGTCGAGCTTGCCCAGCGCGTTCTCGCGGCCGATGTGCACGTGGATGCCCTCGCTCTCGAGGTCCTTCACGAACACCTGGAGAAAATGGTTCTTTTCGTCGAACGCCTGGAGGAGCAGGCGCATCCGGCCCGAGTCCTGGAATTCGGGCTGGTCGAACACGCGGAACGCGCCGTCGATGAAAAGCCCGGGCTCCTCTTCCAGGAACTCTCCGAGTCGGCGCGCTTCGGCCAGCTCTTCCAGCAGGTCCGTCAGAAACGACAGCCGCCGAAGATTCTTGATGTACATGAGGGCGGCGTTCTCGGTGAGCTTCGAGATGACTTTCGAGACTTTTTCGGCCATGCCCTCGATCGAGCGCGAGCGCTCGAGCTCGCTCACGACCCAGGCCTTTTCGTCGGCGCTCAACTCTTCCTGGCCCATCAGGCGGTCGACGAAGTACCGGTACCCTTTGTCGGTCGGGATGCGGCCGGCCGAGGTGTGGGGCTGGGTCAGGTAGCCTTCTTCTTCCAGGTCGGCCATCACGTTGCGGATGGACGCCGGGGACAGGCCGAGATCCGAATGGCGAGAGATCGTGCGCGAGCCCACCGGTTCGGCGGTCTCGACGTAAGACTGGACGATGATCTCCAATATTTTATCTCTGCGGGATCGGATGTCGCTAGTCATTTTTGATCTTTCCCTCCCTGTGCCCGGGAACTGCCCGATTCGTTATTAGCACTCTACCCGGATGAGTGCTAAACCTAGTTTATCATAAAAGCTCAGCCTGTCAAGCGGCTTTGAAAGATCCCCTCCGCCTTGCGTGAAATTTGGACGGTAAAATAGGCCCCCTCGGCCGTATCCCTGCGGGAAACGACGAACGCCTGCTCGTACAAGAAGGGCGCCAGGCCCAGCTTCTCCCGAGGGACGAAGATCTCCCGGAGCTGGCGGTTGACCGAAAGCCGGGCCGCCGCCGTCTCGAGGAGAAGCCCCAGTCCCTCGTGCGTGAGCGACGAGACGAAGGCGCTGTTGGGCCCTTTTTTTTTCTGAAAGAGCGCCTTTCTGGAGGCGTCGTCCAGAAGGTCGGCCTTGTTGTAAACCGTCAGCGTGTCCTTCTCACCGGCCCCCAGGTCCGACAGCACCGTCCGGACCGCGGTCTCCGTCGAATCGATGTCGGCCCGGCTGGAATCCACCACGTGGATGAGAAGATCGGCGTGGACGGCTTCTTCGAGCGTCGCTTGGAACGACTCGATCAGGTGGTGCGGCAGCTCCCGGACGAAACCGACGGTGTCCACGAGGAGCGCCTTCAGGTTGCCCGGCAGGACGACGCCGCGCGTGGTCGTGTCCAGCGTCGAGAAAAGCTTGTTCTTCACTTCGACGTCCGCGTTCGTGATGGCGTTGAAGAGGCTCGACTTGCCGGCATTCGTGTAGCCGACGAGGGCGACGAGCGGGAGCTCCATCTCCTGCTTGCGGCGGATGCCCGAAAGACGGCGCTTGCCGAGCTCCCCCAGGTCTCCGCCCAGGCGGTGGATCCGCTCGCGGATGCGGCGGCGGTCGACTTCAAGCTTCTGTTCGCCGGG